>JASJYH010000003.1 GCA_030123675.1 Anaerolineae bacterium | reverse complement strand
AATTTTCAATTTCGTTATTTTCAGGGTTCCTATCGAGGTGTGCGATCTGACCCTTCTTTATTTCGTAGTCAAAAGACAGCCCTGCACATAGCGCGCAGCGTCTTCTGCTCTGCCGCAGGACTTGCGTCTGAATTTTTTCTTTTACTTTTTTTCGATTCATTGGGGTTCAGCGCCTAACTTCTGATTGGTTGGACCGAATCCATCTAAATCCTTAGTTAATAGTATAGGCTCATGTTTCATAATACGCAATATAAAACCCCCCAAAAAAAGGATAAACCAGCCCGATCTTTTTTTAGAATATCGCATATTGCGTTGGCATAGTACCATATGCGTTTATCAAGCGCGTCATCTTTCCAACCCCAGGTGATATGTCCCGGACTCGTCGTGGTCCTTCGGTAGGGAACGATCGGCTGCCACGGCTGGCCATTGGCTGGGTGATCAATTCCTTTATTCGGCCAGAAATAGGTATATCCGCGTTTGTACCCAATTTCTTCCGCTTGGGACATCGATTGAGGTTTTGGGTAGGGTGGCAAATTGAAGGCTTGTAATCGATGCGATTCCAATTTGTCAAGATTTATTATCGGCATTTTAGCGTAATCCAATCTTCTTTGCTTATTCAAAGTTATCCATTAATTAATTATAATAGGTGCAATTAAGAGGCCATATAAGCAAATGACGAATGCAGACATCCGTATCTTCAAAGATAATAATGAACTAAGCCTTGCCGCTTCTCTTCTATGGGTCGAATCAGCAAGAGAGGCTATCAATGCGCGGGGACGGTTTCTAGTGGTATTATCGGGTGGCAACACTCCCTCGGGACTTTATCAATTATTAGCTGAGGAACCCTATCGCAGCCAGATAGATTGGAAAAAAACATCCGTTTTCTGGGGCGATGAACGTTGTGTTTCACCTACAGATGAGGCTAGCAATTATCGGCAAGCAATGGATATATTGCTAAGGCATGTGCCGATCTTGAAAGAAAATGTACACCGGATTAAAGGAGAGTTAATTCCTGTTGATGCAGTAAATGACTATGCGCAACTTATGGAAGGTTTTTCCGACCCCGGTTTGACATGGCCCAGATTTGATTTGGTTTTGCTTGGAATGGGAGCAGATGGACATACAGCTTCCCTTTTCCCAAATTCTGACGAAACAGAATCTTCTCCTGTTCTGGCTGTTAGCGCCCATTATCAAGGTCGTCCGGCACAGCGAGTTACATTATCACCCCATATTTTCAACAGCGCCCGGACTATAATTTTTTTGGTCACTGGAGAAGACAAAGCAGATGTATTAAACAGCGTGTTGAACGGGAGTTTCATGCCCAAAAGATATCCCGCCCAACGCATCCAACCAAAAGATGGAAAAATTATATGGTTGCTGGATGAAGCAGCCGGATCTAAGATAACTTAATTATTACGCTCAATTACAAAGGAAAGAACTATGAAACTTGCAATTATCGGTTTAGGGAAAATGGGGTTGAATATGGGCCAGCGATTAATCCAAAATGGCCATCAAGTAATCGGCTTTGCGCCCAGCGCATCCTCGCAGGAGGCATTTGTAAAGGTTGGCGGAGAAAGTGTAGCTTCGCTTGATGAAGCAGTTAAAACCCTTGAAACACCCCGTACGGTTTGGATAATGGTGCCTGCAGGAAAAATAACGGACGCTACGATTGAGCAATTGTCTAATATCCTCGATAAGGGCGATACTCTTATCGATGGCGGTAATACCAATTACAAAGAGACTATCAAACACGCCGAGCTGCTGGCGGCAAAAGGAATCCATTTTCTAGATTGTGGCACCAGCGGCGGGGTATGGGGCTTGAGCGGCGGATACAGCCTGATGATCGGCGGACAACCTGATGTTGTAGAAAGACACCGCCCGATATTTGAAACCCTCGCACCAGCCGCAGACAAAGGCTGGGGCCATGTCGGCCCGCATGGCTCAGGACATTTTGTCAAAATGATGCACAATGGTATTGAGTATGGCATGATGCAAGCCTTTGCGGAGGGATTTAGCATCATGAAAGCAAAAGAAGATTTCGGGCTTGATCTACATCAAATATCCAAGATCTGGCAGGATGGTAGTGTTGTCCGCTCCTGGCTGCTAGACCTGACTGAGCGCGCCCTTTCTGATAACCAGGAATTGAGCGATATTGAACCTTGGGTCTCAGATTCGGGTGAAGGTCGCTGGACCGTGTTTGAATCGATCGATCTTGAGGTACCCGCACCTGTCATAACTTTGGCATTGCAGATGAGATTTGCTAGCCGAGATAAGGAAAACTATACCGCACGCATGCTTTCAGCCCTTAGAAATCAATTTGGAGGTCATGCTATAAAGAAGGCCGAATAAATTCTCTACTGCCTCACCCATTAATCTATGAAATATGGGCGCTCAAAACACGAGAAATTTACGGTTGCCTACATTCAACACCCTAAATTCGCATTTTTTATGCGGAATGTGGGTAGATTAGAGTTCAGATTTTTACGCAGCACACAAAAGGTACAGGTATTCTTGCAGCACTCCCTAACTAATTTTCTCAATAGTTTCACTAACCCTGACGAATAAAATTAACCCTTATGAATAAATTACCAACCTCAATAATAATTTTTGGCGCATCTGGAGATCTGACCCAGCGTAAACTTATTCCCTCTTTCTTTAATTTATTTCGCAAGCGTAAATCTCCGAAAAATTTTCAACTCATAGGCTTCGGGGGCACAGCTTTTAGCGATGAAGAGTTTCAAGCCCACCTGCGTAAGGGATTGGATAAGTATGCAAGTTACACATTCACGGAGGAAGAATGGGGTCTATTTGCCCCGCGCTTACACTATCAGCAGGGCTCCTATAAAGAACAGAAAGATTTCGAAACCCTTGCTAAGACCATAGCAACCCTCGAAAAGGGGAATGCAAATCGTCTGTATTATATGTCAATCCCTCCCAGTTTATTTCCCGTAATTCTTTCAAATTTGGATGCTACCAATCAAATGAAGGAAGACGATAATTGGAGACGGGTAGTAGTCGAAAAACCATTTGGTACTGACCATGCCACCGCGGTAGACCTTAACCAGCAGATGCACAGGGTATTAAATGAAAATCAGATCTATCGTATCGATCACTATTTGGGTAAAGAAACAGTCCAGAATATCCTGTTCACACGCTTTGCAAACACAATTTTCGAACCTTTGTGGAACCGTAATTATATTGATTCTGTTCAAATCACAGTCGCTGAACCTGATGGTGTTGGGCACCGCGCTGGATATTATGATACAGTCGGCGCACTCCGTGATATGGTCCAGAACCATTTGCTGCAACTTGTGACTTTGGTAGCAATGGAACCGCCCGCAAATTTTAACGCCGATGCATTACGAAATGAAAAGGTGAAAGTATTAAGCGCGATTCAGCCTTTAACTGGTGATTCTGTCTCACAAAATACCGTCAGAGCACAGTATGATGGCTATTTGGATGAATCCGGTGTGAGAGACAACTCAAGCACGCCCACATACGCAGCACTGCGATTATTCATTAATAATTGGCGTTGGCAGGGTGTGCCCTTCTACCTAAGGACCGGCAAGCGTATGGCTGGAAAACACACTCGCATTATCATCGGTTTCAAGGAACCACCGATGACTATGTTCCCAATGCCCATTGGACAGCGTATGACCTCAAACATGCTGGTTCTATATTTACAACCAAACGAGGGTGTCCATTTGCGTTTCGAGGCCAAAGTTCCAGATACCGTTGCTGAAACCCGTTCCGTAGATATGGAATTTCGTTATGACGAATTTTTCGGCCCGACAGCTATTCCGGCTGCATATGATCGCTTGTTACTGGACGCATTGCAAGGGGATGCCGCCCTATTTACTCGTGCAGACGAAGTAGAGATGGCCTGGAGCTTGATAGACCCGATCCAGGAGATATGGGAAACACATCAGACTCCGCCCCTGGCTGGCTACAAACCCGGTAGCTGGGGACCTGACGAAGCAATTTATCTCCTTGCCCGGGATGGCCGCAAATGGATGCACGGAGAATCACAGCAAATGTTGGATGATTAACTTGCGATGCGCCTGAACTTTTTATCATTTTCAGAGTTTATTTCATGAAGAAATAAAACAAAACTAAAATGTTCCGCAACTAAGTTTAATCAAATTCGTAAACAATTTAGAGCTATCAATTATTTCCCAAGATGGGATATTCCACAAGGAGAAAATGAGCATGAAACCTTATCTTTTAATCACTTCTGCTGTTATGTTAGCAGTTCTGGTCAGTGCTTGCGGAAATGGCGCTGAAGATTCCGCCGCAGGCACACCCGTTCCAACCGTGGTTACTGAAAATGTAATTATTGCAGAAGGCCGCATTGAGCCTACCCGCTTTGTAGACATTGCTTTTCATGCGAGTGGCAACGTGAGCGATGTATTGGTTGTTGAGGGTGAGCAAGTAAAAGCAGGCCAAGTGATAGCTAGCTTGGAGAATAGCGGAGTCAAAAGAGCAGAACTCGCCAATGCAGTAGAAGCCTTTTTACTTGCAGAACAGGCATTTGACAGTGCACATGCCACCGCCTTGATGGATCTTGCGGACGCGCATGCTGCCGCTCGCAAAGCCCAGATTGATATGGATAACTTCGCCATCCCATCTGACTTGAGAAAAATGACCACGAGCGAAGCACTGAGTTACACAGCTGCAAATTTAGAGCAGGCCCGCATCGATTTTGAACCTTACAAGTACCAGGAGGAACGCCTTGAGCGGGAACTCAAAAATGACAAACCTGATAAACCAAAGGTATATCGCAGTACCGCTTTGCAGACCAAAAAGCGTCTGGATGATAAATGGGCCGAATACAACAAAGCCATCAAATGGGCTACATTAGAATCTACTCTTGAAAGTGCGCGCTCACAAATCGAAGCAGCCGATAAGGAGTACGAGAAGCTCTCAAGTGGAAGCGACTCTGACGAAACAGCAAAAGCGGAAGCGCTATATGAAGCTGCCCAATCACACTTGGCAGCGGCAGAAGCCGCCCTCGCTGATGTTGAACTGCGAGCTCCGTTTAAAGGAACTATTGCCGGACTGAACATTAAACCTGGAGAATCGATTATACCGGGGGAGATTGCCGTCAGTGTGGCGGATTTTTCTGAATGGATAGTAATCACCACAGATTTAACAGAACTAGATGTAGTAGAAATTAGTGATGGTCAAACTGTCTTAATTAAATTGGATGCTATTCCAGACATGGAAATTGAAGGGCTAGTGATAGAAATTGGGCAAAATTATACTGAAAAGCAAGGTGACATCGTTTATAAAGTCACTGTTGAATTAATAGACACATTACCCAATATGCGCTGGGGCATGACAGTAACCGTTAAATTTACGGGGGAATAGTCTTTCTTATTGGATTAATATTGGCGAGGCAGTCTCAGAGCACAAACCTTTATGTAAAGAATGGGAATCCTCAAAATCAACTTGAGGATTCCCATTCAAATTGAATCTATTGTTATTTCCCCCGAAAGTCCGGATTTTTGAACCTATCCCTTTATGTCACATCATCGAGCTTAGTGTCCATGGCTTATGAGCTAGATTATTTATTACTACCTTTAGCTGTGTAGTTGGGAATTCCCTCAAGCAACCATTTAATTCCTTCTTCTTTTTCGCTTACAACGATCAGTGTTGCACCCCGATTGGTTGCAGTATTCTCAAATAACTTGTTACGAAACTCTTTGGGATACACTATTGCAACCCTTAAACCCAAATGTAGGTTTAATGCAGCGTACTTGCCAAGGTAAAACCTATCCATTTCATTTGCAATCGGTCCAGTTTGTAACATGTCGACAAGGAACAGATCCCAACCATGATTTTTGGATTCGAAATCCACAATGTCGATCAATTCTCGAACTCCCCCGAGAGACATTGTGCCGCTCACGTTTGCGACTAGGTATTGCTCTTCTTTTAGAACTTTAATCCTAAGGCCGTCTTTCCTATCATTCATAAGAGCTATTGCGATTGTGCCATTATTTATACTCAGAAAACACGACAATTTATGTCTAGACTATACATCATTTTTGGATCAAATACAAGAGTAGGAATTAATTTTTGAAACCCCGAGTCAATGGATGTAGATCTTGATACAACCATCTTCTCCATTGCGGCTATCTTCTTGACAGTTGGATAAATATACAATATACTACGTTTAGTATTTACTAAACGTTCTAAATTTAATTAATTATGACAGATCAACTCACTCAACTAAAACAGGATTTTACTGAGGGCCTTAGCCAGATCAGCAAATTTTGGGGTTTTCCAAAGGGTATGGGGGCCATATTTGGGGTGCTGTACCTATCTCCAACACCCCTCTCCCTAGATGAGCTTGTTCAAAACTCAGGCTTGACCAAAGGTGCGATCAGTACCAACGTTCGTGCTTTGTCCCGAATGGGCCTAGTACGTCTGTCGACCAAACTAGGTGACCGCAAGGATTACTACGAGGCCGAAACTGATTTTTACAAATCCATTCGGGCCATACTCAAAGAACGTCAAAATAACGAATTCGAGCTTGCCATCCAGTCTGTAAGCAAAGCCTTGGAAAAACTAGAAGAAGGGGTTGGATCTGAAAATGAAACGGAGCACCAATTTCTACTTGAGCGTCTGCGTGCTTTGCAATCTTTTTTTGATGCCCTGGATGGGCTCGTGAAATCCGTGGTGCGCTTGGAAGGAATGGGAATTACGACCGTAGAAAAAATCCTGTCCATTTTAAAGTAAGGAGAGATCATGAAAACCGCAGTCACAGGTGCATATTCTTATTCGGGTAAATACATTGCCCACCGCTTACTGGATCGCGGTGAGCAAGTTATCACACTTACTGGACACCCGAATAGGCCTGATCCCTTTGATGGAAGAGTGGTGGCCTACCCGTTAAATTTCGAGGATGGCACCGAATTAGAAAAATCCCTCACCAATGTTCAGACACTTTACAATACCTATTGGGTCCGCTTCGATCGTGGAAAAAACACCCAACCACGTGCTGTCGAAAACACACGTACCCTAATAAAAGCTGCGGTTGCGGCAGGGGTCCAGCGAGTCGTTCATATCAGTATTTGCAACCCCTCTCTCGACTCACATTTGCCATATTATTGGGGCAAGGCTGCTAATGAGCAAACTGTGAGGGAATCTGGTCTGTCTTACGCCATCTTGCGGCCAACAGTATTATTTGGGGTGGAAGATATATTGATCAACAATATCGCTTGGCTATTGCGACGCTTTCCCTTTTTTGCAATTCCCGGCGACGGAACGTACCGTATCCAACCTGTTTTTGTGGATGATCTGGCAAAATTAGCGCTAGAAGTTGGCTACGCGAAGGAAAATCTGATTTGGGATGCGGTTGGACCGGATATTTACACTTTCGAAGAGCTAATCAGATTGATCGCCGACACGCTCGGACTCAAGCGTAGTTTGCTACACATTCCCCCAAAACTTGCCCTGGCTGCAGCTCAATTCTTGAGTCTATTTGTAAGGGATGTATTACTTACGCCAGAGGAAGTGGATGGTCTGATGGCCGATATCTTGGTTTCCAAGGAATCCCCTCGTTGCAAAACCCGATTGGCTGACTGGTTAGAAGAAAACAAGAAGAGCGTAGGCAAAAGCTACGCTTCGGAATTGGTCAGACATTACCAATAATCAAATTATATTATTTTGTTTAAACAATGAATCCACCCATCCAACGTTATTAGGCATCTCGAACCAAATCCAGGATTTTTGACTTCAAAGCAGCGTTCGTCGCCACAGATTCTCCATGTTCGTGCCCTTCTTCTCCACGCCAATTGCCAAAATAGCCACCAGCTTCACGAAAAATAACCGGAAAAGGTGCACAATCCCAAACATTCATGATCGGGTCAAACGCAGCTTCAGCACGTCCAGTGGCAACTAATAGATATCCGTAGGCGTCACTCCAACCACGGGTCATATAGACTGCATCTGAAATGCGCGCGAAGGATCCGGGCGTTCGATTTTCAAAACTTTTCCAGGACCCGTAACAAATACAAGCCCGGTCCAAACGGTCTTCTTTGGACACCTTCGCTCGTCTGCCATTCCACCAACAACCCAGCCCATCTGCTGCATTGAGCATCTCATCTGTCCCTGGAAAATAAGCAGCCCCAACTCGAATGGTGCCCTCAATTTCTAAGCCTATCAGAACAGAATAGAGCGGCACAGCATGCATAAATGATTTGGTGCCATCAATAGGATCGATATACCAACGGATGGGCTCTTGCTCACCAACTGTCTCGCCAAATTCTTCTCCTACAATGGCGTGGCTAGGATATGCTCGTTCAATTTCAGCACGGATATATTGTTCCGCGGCTTTATCGGCAACTGTGACAGGGGTGTCGTCGGATTTGAACTCTGGTTGAACGCCAGTATTGAAATATCCTAATGTAATCCGTCCGGCCCGGTAGGCCAGTTCAGTAGCAAAGTCGAGATAGTTTTGTAATTCCATAGCTTAATTATAACCACCCAATCCGGAATCCTATCGAATTAATTTCTCTAATAAGGCCAGTTCACCTTTTAAGGTTTTAACCTTTCCGTCTAACCAGGCATTCCGCAATTGATCTAAGATACTTTGGTATTTGGGCCCAGGAGGCAGCCCGCGTTTTTTCAAATCGGAGCCTCTTGTTTTTGGTTGGACTTGTCGCCATTCTTTAAGATATTTATTCAAAGTATGTTTTGGTTTGCCTTTGAGCATGAATGTTACAGCCAAGATTGCTAACTCAGGGACATTATCGAGATAAGATACCCACCCGCTCGGCTTTGAACCCTTGAGAGAAGGTAAGTCCGCACACAGGCCGGAGGCAGCCAATAGGAGCTTCCGTAAAGCAGTTGGGAATCGCAGATGGCGAGAAATCTTATTAATCGAAGTTTGATCAGCCGGAGTCAACCACATTAACCATGCCAAAGTCCGCCTTGACGGTAGCACGCCCAAAGAAGGAAGTGAGCCGAGGTCGTCTTTTAAGGAGTCCAACTTGAACTCCGGCGGACCCAAATCCGAATGGATGGCCCGCAACAATTCCAAATCGTCCAGCCTAGTCAATATTTCAAACCAATTAGGCTCGTCAAGAATCCAGTCAAGCTCATGCCGCAAGCGTTCTGAAGAAAGCTTTTCAAGTAATGGAATAGCTTCCTCCATCAACTCCAGGGTCCGAGCTTCAATTTCAAATCCATAGCGTTGTTCATACCTCACCGCCCGCAGCATGCGCGTAGGATCGTCGACAAAGGATAAAGAATGTAGCACACGAATTATTCCCCGCTCAAGGTCGCCCAAACCACCCCAGTGGTCTTGTAATTCGCCGTAGTAATGACCGTCTAGACGCAGAGCGAGGGTATTGATCGTAAAATCGCGACGGTGCAGGTCTAGCTTGATGCTGCCGCGTTGAACGGTTGGCAGCGCGGTCGGATGCTCATAAAATTCAGTTCGAGCAGAAATCAAATCTAATGTCGAGGGCTTAGCGCTTGAATGCTCAAGCAGGAACCATTTTGCTGTCCCAAAACGGGCATGGCTGGTTACGCGACCGCCATATTTTTTGGCCAATAACTTTCCCAAAGCAATCGCATCGCCCTCTACGACCATATCAAAATCTAAGCTTGGTTTTTCCAAGAGCAAATCTCGCACAAATCCACCCACGATGTAAACTGCCATTTGTTTTTCAGCACCTAAATCAGCCACCCGTTGGATCAGCTCCAAACGAGCAGGCTGTAAGGCATCTTTTAATCGGCTGGCTAGATTTCTCATTCCATACTTTAACATGGGCGCTGATAAAGTCTTTAACAAATCTGTGCGGGTGACAATCCCAATCACCTCTTTATGTGAATTTACAACTGGCACCTGCCCCCAACCCGTATCAAGCATGCGAGATTGTAAATGTTGCAGCGAGTCCTCAACCCGCACTGTTACTTCGCCAGCTTCCATTAGGCTGGCTGCAGTGAGTTCAAGCTTGTGGGATACCGCTCGGTCAACCGCGCGCCTGTTTAACAAGCCGATTACCCTACCCTTTTCCACAACAGGATACCCCTCGAAGCCAGTCCGTTGCATTAACTGGGCGACCTGCTTAACAGGTGTATTTGGTGCAAGCACATGCGCACCCCGAGACATGATTTGGGCGATGGTAACCGATGGCTTGACAAATTTCGGCAGAACCTTTAACAGGCCTTTGCAGGCCTCATCAATCCCTGGTGCTTGCTGCCCTTTCATAGTCCGAATTAAAGCCGAAGCAGCGCGATCATGACCACCTCCATCAAATAAGGCCATGACCTTTGAAACATCAATCGAATCACTCGTTGAGCGAGCCACAATCCGGATACCGGCCGGGGTTGTAACCAAAACAAATAGAGCGTCTGGGTCGAGCAGATCTCGCAATCTGTGTGCCAATGGAGAAATTTCTTCGTTAACTATACTCGCATCGCTATATGCGATGACTACCCGATGTCCATTTATCTGATGAGTTTGGGCTTTTTCCAGCAAGTCATCATACACTTTAATCTGATCGACAGATAAGGGCGGATTAAGATATTCACCCGCGATTTTCAGGCTCGCACCTTGTTCTAATAACCAGCCAGCAGCGTAAACATCCCTTGAAGTTGTGTGGCTATATGTTAAGGAGCCGGTATCTTCATAAATGCCCAGCAAAAATAAGGTTGCCTGTAAGGAAGAAAGCTTGGTTTTTTGATTCTGTAAAACTTCAATCAACATCGTAATAGTTGCACCCACCTTTTCAATTGTTAAATCCCAATTTTCTTGTAAACCTGGTCGTTGCGGATGGTGATCTACTACACGAATACAAGTGTCATGGTCCAGCCCCTTAAGGTCACCCAACGATTGTGTGTCTACTAAGGTGACATTTTTCACCTTCAGGCGGGGTAATTCACGCGCTCCAATAAAGGGAAGTTCAGTTTCGTAGTGGTTAATAAAGGAGCGCACATTTTCGTTAATACGGCCTGGCAAAACGGGAAGAGACCCTTCGTTTGCTAACGAAGCGCCTAGGAGTGATGCCAGTGCATCGAAATCCCCTTGTTCGTGTGTAAGAATCAGATGCATGCTGAATATTGTAATCCAACCTAGAAACTTTATTGCGATTTAAAGAATTTCGGATATAATGAATGCATGTTCATGGACCCGTTCCCATCCCCGCAATTTCTTAAACTAATTATCCCTGGATAGGTTCATTCCGATACTAAAATGAACGGCTCCCTACCAGGTGAGCCGTTTTTTGTTACCATCACCCACAACAAATTGGAAATAGAGTTAGTAAATAAGCGAAGCAGAAAATATTTATGAATGTTAGCGTTTTTGGCGGATCACAACCCAAACCAGATAGTGCAGCATATAAGGACGCCCTAACACTAGGCAAACTTCTGGCCAAGCGCGGAGATACCGTAATGACAGGCGGTTATATCGGGACGATGGAAGCAGTCTCACGCGGTGCTGCAGAAGCCGGTGGGCATGTAATTGGTGTGACCTGTGACGAGATTGAGAACTGGAGATCCGTCAAGGCCAACCAGTGGGTCGAGGAAATTAGGCACAAGTCCACCTTGGTTGAACGCTTACAGGTTCTGGTCGAAGATTGCGATGCAGCCTTGGCGTTACCGGGTGGAATTGGCACATTAACAGAAATATCCTTGACCTGGAATCTGACTGTCGTCGGGGTTTTGCCCCGTAGGCCGCTCATCCTGATCGGGGACGGATGGCAGACCGTATTCGATCAGGTAATTCGTTCTTTTGAAGAGTATTTGCCAAGTAAGCAGCAAGATTGGATCCATTTTGTCCCTAATGTAAAATCGGCTGTGGAAAAAATAAGTTTGTAAATCTATTCTACGTTCCAGAGCAAATTAACAAAACAGGTTATATCAAGTCTGTAAATTTGATTTGGTTCTATCAAAGCATCAAACAACGAGGAATTATGGCTGACGAAAAACTTCCAAACAAAAAAGATAATTTCGCTGAGTGGTACAACCAACTTGTTTTAAAAGCCGAGTTGGCAGACTATGCGCCTGTGCGTGGATGCATGGTGGTTCGTCCTTATGGTTGGACGTTGTGGGAAAATATGCAAGCTGGGCTTGATCGCCGGTTCAAAGAAACTGGTCATGTGAATGCAGCCTTTCCCACGCTAATTCCAATGTCGTTTTTCGAAAAAGAAAAAGATCATGTCGAAGGGTTCGCGCCTGAGTTAGCAGTTGTTACACATGGAGGCGGAGAAAAATTAGAAGAACCACTCGCAGTGCGGCCTACCTCAGAAACCATCATTGGATACATGTATTCAAAGTGGATCAAATCTTGGCGTGACTTACCATTGTTGATCAACCAGTGGTGCTCCGTTGTGCGCTGGGAATTGCGTACCAAGCTATTCCTGCGAACCTCAGAATTTTATTGGCAAGAAGGCCACACCGCTCATGCTACCGCAGAAGAAGCGCATGAAGAAACATATCGCATGTTGGATGTTTACACCGACTTCGCAACGAATGACATAGCAATTCCAGTTATAAAAGGCATTAAAACAGAGTCTGAAAAATTTGCCGGAGCGCTAGAGTCAACCAGTATCGAAGCCATGATGGGCGATACAAAGGCCTTGCAATCAGGCACTTCGCACTATTTTGGGCAAAAATTTGCAAAGGCTTTTGATATTCAATTTCTCGACAAAAATAACGAACAACAATACTGCTATACAACCTCCTGGGGTGTTTCCACACGCCTGATCGGGGCAATTATTATGGTACATGGAGACGATCAGGGCCTTAAACTTCCTCCAAAGGTCGCACCTATTCAAGTCGTACTTGTGCCTATTACCAAGAAAGGCGATGATAATGATAAAGTGATGGCGGTGGCCAACAAGGTTTTTGAAGATCTAAAAGCTGATGGCATTCGGATCAAGATGGATGACCGCGATGAGGCCACACCTGGGTTTAAATATAACTATTGGGAATTACGTGGTGTTCCCTTGCGTATCGAAATCGGACCTAAGGATGTTGAAAAAGGCTCAGTTGTGATTGCAAGACGGGATGTGCCTGGGCGCGAAGGGAAGAGTTTTATCCCTCAAGCGGACATAATCAAAACCGTTCATGCTGTCCTCTCGGATATCCAAGATTCCATGCTCCAAAAGGCAACTGAATTCCGCGATGCAAACATCCATAATCCCAAAAATTATGAAGAATTAAAGGAAGTCGTCAAGGATGGATGGGCTCTGTCATGGTGGTGTGGATCAAGTGAATGTGAAGCAAAAGTAAAACAAGACACCAAGGCTACCATAAGAGTGATTGTCATGGATCAACCGGAGGGTGCAGGTAAGTGTATCGTCTGTGGTGAGAAAGCTGAGAAAAAAGTTTACTTTGCTAGAGCGTATTAAATATCATGGACGCTTCTAACTTATTTCCAAATTGAATTCTGAATGCCCGCGATTGACCTAGCTCGACTCCGGAAACAAGCCAATCATTTGGCCGACTTTTTCTTTTTGCCAGAAGATTTTGTAAAGCATTTGCGTGAAACGCTGGAATTCTATGTAAATCGATCATTACGCAAAAAGAAAGCGATCGCTGCGCGCTCTAACTTACCCACTTATCGCACACCACCCATGGTCATTCGTAAAATTGAGCAAGAAATCAATAGATTGGCAATGGATAATCCGCATTATGCCCTTGAATTGGCAGATCTTCTCTGGGACGAAGGTTTTCTAGAAACGCGATTGTTGGCTGCATTCTTGTTGGGCCGCATCCCACCTCAGGAAGAGCGCCTACTCGCTCGCCTAACAGCCTGGTCTCAACAAGTCCGTGATTCAAATGTTCGGTTTGCATTACTCACAACCAGCTTAGAGCGAATGCGCCAAGAAACTCCGGATAATTTTTTGGTCATCATTGGAGAATGGCTACATCCAGCCCGGGAACACCTTTGGTCAAATGGAATCCAAGCCCTTATACCTATAATCTCGGATGAAAGCTATGATAATCTTCCGAGAATATTTGATATCATTCAACCGGTCTTTGAAAATGCACGCGGATTTTTACAAATAGATTTGGGCAACCTAATTAACGCTCTTTATGAACAATCTCCATCTGAAACGGAATATTTTCTACACGAAGTCTTGGAAAGCTCACAGAACTCATTAACTGCTGTGATGCTACGCCGAAATCTGGACACCTTTCCGCAAGATCTTCAAGAAAATTTACGAGAAATGCTACGGCAACAGCGTATTACATAATGATTGAAATCCGAGTAAAATTGGTTTATAGTAGGCTTGATTTCATTCCCGTAAATAATAAACCTTATCGATAGGACAAAATACAATGCTAAATATTGCGAAAGCCGTTTTTGGCGGCCTCATGCTAATCCTTGGTCGAGAAATGGACTGGCTGTTTTCATTAGGGATTGGATTGTTAGTAGGACTAAAACTTAACACAATTCTTGCCCTAGGGAACCCGCTCTGGATGCAATTTCTGATGATTGGATCTATCGGTTTGCTGGCTGTCTTACCCCAAATAGTCTACCCGGAAGGCAAATATATCGTAACCGGGTTCCTGTTCGGCGGATATATATTGACTGAATATGGAAGTACTGTAACTCGTGGATTTCTTGATACTGAGTTTTCAGGCTCCATTGGTCTAATATTTTTCGTGGGTGCAGTGATAGGCGCCGCTGTTTTGGCTTTGTTGAAAGAATGGGGGATTATGTTTGCGACTGCCCTTACAGGCGCATTCTTAATAGCAGATTTATTTACGAATCTGGATGTCTTAGAGTCTACTTTGGTAGCAGGTGGATTCTTTATTCTCGGTGCAATTATCCAAACAATTATTATGCGCGCCGAACAAGCAACTTAGAAACTATGACACGAAATATGATTTTTTTACACGGTCAAGAGAGCAGCAGCCAAACCCACAAAGCCAGCGTCATGCGAGAGTCCTACCCAGAAATAATCGTACCGGACTTTAGCGGATCATTAGATAATCGAATGAAAGCGCTCTACCCTATTCTTGGAGATAAGCCTGGCTGGACCATAATTGGCTCATCGCTGGGTGGCTTAATGGGCGCCATATTCACATGTGAATTCCCAGAGCAAGTAGAGAAACAGGTTTTGTTAGCCCCGGCCCTGATGCTACCTGAGTTCACCCCTTACTTGGAACGTGAATCTGTATCCGTTCCGACAACCATCATCCACGGGACCCAAGATGAGGTTGTCCCGCTCGAGACAACTCGGGAAATCGCCGAAAAAGTATTTTCAAATCTAACCTATCGCACCTTGGAGGATAACCACCGTTTGCGAATCGCTACCGACACCTTAGATTGGAAGAAGATTTTAGCTTAGCAATTAATTTACCCATTTTTGTATGAAAACCTACAGATCTTGAATTAAATAAACCGCCCATTCAGGCGGTTTATTTAATTATCGAATACGTTAGTATCCGAAAAGTGCAAAGAAAAAGCGTGGCACGAAAAACCCTCCGATACCAAAAACCCATTTCAAAAGACAACAGGCGACAAATATTGAAACGCCCAAACCCAGCATAATTTGATCACGCGACGAATAATGTAGCTCTTTAATCCAGGTGCGTTTATTCGTATCGAAAGCACGCAAATCCATTGCATCAATCACATCTTCACCGGTGACAGTTGCTTGCATCACTACAGGTATGATCAGGGGTGCCAGTCGTCGAAGCTTAGCCGCTATTCCTCCTTTTAAAGTTTCCAATTCATAACCCCGGGCGCGTTGTGCATCGACAGTGGTGGCAAAATCGCGCGCGAATGTCGGCAAAAATCGAAAAGCCAGATCCATCGCAAACGAAATTTTATCAGAAACACCCATTCGGCGAAAAGCTACACCATAAATATTTGGGTCCATTGTATATGGGATCGGGATTACCAAGATCGCCATTGTCAACATTCGGGTTATTTGTACAATAGCAAACCAGAGTTTAATAATGGTGATCGGCACGGTAAAACCCAACTTCGTGCCAGGGATATAAAATTGGACTTCAAAAAGGGTTGGTGATTGGGTCTGGAGAACAGAAGGCGGTCCACCGCGCCCGGAAAGCAATGCGTTCAAGCCGACAATGAAAATGACCAACACAATGATGAAGATCCAGGCACGGCGCACATCTATCCATTCAATTCTCGCTATAAAATAAAGGGTTAGCGATAGCGCAAAAATAGGAACGATGATGCGATAATCCCAAATCTGTGGGATAGACAAACCAAAGATCACACAGAAGAGAAATATTAACCGGGTGCGAGGATCAAGGCTCTGTATGAAGGTATCGCGTGGGCGATACTTCCAGGTCGCCAGCATTGGTTATTTAGCGGCCCCTGCGCGCCGCGACACCTGCAAAGGCGGTCATCAAGATAGGTAACAGTACGAGTATCACGATAAAGTTGCCAAGAAATGCGGGCAGAAAGTAGCCAACTACGGCAGTATTAAGATTAATGCCACCAACGAATATTTCTGTCAACGAGGCAAATATCATACCCAGAGCAATCCCAATTGTGCCCCATGTAATGCCCTTAATGAGGTCCGCACGGGCGCGAAAATCATTGATCATTGGCATCGCCAAACCGGAGATTAATCCCATCAACCCGTTTCCCAGACTCCAGTTCCAGAAGAAACCCCAGCCAGACAGGGCGTCGCCCAGAGTATTACCAATAACGCCGGCCAGTAGGCCAACCCAAGGACCATACGCAATCCCGAAGAAAACCAGCACAGCTACGGCGGGACGGAACGAGACGTTCCCGGCAGCAGGCAGCTGAAGAAATTGGGTAGTCCATGATAATACACCGTATATCGCTGCTCCCATAGCACCGAACACGACCTGACGGGTCCCAAACACCCAAATGGATTTGTTAGTCATACCTAATCTCCTTAAGATATATGAATTGAAAACTATGCTGATTCTATCTCTGATAACCCGATTTTAGGGCATCCGATACAAGGATAATCATTCTCAAGTGAACGCCGCCAGGTCTTCTGCCGGCATAAACCCTCCGGTTTTCGGAAGCAGGCTTAGGTTCAAATTCAGAAGAGAGGTAGGTCGTATACGGCATCGCTCCAGCAGTTTAAAATCCTTCAAAACATCTTCCGGAGCGCCGTCTGCCACAATCGTCCCCTCACCTACCAAGAGGACGCGATTGGCATACGTAATTGCTAAATCAAGGTCGTGTGTAATGAACAGCGTGGCTGCATAATTTACGGAAAGAATCGAGTCATCGTGCACTTCTGGGTAACACATAGTATCCATAAAGTGCGTGTAATTAGCGTAATCTTGCCCAGAAGTTGGCTCATCCATAACCATTATCTTTGTGCGCATGGCCAGCACTGCTGCGATAGTAGTGCGTTTTTGCTGCCCAAACGACAGGCCCAAAGGTGGATATTCTTCTAAACTATTTAAATTGAGGGTTGTCATACTCTCCGTAACTGTTTTGTGAACCTGTTCTTTGGTAAAATCCAGGTTAATTGGGCCAAATTCGAGCTCTTCTCGCACTGTCGGCGCATAAAGCATATGGCTCGGACTCTGAAAGACAAAGCCAATTATATTGGCGATGTGTGCAACACTCATATTACGCGTATCCTGGCCTCCTACAAGCACTTTTCCCTGGGTCGGTTTAAGCAGGCCGATAGCGTGTTTTACCAGCGTAGATTTTCCCGCACCATTTTGTCCCAGCACAGCTATCAGATCACCATGACTTATTTCTAGATTGACATTTTGTAAGACAAAGGGATTTTCGTCGCTATAACGAAATGCAACATTTTCGAATGAGACCATCGTCTCGCCTCGTTCTTTGACCTCTGGTCTGCTGAGCGGTATGTGGGGATTTTTCTGTCTTTTAACCCGTTCCACGATCCAATCTGCAGGTAATTTCACCTTTTTATGATCGATCACTTTTGGGAGGCGCTTTATGGGCCCCATGTATTTGACTTGACCATCTTCCATGTACATTAATCGGTCGGGGCGAGCAGCGATAGCAGTCTCTACACGATGTTCAATAAGCAACACTGTTTTTCCCTCATCAGCCAGACTGCGGAAGATATCCAGAGCTTCATATGCAGAAGCGGGGTCGAGAGAAGAGAGCGGCTCATCTAACAGCAAAATGGACGGTTTCATTGCGAGCACCCCGGCCAGAGCTACTTTTTGCTTCTCCCCACCGGAAAGGCTAAACGTCTCGCGTTCCCGCAGATACCCAATTTTCAAGCGTTGCATTGCCATTTCAATTCGTTCAACAATTTCTTCACTTGGCAAACCCAGGTTTTCCGGGCCAAAAGCGATTTCATTATATACATTGCTAGCCACGATCTGACGCTCTGGATCTTGCAGCAGCGTTCCAACAATCTGTGCCACTTCGGCCAAAGGAAATTCAGCCACATCCTTATTATTTATTAACACCTGGCCTTTGCGTTTACCGCCATAACTACGAGGGATGAGACCATTGATGCAGCGCGCCAATGTGGTTTTCCCACAACCACTGGAACCTGCGATCAACAACATCTCTCCTGGTCTAAGCTCAAAGGAAATGTTCTCAATCGCCAGTTCAGGGCGTGTCCGGTACTGGAATGAGAGTTTCTCAACGATTAAAGGAGCTTCGCTCAATTCCCCCCCAAAGCAATTCCTCTAAAGGGTACTATTCCTATAGGGACAGAAAATTTAATGTTTTCGTCAGTCTTGAATATTAACAAGTTGGGTACAAACATTTGAATATTTTACAATAATCATTTACTGCAAAGATCAGCTTTAGATATTAATTCTACTATGTCCCCTACTTGCGCGTCAAGAGTTTTAGCGGCGTCCCCATCGACCACTGCGACTTCAATATAATCCTCGCTATCCACAACAGCAATGAGATCACCCCCACTACTGTATCCATACGATTTGATGATGCCCTCGATCTCGTGATTGCGAACCTTTATCAGCACATCATGACATCCCACTAGCGCCTCCCTAGGAAGATCAGTAGTCAGGTTTCCAAATATGTCGATAACGGTCACATGTGCCAACCAGCCATTATCTGTCTTTTCAGGTTGTGTCAAATCCAACCGGACGGGGTCTGTAATAGGCGTACCCAACTTCCTCAAGGGGATGCCAGACGCTAGATACGCACCGGTAGGTGCAAAAATATCGTGCCCATGGAATGTGTTACTAATTTTCGGCAACCAATATTTGGGTTTATTTAGATGAACAAATTCCATCTTAATCTCCTTCAGTTCGGCATCCAAAATCATGGGTGTAAGCAGTCCGTTATCTGGCGTAATGATAAGCTGGTCGCCCCGACACGCACCGATCAGGTCTCGTTTGGTCCCACACCCCGGATTCCGACAACACCGACATGTACGGAGCCCTAATGGGAAGCAGGGCGTTGCCTTGCCAATTATATATGGCGCCTTCGCGAACATTTTGTGGCGAGACCATTTGAGAAATCTCAACAATTTTTACATTTGGAACAATGTCGTAAATAATACCCTTCATCATTGCAATAACGCCCTCTGGGATGCCGAAGTCAGTGGTTTTTCTAATAATTGTCATTTTACTATCCTAAAAGGTGATCAATCATTTAATTCTTCCATATCAGATCAATTTATAATTACATGCTCGTCTTATTCTTCCGAGGTATTAATAAGGGTGGAAGTGTCAATTTGGGCGATCGATCACTCGACCAAGTTGCGGGAGGAGCCATGACCAGGCTGCACAACGTCAACAATGTAAAGTCATAATTAACCCGCCAACCAGCAAAATCCTGCCAGGCCTTATCTCTGTCCGCCTTCAGAGGCAGGCCGGCTTCGCTCAACTGATTTAGAACGGATTCAAATTCTTTCTGAGTAACGCTTATGGGAGTTTCGGGGAAATGAGGATCAGCTGGAAAGACATAATCGAAAGAACCTGCAATCCGCCGAAAAGATATGAATCCGGCACGAATACATAATGCCGCTGAGGCTTCGAATGGAATATTTATAGCAGACAATGTCAGCGCGGCCGCATCCAGAACTGTTCCGGCAGCTGTGATCCATGAGTTCTCATTACGTGGCGATCGAAAGAATACCAAAGCCGGCAACGTTGTGTGGCTTTCCTCAATATCGGCAAACCACCTTTCCCATGAACTCCAATAATAACTCAAATTATCCAGGCCGTGGATACGATTGGAACGTAATAACATCTCAACCGAAGAGGGTGGATTGCCCGCGCGCACTTCCAACAGGTTAACTGACTCTTCCCTTCGGGAAAAGGCGGAATACATTGTCGGCAAATAGGCGATCAATAGAGCTACCAGGATTAAGCCCAGCGTTGCTTCTGAGAACACCAGAAAATTGACCAAAATATAATCTGAGGTTGCAAATCCAAGAGTTAACAACGATGAGCCACTCAACCGGAGAGTTGTGAATATAGGTCCCTCACCCAGAGCCCAATACATAGCGGAATATCCGATTGTTATCAACACATACCAGGTCGGGACAAGCAGCATAAGTCCAATCGGTGCATAATAAGCAAAAATAGCATCCTTGCGTGAGAATGTCTTAGCAAGGTGCATTATTTTTTCAAATATGCGCCGCAAGATGCCAAATACCATTCGACTGATCGGACTGCGCGCGCTGCGCGCCAATACAAAGGTAGACAGCGCTGAGAAGAGCGTACTGATTACAACCGCCAAACCAAATATGAATATTAGAATACGAAAAAAGTTTTCCAAGATGGCAGGATTATAAGGGATAAAGTGGAAGAAATCACAGAAGTATAATTAGCTACAAATGTCAAATTCACAAAAACTTATCCTGAGCATTTTGACAGGTATAGGCTGCATTTTATCGTTAGTAATTATTAATTCAGCCTCAAATATTTATAAGCTGTGGCTGCAACAACCATTAGGGCCCGCCCTAGAGTCCTCAACACCAATAAAACTGGCCGGCACCTGGACAGCTACGCACACAACGCAGCAAGCCAATATTACACTTGCTCCCACCACTATAAAAATCGGGGCTGAAACCCCTTCATCTCCATTCTTGCCTTGTAATAATTTGCCTACAATGAGCATTCTTGCTATCGGGGTTGACTCGCGTTCCGATGATTACCGTTATGGCCGCGCCGACGTGATCAGAGCCGTACGGGTTGACTACAGAGCACAGCGCATCACAGTACTGGCTTTTCCTCGTGACCTGTGGGTCAGAATCCCAGAAGTACGAGATGCTTTGGGTGTTGACCGCCAAAAACTAAATTCTGCTTATACCTATGGCAACCCTGGTTTGCAGTTCTGGGATCACCCCAGTCAAGGACCCGGGCTATTGGCACGTACGCTTGAGTTAAATTTCGGCTTGAAAGCAGACCACTATATCGCAGTTAGTATGAACGTTTTCGTAGAGGTGGTAGATGAACTCGGAGGTCTTGACATCAACCTACCTGATGGTGTAGATGGACGTACCTCCTCCGACAGAAGCAAACGATTAATTTTTCCACCAGGTGAGCAACATCTTTCTGGCGAGCAAGCCTTAACACTGGCACGCCTCCGCAATGTAAGCATCTTCAAACGGGCAAACCATCAAAACCAAGTCATGTGCTCACTACGCGAACAATTCGACAAACCAGAAACGATTGCGCATATTCCAGGGATCCTTTCATCTATTAAAAGAAATATTCAAACCGATCTAACCCCTGAACAAATTAGTCAATTGGCTTGTTTGGGCACCCAAATGCCAAGGAGTAATATCATATTTGCAACCTTTCCGCGTGAATTATTTAAACCCGACTCTGTCTATGATCCGGTTGCAAAACAGGATCTCTTTGTCTGGGACACCGACTTCAATCAAATGAGAGATTACGTGACAAAATTCCAGGCTGGAACATGGCCGATATCTTCACCTTTTGCAACTCCAGAAAATGGCACCAGTACCTGTGAGGTATAGATAGCCGGGTATTTAAATTAAAAAACAGCCTCCTTATTAACGCGGAGGCTGTCCGGTCCCGAATCTATTAATTCACATATTCTGCAAACACTGATTCAAGTTGCTCCTCAGTGACAAATCCAATCCATTTTTGCAAAACATTCCCATCTCCATCCAGGAGGTACATTTCCGGCTGAAAACGGAAACCCAAAGAGCGCTGAAAATCTTGCGTTGCAGGATCGCTAGCATCTAGGTAGGAAAATTTAATTTTTCCATAATACTTAGCTTCAAGCCCATGAACCATAGGCGCCAATGCGCGGCAAGTAGGTCAGGTGAAACGAATGAACTCTACGAATTGCAAATCTCCCGATGTTAAGCTAAAAGAAGCTGGATCGGAAGCTACAAGATGATCACCCCTTGAAACAAATACTTCTTGTGGTTCTGTTACCGGAAGTTCGGTAGTGATAATAACGGGGAATTCAGTGACCACAGGATTTGATAATTCGGGCTGACCTGGTTTTTCAGGTTGCACAACAGGATCTTCAGGCTGCCGTGGTACTTCGGTTTGAACAGGTTCAGGCACAACAACCGAGGCACAACTTGCGATAATAAATCCTGTGAGCAAACCAAATGTCAATAGAAATCGAAACTTCATATCACTCCTTTAGTCTTATAATCAATTTATTCTACATGAAGATTATTAAGGGATTATTACAAACATGGTCATAGGAATCTAACCAATTCATTTAGACATTTTTCCGGCTAGGTGAGCATAACTACTTTATACAAAATCCACTTTCTTGAAAACAAGATATTTTGACTCGCGCTGGGGCATGCGCTATACTATATATAAATAATTTAATACTACCCTTGGCAAATACCTTAGAACTAAAGACTAGAATTTTCTATTAATTTCGGTACAGGAGATTCCAATGGCTGATTTCAAGCTGACTTATGCAACCATGTTTAACCCACCAGATGAATTACACACAGGGTTTGAAAAATCTGTGGCAAGCCTCAAAAAAAATCTGGGAAAAGAGTATGGCATGCTCATTAACGGGGAGGATGTATTTGCAGATGATAAATACGAGAATAGGTCACCGATAAATACCGATTGGGTTCTGGGCATCATGCAAACTGGGGATGCAAATAACGCGCAACAAGCTATTGCTGCCGCACGTGCTGCATTCCCAAAATGGAGTCAGACCTCCTGGAAAGAGCGCGTCAAACTTGTCCGTAAAGCTGCTTCCGTTATAGAAGACCGGATCTTCGACTTAGGCGCGGCCATGGCGCTCCAGGTTGGTAAGAACAGAATGGAATCTTTAGGAGATGTCCAAGAAACTGCAGATTTGATGGTATATGCAGCCCAGATGATGGAAGAAAACAACGGGTTCATCAATGAGATGGGCAAGGATCCTTTGGTGGGGTACGATGCCACAAACCAATCGGTAATGCGTCCGTACGGTGTCTGGTTGGTAATCTCACCATTTAATTTTCCTTTCGCATTAACCGGTGGCCCTGCTGGAGCAGCACTCGTGGCTGGAAATACAATCGTAATTAAACCTGCCACTGACACGGCTTGGATCGTACGACTTTTCGCTGAATGCCTGCGTGATGCTGGGATACCTGAGGGTGTTTTTAACTACGTCACTGGCCCTGGATCAACTTTGGGGCAGGCCTTAGTTGATAACACCGATTTGGACGGCGCCACCTTTACTGGTTCGTTTGATGTCGGGATGAAACTGTATCGCGACTTTGCCAGCCGCAACTATATTCGTCCCGTAATTTTGGAACTGGGTGGAAAAAACCCGGCAATAGTTTCCCGCAATGCGGATTTAGAGCGAGCCGCAACGGGCATTATCCGATCGGCATTCGGGTTGCAAGGTCAAAAATGCTCGGCAGCCTCACGCGTTATCGTTGAAGAGCCAGTATATGATGAACTTTTACATCGATTAAAAGAAATGACCGCAGGGCTCGTAATCGGTGATCCGACAGAACAAGATGTCTATCTTGGTCCGGTCATTAATCAAAATTCTTATAATGATTTCAAGAATTTTACAGAAGAAATTAATCAGGCTGGGGGCGTGTTCTTAACCGGCGGAAATGTAAAAACTGGTGGCATTTTCGATAAGGGGTATTTCTGCGAGCCGACATTCGTTACAGACTTGCCTTTCGATCATCGAGTATGGCAACATGAAATGTTCCTGCCGATCACTACGATCGGCAAAGTTAAAAATTTAGACGAAGCCATGGTAATCGCCAACAACGTAAATTATGGTTTGACGGCTGGATTCTATGGCTCGGATAAAGAAGTGAAATGGTTCTTTGATAACGCTGAAGCAGGTGTAATTTATGCCAACCGTCCCCAAGGGGCAACCACGGGCGCTTGGCCTGGTTTTCAACCCTTCGGAGGCTGGAAAGGATCAGGATCATCAGGAAAGAATAGCGGCGGCCTTTACTATGTGCAGCAGTACATGCATGAGCAAGTCCGAACTCTAATAAAGTGAAACAATCCCCTATAGTCCCCTTCTGTGTTTACGAAGGGGACAGTTTTATAATAAAGGATTTAAATGAAATAGAAGACAGAAAAGATTACCTCCATCAGAATTCTGATTAATATTAACAAAGGCTTCATCAAATGGATCAAGACCCTTATGACGAACGAGAGATCACTCCTAGAATTGGGACGTTTTTATTTGTCCTGGGGATATTCTTATTTATTTTATTCATGGCATCAGATTTCGCTGACCAGCCTGATTTTGATTTATTGGTAATCAGTTTAATTCTTCTGGTAGTCGGGATCGCATTTCGACGGCGTGCCAAAGCACCACCCTCCTCGGGTCGTTTTAACTGGATCCGAAAATTACGTGAAGAAGCTAAGAAACGTAAAGAAGAAAAAGAAAATAAGAAACTAAAAGATAATGACAAAATTGACATCTCTTTCTGATGCAATTTCTACTCACATAGAAGACGGAGATTTGATATATGCGGCCGGATTTACCCATTTAATTCCCTTCGCTGCCGGGCATGAAATCATTAGGCAAAACTTTCGAAACCTTGTCCTCGCCCGGGCAACACCAGACCTAATATATGATCAAATGGTGGCAGCGGGATGCGCCCGCAAAGTAATTTGGTCATACATGGGGAATCCAGGGGTTGGATCCTTGCGCATTATTCGAGGGGCGGTCGAACGAGGGGATCTGGAATGGGAAGAATATTCCCACTATGGCATGATCACCCGCCTACAAGCAGGAGCTTCAGGCTTACCTTTCCTCCCCATGAATCAGGTGGGTGTGCAGGATCTAGAACAAGTAAATCCGCTTATCAAACGGATCCCCGATCCTTATGGCGGCAAAGATGTAATTGTTGTCCCGGCCCTCAACCCAGATGTGGCCATAGTGCACGTTCAACGTGCGGATGAAAATGGAAATGCTCATCTTTGGGGAATTATTGGAGAGCAAAAAGAAGCTGCTTTTGCTGCAAAAAAAGTTATTTTAACCGCCGAAGAAATAGTTGACGAGTCTGTAATTCGCTCCGATCCCAATCGAACAATAATCCCAGACATCATCGTTGATGCAGTTTGTCATGTTCCGTTCGCCTGCCATCCATCATATGCACAAGGCTACTACGACCGGGACAATGAATTCTACTTGGAATGGGACAAGGTAAGTGCCTCTGCAGATGCAGTGAATGCTTGGTTAGAAAAATGGGTATTTAGAATTAATGACCGTTCCGAGTATGAGCGAAATCTTGGTGAGGCAACAATCAATAGATTAAAGGTGAAACCGCTAATGAGTAAATCGATCAATTATGGAGATTACTAGGATTAACATAGATCCCTCTAATTCCTCTATTAAATTAATAATTCGATGAGGATATAAGCTGGTCGCTTTAATTTAAACTGTATGAAACCATTGAGTGAACTTAATTATTCACCTGCTGAACTAATGATCATCAACGCCTCACGCCTTCTACGGGATGGAGATGTGGTATTCGTAGGCGTCGGCCAACCCAACTTGGCCTGCAACCTCGCCAAACGGACTCATGCCCCTAACCTGGTCATGATCTACGAAGCCGGTGTCATAGGCGCTGAACCAGGGCGCCTGCCCCTATCCATCGGCGACCCGACATTAGTTAGTGGAGCCTTGTCGGTAGTTAGCATGTATGATATTTTCACCAATTATCTTCAGCGTGGTAATGTCGATGTGGGTTTTATGGGTGGTGCCCAAATAGATAAATACGGCAATATTAATGCCACCGTGATAGGAGACTATGCCCACCCCAAAGTCCGCTTACCTGGATCAGGTGGATCCCAAGAGATCGCAGCCTGGGCAAGTCGATGTTACATCATGGCACCTCACCAGAAGCGCCGCTTCCCTCAAAAAGTGGATTTTATGACCTCCGCTGGCTTTTTAAATGGACGTAAAGAGCGCACAGACATTGAAATGCGGGGTGAGGGAATACTAGCGGTTGTGACCGATATCGGCATACTCGAACCGGACAAATCTGGTGAAATGATTCTTACTCAACTTCATCCTGGAAAAACTTACCAGGATGCTAAGGATAATACTGGCTGGAAGCTTAAATCTTCGGAAAAGGTATCATCAACAAACCAATTAACTGATAAGGAGCTCGACATTCTAAGAAGAGAACTTGACCCAACTGGGACATACCTTAATTAGCGACAATTAACATTTCAGTTTTTCGTATGTAATTGTAAATTGAGATTTATTTTGGAGGATAATAATGGCTCAAAATCGTAACCCTTTAAGACGTTCCCGAAGCAATCGGGTAATTGCAGGTGTATGCGGCGGCCTGGCAGAGTTCTACGGCATTAGCGCCTTCTGGTTTCGTCTGGCATTCTTGATTGCCCTAATTCCAGGAGGTGTACCTGGCATTGCCGCATATTTACTTTTCTGGATCATCGTACCTAAATCTAGTGAATAAATTACAAGAAAATGAGGGATAAAAAATGCCTGGAAACCAACCTGTATTAAACCGCTCTTTCTTAGTAACCATATTTCAATCCCCTGATGAGCCCCGACTGCGTGCTGGCTGGCGATTGTTAGTTCAAACCATTTTATTATTCATGTTGTTTATTTGTGCGGGGGTTCCGCTCGGCTTGCTGGCAGTATTTACTGAGATTGAGCTTCCCGATAGCCTTTCGCTAGGGTTGAATCAGGTTATCGGGATTTTTGCGATTACGTCGTCGATATTTTTAGCAAGAAGGTTTTTAGACAAACGCTCGATCGGCAGCTTAGGACTGAAGCTCAACAAATGGGCGCCTCTTGATATTCTCGCAGGAGTAGCAATTACCTTCTTTATGATGGGAACAATTTACCTGATTGAAGTTTCAGCAGGCTGGCTCACTTTTGAGGGGTTTGCCTGGCAAAACGACTCTCTGCTCACAGTTTTTGGTGGAACCCTTGGTATGCTAGTTGTCTTCATTCTGGTCGGCTGGAATGAAGAATTACTTTCTCGCGGTTATCATCTCCAAACCCTAACTAGCGGATTAAATATATATTGGGCGGTTTTAATTTCCTCAGCAATTTTTGGCATTTTACATCTTGGAAATCCAAATGCTGATGCAAAATTTTTTGTAGCAGGCGGCATATTCATTGCTGGAGTATTCCTTGCATATGGTTATTTGGCTACAAAAGAACTATGGCTTCCAATTGGGTTGCATATCGGCTGGAATTTTTTTGAGGGGGTTGTTTTCGGCTTCCCAGTTAGCGGATTGGACATTTATCGATTAACCCATATTTCTGTCAATGGTCCAGATCTATGGACTGGAGGACCATTTGGTCCAGAAGCAGGGTTGGTGTTAATCCCTGGGATACTTGTCGGCACAGCCTTAGTGTATGGATATTCACGATTTATTAGAAAACAGCATCCTGTCTAATTGATGGCTATCATTGGGGTCGCTCCGATTCTCGTAATTCTAATCCTGATGATTGGATTTCGATGGGGGGCATCACGTGCAGGTTCATTTGGATATTTAACTGCGATAATTATTGCCATCATCATTTTTGGTGCAGGAATGGAAGTATTGGCCATTGCCCACGTTAGGGCAATCATACTTGCTTTGGACGTCATTCTAATTATTTGGGGGGCCTTACTACTTTATCATGTGGTTTACGAATCAGGGGCAATTAAAACTCTTGGAAAATTATTGCCATCATTAACCAATGATCGAGGCTGGCAAGCAATTCTTATTGGGTGGGTTTTCGCTTCCTTCCTACAAGGCGCTGGTGGGTTTGGGGTCCCGGTTGCAGTAACAGCGCCAATTCTCATTGGCCTGGGTTTTACACCGCTAACTGCGGTAATTATTCCTTCAATTGGACATGGATGGGCGGTAACCTTTGGCTCTTTTGGTTCATCGTTCAACGCTTTGCTCAATGTATCAGGTCTGGATGCATCTGCACTTGGGCAAAAATCTGCCTTTTTCCTTGGAGCAGCATGTTTAATTACCGGACCTATGGTGTCCTATGCCTCTGCCGGATGGCGGGGAGTTAAACGGTTACTATTTCCTGTGTTATGTATTGGATTTACTATGGGCGCTGTTCAATACTTCACAGTGGTTGTTTTGGAAATGTGGAATTTAGGCGCGTTTATGGGAGGGGTGGCAGGAATCGCAGTCAGCGTTGGAATCATTCGATGGCAGGCTGCAAGCACGGGCTTAGAACGAAGCGATAGACGACCGCTATTGACTGCTCTCTCTGGATACCTTGTTCTAATATTATTGAGTGTAACCATTCTGCTCATACCCCTCATAAATAATTGGCTCGGGCAGATATCACTAGCGATACAATATCCGAAAACTGTTACATCTTTCGGTTATGTTTTTCCTGGTGGCACGAATCGTCCCATCCAAGTATTTACTCACCCTGGTCTAATCCTTATTTACACATCCATAATTTCTTATTTTATATATCTTCGGGCAGGTTTATTAAACTCAAACGCAATAAAGAGAATTCTCGATAAAACTCTTGTAGGCATAAAATCTCCTAGCTTGAGCATAATTCTTATGATCACTATGGCTGTAATAATGCAACAAAGCGGTATAACAGAAGCATTGGCTCTCGGATTGGCAAATGTGGCAAGTAATGTTTACCCCCTAACCGCAGCTTGGATCGGTGCCTTTGGGGCGTTCATGACAGGTTCAAATACAAACTCAAATGTTGTGTTTGCTGCATTACAAATGCGGACAGCAGAAATATTATCAATTAGTGTCCCGATAATTTTGGCCGGGCAGACCGCGGGAGCCTCACTTGCATCCATTGCTGCACCTGCAAAAATTTTGGTGGGCGCAAGTACAGTGGGCATCGCGGGCAAGGAAGGTGAGGTATTACGAACTTTAATTGGGTATTCTGCGATATTCGTATTGTTCATATGTGTGTTAACCTGGATTGCAAACCTTCTAGCCACTTGAAGTGTTATGTAATTTAATGGCAATATTATCGCATTGGTGCCACCCTGATCCTTTAATGCATGCACCTATCGTAACGATTTCCCGAGGTAGTGATGTGAATGACAATTCGTTAATTAAGCTGAAAACGAACGGATTTGTGATGCTGCTGGTAATGGCGTTATCCGTGGAAAACCTTGCTTAGTGGTAAGTCCATATAGGAAAATGTCAAATGTAATCCGAACTCCCTACAAAGCTGGAAGAAGCCCTAAATATGACAATAGACCCATTGAGTTTTTTTCAGATAATCTCTCGCGTTATTTCCTTAAGCGGCAACTTAAGAAGATAATTGAAATCTATTTGGGGAATTAGAAATGGCAATTCGGGCAATATTGTTTGATCTTGGTAACACATTGATGTATGCCAAAACACCGGAATTGTGGCCCGATGTAATTCGACGTGGAAATCAAGCTTTAATTAAATACCTAAGTGAACTTGGTTACCTTGATCAACAAGATGAATTTTTACAAGAATTCAACAATCGATTACATCAATATTATTTACAAAGGGATGACCAATTTCTGGAAACCAGCACATTCCTCGTCTTGAAGGAGTTGCTCGCTGAAAAAGGGTACCCAAATATTTCAGACCAAATAATTCGCGAGAGTCTGGATGCACATTATGCAATTACACAAAAAAATTGGGAATTGGAAAAGGATACAAAATCCTGCTTGGAAAGCCTGAAAAGGTCAAATTATAAAATGGGTATCCTCTCAAATGCCGGCGATGATAGAGATGTTCATCAATTAATTCGCAAATTTAATTTAAGGCGCTATTTTGACTTTGTGCTTACATCCGCAGCATGTGGTTTTCGGAAGCCTCATGAAAAAATATTTGAGATTGCTATCGAAAATTTAATGGTTAAGGCAGAAGAGGTTGCAATGGTCGGGGACACCTTAAACGCAGATATTCTAGGAGCGAACCGTTTAGGTATTTTTAGTATCTGGATCACACGCCGTGTGAATCCCTATCCGTCAGGCAGATTGCCTACAAAACCAAAAGCAACAATCAATATTCTCAGCGAACTACCCTCATTGTTAGATAATAATTAGACTGCCTTTTATTATTGGCCAAAAGATTATTTTAAGATCCCGAAAAGATATTTGATTCTTTGATTTCCTGCCCTTAATAGTTTATAGGCTTCATAAGTTAGATAAAGCTTATTTACTGGTTGATCTTGAAGCAGTATAATCACACAATGTCTGACTTATTCGATCATGCTATGCAGAATCGGATCCAAACCGAAGCTCCGTTGGCAGCACGAATGCGGCCTCTTACTCTTGATGAATATATAGGCCAAGACCATATTGTCGGTAAGGGAAAATTATTACGTCGTGCAATCGAAGCTGACAAATTATTCTCCTCTATCATGTTGTGGGGTCCTCCAGGAACAGGAAAGACCACTCTGGCCCAAATAATCGCTAACAGGACCCAAAGTCATTTTGTTACGATCTCAGCTATTTTAGCGGGTAAAGCTGACCTGCGAAAAGTAATAAATGAGGCCCTCGAACGCCGCCGGTTGCACAACACCCGCACGATACTTTTTGTGGACGAGGTACATCGCTGGAATAAAGCCCAACAAGATGCTTTGCTATCTCATGTAGAAACCGGAGTCCTTACACTTATAGGAGCCACTACCGAAAATCCCTTCTTTGAAGTGATTGGCGCCCTGCTCTCACGTTCACGCGTTTTCCAGTTAAGGTGGTTGAATCCGAAAGAAATTGGCATCCTGCTCGACCGAGCTCTTAATGACAAAATTCGCGGCTATGGTAAAAGGAAAATTAAATTAGATTCTAAGGCTAGAGCACATTTCGCTGAGATTTCTGGCGGTGATGCTCGAAACGCATTAAATGCGCTCGAGCTTGCAGTTGAATCTACACAAAAAACTAAAAATGGAATTATCCAAATCACATTAGAAGTTGCACAAGATTCCATACAACGCCGGGCAGTTCTTTATGACAAGGACGGAGATGCTCATTATGATACTATCTCAGCATTTATTAAATCTGTGCGTGGCTCCGACCCGGACGCTGCCTTATATTGGTTAGCCAAAATGCTTTATGCGGGCGAAGACCCACGCTTCATTTTACGACGTCTAATAATTCTCGCAGGAGAAGACATCGGAATGGCTGATCCAATGGGCATAGTAGTAGTTAATGCAGCCGCACAATCATTTGACTACATCGGGTTGCCTGAGGGGATTTATCCTATTGTTGAAGCGACGTTATACCTTGCTACAGCTCCAAAATCTAACAGCGCCGGGGCGTATTTTAAGGCCATGAAAGTATTACAAGAGCAAGGACAAGTATCTGTCCCGCGTCATTTGCAGGACTCAAATCGCGATGCTGAAATAGGGCATGGCCAAGGTTACGCATATCCACATGCGTTTGAGGGTCACTATACGCCACAACAATATCTTCCTAATCGCTTACTCGGCACTTACTTCTATCAACCATCTGGGGAAGGTTTTGAGGCACAGGTTGCCAAACGCCTAGAGAAATGGCGTGAAGCCCAAAGGAAAGCCCTTGGGATTGAGCACCACGAGGATTTGGCGGAGTTGGACCAAGAAAAAATTCTTGCTCTGAAAAAAGCAATAAAATAACCTACTTGTTTTTTTAAAATACAAAAAACTCTAATAATAATTTATCAATAGATTGAATTTATCATGACCTAAAGGACAGTCTTGTTGTAGATAGGCCTCGGCTTGCTGGCGGTCAGGCGCATTGTAGAATCACTCGAATGTCAGCTGCGTCCGTTTTGAGCATCTTCTTGCGCAGTACTTATTGGCTGGCATTTTGCTGCAGATAACATTTGCACCTTTGCCAGCCATCATCGGTGAACACCGCCTGCCGTGATTTTCGAAAATTGGCTGTGATCATCACTGATTATCAACTGTACACCCCCTCAAACCACGATCAATCTAATCCTCCAGGAACACGCGCCATTGCAAATGCTCTTCACTTAGCGATAACGGATAAGCCTAAAATCCGCCGTCTCCCATCGGTGCCCACACTGGCCAGTGCCTCCAAGCCATCTGGCCGCTATCTGTTCCAATAATTCTTCCGGTAATGGACAATTTGTTTGATACTTTGAACGAGGTGCGTGACATTACAGAACAATGGCTTGAAGATTACAATGCTATTCGACCGCATGAAGCATTACAGGGCCTGTCACCTTATCAGTTTGCTTCACTCAATGCCTGATTTTCCACTTTCAAGTGGTACTAATTATGGGAGCTTGACACGTAAGCAAACTATGGGGAGATTCTTCGTCTTTTAAGGTCTCAAGATGACAGGATGAGATAAATGTGTCTTCGATGTTAGGCACACTTAGATAGCGCTTCGGTAATTTAATTCTTGGTGAAAGTCAAATATTAAATGGAGAAATGAATATAACGTATAAGAAGGGTAAATACTTCATGACTATATGGAAGTTTGGCGGGAATAAGGCAAGCAAGAGCATATCAAATTGTGCGATAACTATTCTACAATTTCCGCCTATTCTAAAAATCCCCATTAATCAGTTTAGCAGATAACGGTATTGCCCTGTGTTCATCCTCCATATCGTCTCCCACCTTTGAACATTCCAGATAGTCCCTTGCGTAATGAGTTTAATTTTGTTGTAAAATTCTGCAATGTACGGATCTTCAATCTGGTTATTACCGCTTTCTAGTGTTTCGATATAACCTTTTGGAATAGTTCGCCGGAAATGACCTATGAGGAATTTTTCTGGATTTGCTACTGGAAGATGAGACAGTAAGGGATCAGATAAGGCAAAATGATCAATCACATGCACATCTGGCCCAGCATTGAAACCAAGAAACCCAATACCCCCACCAACAAATACCTTTTCACCACTCTGTTGCAGTTGTCTTCCCTCGTCAATCCAATGAGAGCGTGGCAATTTAGAATTAGTTCCCCATCTTAGTAATCCTGTCCCGCTATAGTAATAAGCTTGCTCGTCACTAACTCCAGTAAGGTTTTCCAACGCATCATCTCTTGTGAGCGGCGGGCTAAAACTTGGCGTACGTGCTATTGAACCTAAAAAAACTATAACAATTAAAACGACTGTTTTAGCTCTAAGATTAGTCGTTTTGAGAAATTGCATTAACAAAAGTACGCTTAAAATGAATGGGGCTGAGAAGTAACGGCCACTCATAAAATCTCCACCAATCCAAATAATATAGGCGAGGTACATTACAATTCCAACAGCAACCATCTTTTGTTGTCTGTTTCCTAGATAAAAAGATAAGAGCAAAGCTGTTCCAATAATGGAAAGTGTAATGGGATCCCATGCAAGGGAATTAAAGAAATACATAATGCCTTGTTTTATAAGGGCGCGTTCAGCAATTCCGGTATGTAGTTTTGCATAATACGTGTTTGGAAATGGAAAACCATAATAAATTATCGAAAAAACTTCCCAAATAATTAAAGGAGCAAATCCAGCAATAACTAACCAGGTTTTTCGACGTACTTCTTTCCTGAAACTAATCTCAATTAACGATGGAAAAACAAGTAATATTAAGTCCATTCGGTTAAGTACGGCCAACCCCATAAATATACCAATGGCTATTAACCGTTTATTACTTAATTGTTGTTTGGTTTGTAAATATAGAAAACCGAAAACCACAAGCAATAAATGAGTTGCGGGATTTTCAAGTCCAGAAGTTGAGAAATCTATAAAAGCGTTTGAAAATATTAACATACACCACCCAATAAATATTATTAATTCATCTTTATCCCTGCATAAAACTAAGAAGATGGTGGAAACAGAAAAAAATATTGACGAAAATATTATTGAACCATACGCATGATGGGTTATTGAAAAAACTACCAATAGAATCATCATCCAAAGTGGGTGGGTATATGTCTGAACGCGTTCGCCTGGATTCCATGTAAGACCATACCCATTCACGAAATTGTCTATTGTCCGCATGGTAATGTAAGAATCATCGCTAACCCATGCCGTCCGTAGCAAAATGATGAAAAATACTACAATCAACAATGTGAGAGTGATTTTTTTCGATGGCTCCATATTTTTTACTAATTTAGCCACAGTTAAAGAAACCTTATACTAGGGGTGCCTTCCCATTTTTCAAAATCTTTCCAAGTGAAGGCTTCAACCTGAGTAACCTACATCTATTATTTTTGATCCACATATTTTGCTTCAAGTCTGGGGTAGAAATATATTACACCTTATCTGAAATCAAAGATTGACAAAAATTGGAATATTCCATTTACAAGTATACTCATTTCTTATCTAATCTTGGTGATTTATGTAATTGTTAATGACCGGAAGCTCGTGCCTTGCCATTAATACATTAATGGCAAGGCACCCCTACTCATTTCTCCGAATAACAGCCGATATTAGTGGCTATAAAAGAAAATTTGAGATGTGGCCGAGAATAAAAAATGTTGTTATTAATCCCTATAATTCCGAATGTTTTTATATTGGAGAGTTTTTGGATTAGGGTGTAGAGGGAGGACTGGGAAGCTCCCATCTGGGGCACACCCATAACCTGGATTGATTTTTTCTATCACTCCTTCGGCTATGACAGTTATTGTAATTAGGGATTGATTAGTGCATTCTATCGATAAACCACATGTGACAGAATGAGTGCAACCTCCCCCAAAATTAGTTGGTGTATTATTTTCTAGGATATAGGAAACAACTAGGTAATGGCCTTATAGAACTTTCATCTCATAACTAGACTACCTCTAACCTGTTAATATATATTTCCGCCTGTCATTTTTAAAACTAGAACACAGACACTTGAACCAAACGTAAGTGTGGTGTGAATGCTGATTTTCCCTGATAAACCGTGATCTGAGAGAAAGAAAACAGAAAAATCTTGCAAATCTGCGTGAATCAGCGTCCAATATTACATGTGTCAGGTAGCTAAATTAATATTTATATTATCCAGGTATTCCATTAACATTATAGGCAACGATCATCATTGGGGCAATAAACTCCGATAGATATGATAAATTGCCGGAAATCATTCCTTCTAGATCTACAGTGGCAGGTGTTGCTTTATCAAGTGGCGGTGCAACTTCAGGTTTCGCAATAAGCGTTTGAAAGGTGGCTAGGATAATTTATGAAATATTTTCAATTCGAGGGACGACCTGTTGGTAAACAGGCTCCCAGGATAACAATCAATTGACCGATAATTACAACAAATGACTTTTTCAAAATATATATATCCTTTGAATTATTTATTGTTTTCAACTATAGACCCCGGTTCAACAATTTTACTCAACACCTCCAATAACCGCTGTGGCCAGTCCGGTTCCCGGCCAAAGGTCAACCAGTACGAATCTTTTCCGGTCCGGGTAGCAGGCCCAAGGTCCAGAAGATGAGGCGGTTTTTCATCCCCCAAGGTTTTCGGATAACGCAGGACGATATTGTTATTTTCCATATTGATTGAAGCTAGTCCAATTTTTTCCGCCAGCAACTTTACTCTCATTTGATAAAACAGGTTTTCTAACATCTCTGGGATTTCACCAAAGCGATCCTTAAACTCGGACATGAGGGCGTCAATTTCGCTTTCGTCCCTAACATCAGCTATGCGTCTATATAAACGCAGACGCAAATTTTGATCGGAAATGTATTTTGTAGGAATCCCGACTGCAATTGGTAAATCCACATTGACTGGCATTGCAAGGGGCAAATTCATGGCATCGAAGGTTGGATTGGAATTGGGTACTTGTTTCCCATCATCCGCTCGAATTCGCCTGACCGAATCAGCGAGAAGGCGAGTGTATAGATGAAAACCAACCGTGGCAATATATCCGTGCTGGCGGGAACCTAGTAGATCGCCTGCTCCACGGATTTCCAGATCGCGCATAGCGATGGAATAGCCTGACCCTAATTGTGTATTTTCGGCAATAACTTCGAGCCTTTGCTGCCCTTCGATGGTAGGAGCCAATTTACGGTGGCGAAAAAAATAGCTATACGCTCGCATGGCCCCACGCCCCACGCGGCCTCTTAATTGATAGAGCTGGGCTAAGCCAAATGTATCAGCACGGTCTACAATCAGGGTATTCGCATTAGGGATATCAAGCCCTGATTCGATAATTGAAGTTGAAAGCAATATATCAATTTTGCCTGATGTGAACATCCGCATGACACTTGCTAGTTCATGCTCTGGCATTTGACCATGTGCAACTCCAATACGCGCATCGGGAACTAAACTCTTAAGATGGTTTTGGATAGCATTAATCGTTCGTACTCGATTATGCACAAAAAATATCTGACCGCCTCTTTCCAACTCTCGAATTACCGCTTGTTTTACAAGTTTGGGTGAATATGGGCCCACATGTGTAATGATTGGCAGGCGTTCTGCGGGTGGTGTATTTAAATATGAAATATCGCGAACCCCTGTTAGCGCCATGTAAAGAGTACGCGGAATTGGCGTAGCAGTAAGTGTCAGCACATCCACTTGAGTACGAAGCTTTTTTAAGTGTTCTTTGTGGGTGACGCCAAAGCGTTGTTCCTCATCGATAATTACCAATCCCAAATCTTTAAACTGCACATCCGAGCTTATTAATCGATGGGTGCCAATTACAATATCAATTTCGCCAAATGCCATGCTCAGTAGAATTTCGTACTGTTCACGTTGGGTGCGAAATCGAGAAAGCATCTCCACTTTTACAGGGAAGGCGGCCAATCGTTGACAAAATGTATCATAGTGCTGCTGTGCTAAAACAGTAGTAGGTACGAGCATCGCAACCTGTTTCCCATCCATCACTGCCTTAAATGCCACCCGTACTGCCACCTCAGTCTTACCATATCCAACATCGCCACACAATAAACGATCCATAGGCCGATGTCTTTCCATATCCCGTTTTATTTCAGATATTACCTTTATTTGGTCATCAGTTTCCACATAAGGAAATGAGTCCTCAAGTTCAGTTTGCCAGTTGGAATCCTTTGAAAAGGCGTGTCCTTGTGCAATATGCCGATAGGCATATAATTCTAATAATTCTTCAGCCATTTTTTTAACAGCTGCCTTTACTTTCCCTTTAGATTCTTGCCATCCTTGGCCGCCCATATTGTTCAATGCTGGCGTACCGCCGTCAGGTCCAATGTAACGGGTCATGCGATCAGCCTGATGGATAGGTATATAAAGAATATCGCCACGATCGTACTCAACGGCCAAAAACTCTCGTTCTTGTCCTTCTAATTGTTTTTGGACAAGTCCCATAAATTGGCCTATTCCGTAATCGATATGGACGACAAAATCTCCATCAACCAAATCTGAGTACAAAGCCTCTGGTGCTTCAACAATTTGCCCTTGACGCAAACGAGGCTGAGGGCGCTCCCATCCAAAAATTTCGGAGTCAGTGATCAGATGAAAATTTGATTGTGAGTCATTAAGCACAAATCCCTCTGATAAGGCACCGTCAAGAAAGGTAAGGTTGCTATGGGTTTCCTTGTCCCATTTCTCACCCCAAAGATCTTTTAGGCGAGACGATTGACGAGATACAACAATGACTTGTTCACCTTTCTTTACTAATTCTAATAAATAGTCGATGAACAATTTCAAGCGTCCGCCAAAGCGCTCATCATGACCAAAATTGGAAGCAAAATCCGCATTGATTGAGTTGTTGTCCCTATACCCTTGTGCATAACCGCCCAACTCCAACCAGCTTGAGGAGTGTATGGTATCTTCAATTTCAGACCAAGTCAGATATGGAATAGGAAAATCAGTCGTTATCTGAGTATCAGAAATGCTTTCTGCCCGATCTTTTAAGGCCTGCTCTTCAATTTCGTTTATCACGGATGAGGCTAAGGAAACGTCATCAACCAAAATGAGAGCATCTTCGGTTAAGTAATCTAACAATGTTGCAGCATTGGTATGTAAAAGGGGAATATGAAATTCAGATAATTCGGTGGTTTGATCATATTGATCTGCCTCATCTGGCCGCAAAAATTCCCGTGCAGGAGTAATGAGCATTGAGTCAACAGTTGAAATGGTACGCTGCGAAGTAGGGTCAAATTGGCGAATGGATTCGATAACATCTCCAAAAAAATCAAGACGGGCAGGTTGCGGCTCGGAGAGCGGCCAAACATCTATCAAACCTCCACGATGAGATATTTGACCTGTCTCTAATACAGTATCCACAAATTGATAACCAATACGGATCAAAGAACGCAGGAGGGGTTCCAACTGATAGGATTTTCCAATCGAAAGGCGCACACAGGCATTAATAAACTCCTGAAGCGGCAGTGTTTTCGTTATGAGGGAGCGTGCGGAGGTGACAATAATCGGCGGCTTTTCAGGCAGCTTCTCATTCTGAAGGTGATAACGAGCCAGGCATGTTAATGAGCGTAATCGTTCTCGACGAGTATTTATTCCCCAAGGTGCTTTTTCATAAAATAGCGGATTGGGATCGGCAAAATGGAATCGGGAATTATTTCCAACCCAAAATGCCAACTCGTCAAATAAGTTGATAGCATGATCTGCTCTATCTGTTATTAATAAAACAACCCTATCAAGCTCATTATATAAAGCCGAAAGAAGAGGTAGGCGTGCAGCACGTGGCAGGCTCAAGCCTGACTGAATTCCAGCGTTATTTATGTTTTCCAAAAGAGCTTGAAATTGGGGCAAACCCTGAATTTTTTTTATGAGCTGATTCATTTTATATTGAACAATTTATTGCATATCAACGTGAAAATATTGGAATATAAGGAATTATCCGAAGATATTTCACTCGGGCATTCGAAAGTCCCTACTTCCAATTTTGCCCCGGTAAAGATGAAACACAACAAGGTTTCCCTCACTCCATTTAGGATTAAGTATCCCCATTGAATTTATTCATCGCAGCGTCTAAGCTTTCCGTGATAAACACCAATATTGCATCTGCAGCTTTATCGAGGACTTCTGAAACCAAGGTAAGATCTGCCTTAGCAAAGTCTTGGAGCACATATGAGGCAGGTTCCATTCGACCTGGCGGTCTTCCAATACCTATTCGCAATCGAGGGAAATCTTCTGTTCCTAGGTGATCAATGGTAGAAACAATGCCCTTTTGGCCCCCGGGCCCTCCGCCAGGCCTGATCCGTATTTTTCCGAGCGGCAAATCAAGATCATCGTGAGCAACAATTACATTTTCAAAGGGTACCTTATAAAATCGGGATAAGCCTTGGATTGATTGACCTGAAAGATTCATATATGTTTGGGGCTTTGCAAAAATTAACCTATTTTGCTCATATATCACCGAAGCAACCAATGCCTTAGACTGCATGCGCCTCATGCGTACATTCAAACGGATGGATAGCCTATCTATCAACATGAATCCTACATTATGTCGATTGTCTTTGTATTCACGGCCTGGATTTCCCAGCCCAACAATTATATAGGTGTTGTCTTCCATAAAATCTAAGTTGTTATTCTCGCCGTAGCCGAATAAATATTCCAAACCCAAGAAACAAAATAAAAACCAGGGCAGCTCCTTGCAAAAGCGCTCTTGAAATTTCAGGTTCTGTTAAAGCTGCAGGATTAGCTGGTAAAAGTGTGAGTGTAGGGAATGATTTGGCCTGAGTAGCAAGTTCGGGGGTTATCAGAAGCGCAGTGGGTGGAGAAAATTGAAAATCCGATGCTTTGGTGGATGTTGACTCTGAAATTGGGACTAGAGTGTAGTTCCGTACTTGCAAATTGGTAACAATCGATTCCTGTTCTGAGCCATCTGAGAGTACAACATACAATCGCAACGAATAATCTCCATCTGTAAGAGTTGTTGTATCCCAGATACCAATTTCACCTTCAAATACAGGAAGTGAGTTAGTATTAAGCAAAAACCAGGTTTGGGTTGGGTCTTCATTAAACGCAAATGAAAGCGTATAAGACGAAAAACCGACTAAGTTGACTGAACCTGAAATTACATAAATCCCCTGAATTACTTGTCCTTCAAATGGGGAAATGATCTTAAAATCATCAGCCTCCTCCTGCGCTAGAATGGTTTGAGATTGAATTGAAAATATGAATATAAAAATGAGAAAAAGGAGTTTCATGGCGATCCATAAGTTTAACATGGTTGAGAATCAATTTCTATGTTCTATTTTCAAAAAATTTATCACTCTTCACAATACAATTTTGATATGTTTGAGTATTTAGAATTTATGGTAAACTTTAACTATTGATGAATTATTTCAAGGAGACTCCTATCGATGAGTAAATCTCGAGCAGAACTAATGGTGGAACGCCTGCAAAATATGCAATCAGCTGCACCCGAAATCGAGGCTTCTGCGGTGGTTTCGGTTGATGGATTAATTATGGCTTCTGCCCTTCAACAAGGCATTGAGGAAGACCGCGTGTCCGCGATGTCAGCTGCAATGCTCAGCTTGGGAGAACGAATTTCTAGCGAACTCGGACGTGCCGATTTAGAACAAGTTTATATAAAAGGTGATCAAGGTTCAATTATTTTGACATCAGTTGGTAAAGAAGCTGTCCTGACAGCTATGGCCCGCAAAGAAGCTAAGTTAGGAATGATTAATCTCGAAATGCGTCGGGCCACAGAAGATTTGGTCAAACTCTTAGGATGACCCGAAAAATATTTCTTAAGCTCCAAGAAATCGCAACTCCTTCCGGGGAGGGCAATAGTGCCCTCCCCGTTTCTCTTAATACAATACACTAAGGGATTACATGACTCCAAAATATATAATATTTACAGGAGGGGTAGTTTCCTCTGTTGGAAAAGGTGTGACTGCGGCGGCACTGGGCTTGTTGCTCAAAGAACGGGGATTTAAATTAGCAGTTCAAAAATTGGATCCTTACATAAATGTAGACCCAGGAACAATGAGCCCATATCAACACGGTGAGGTTTATGTGTTAGATGATGGCGCTGAAACAGACCTTGATCTGGGACACTATGAACGTTTCATTGACATTCGTCTAAAACAAGTCAGTAATTTCACTGCCGGCCAGGTGTATGCCGAGGTCATCGCAAAGGAACGGCATGGCGATTATTTGGGCGGCACAATCCAAATTATTCCACACATTACAAATGAGATAAAACGTAGAATTGGCCTGGCAGCAAAAGAAACAAAGGCAGAAATTGTGTTAGTTGAAATTGGGGGTACAGTCGGAGATATAGAGTCGTTACCCTTTATGGAGTCTTTACGGCAATTGCGTAACGAAGTCGGCCGTGAAAATGTGTTTTTCATTCACGTCACATGGTTGCCTTTTATCAGTGCTACTGGTGAGATAAAGACCAAACCGACACAGCACTCAGTGGCTGCATTGCGTTCGATCGGAATCTCTCCAAATATGATCATCGCCCGTTGTGATCATCCCATTGAAGATAGTATTTGCGATAAGATCGCATTGTTTTGCGATGTAGAAAAAGAAGCGGTTATACCGATGACAACGACCGATGTACTTTACGAAGTCCCACTTTTGGTGGAGGAAGCGGGTGTAGCCGAATATGTTATCAAAAGCTTGAATATTAAAGCAACACGAAAACCTGATTGGAGACCCTGGAGAAAGCTTGTAAAAGAAGTGCGTACGCCAAAACCAACGGTAAAAATAGCACTTGTGGGCAAGTATGTTGAGTTTCACGATGCTTATTTGTCGGTAAGGGAAGCTCTAAAGCATGCCGCCTTAGCTACAAATGTCAAAGTGGAAATCGGATGGGTTCATTCGGTAGATCTGGAAAAAAATAAAGGTTGGGAAATCATTCAAAATGCAGATGGTATTCTAGTGCCCGGTGGATTTGGCTCCCGCGGAATCGAAGGAAAAACGATGGCGGCCCGCTTTGCACGTGAGAATAAGGTGCCATATTTGGGTCTTTGCCTGGGTATGCAGGTCATGTGCATCGACTTTGCCCGCAACGTACTTGAACACGAAGATGCCAACTCGTCTGAATTTGACCGTGGGACCGAGGCGCCTGTGATCGACCTAATGCTCGAACAGCGCTCAATAACCGACATGGGCGGCACCATGCGCCTAGGGCTGTACCCGTGCCTGCTTCAAAAAGGGACCAAGACAGCTGCCGCCTACGGGGTATCACAGGTGGAAGAGCGACACCGCCACCGTTTCGAATTCAACAACAAATTTAAGGCCGAATTCGAGAATGCCGGGATGCTCTTCTCCGGCATGTCCCCTGACGGGATGTTGGTAGAAATCGCCGAACTCGCGGATCACCCCTTTATGATTGGCAGCCAGTTCCATCCCGAGTTTCTATCACGACCCATGCGGCCGCATCCGTTGTTTGTGGGCTTGGTGAAGGCAGCAAAAAAGGAAATAAAGGACCGAGAGCAGAGAGCTAGTACCAACGCCAACCTTCCAAAGGTTTTGCGAAGCACCCTGTAAGGAAAACACTTCGGAAGGTTATTTGCAAGGAGCTATTGATTTCGTCCTCCCCGACTGTTAATTTGGGTTGGGAGCATGCTCCAGCGGACAGTTATCTCGCTCCAATGGCACGCCAGCCAGTTTCCATAGGCATTGGCTTTATATCAGGTGGTTGGTCCACCACCGAGTTCTCGAGGTTTGGGCTGCCAAGGTTTTCATAATCCCAATCCGGCGGCTGCACAGGTTATCAGTTATCTCTTTTCTTCTGCAGCCAATCCCAGCCATCGTTACCCTAGCGGCCAATCCGAATGTAATCTTCATTAAATATTTGAAAGAATATCCGATTTGTTTTTTCGGCATAATCATCTGCATTTAGAAAACGTTTGTATTGGACATTCGTTACCGGGTATTTCTCAATTCAGAACGGGTATGGCACTTCCTCCGAAATGGGAACTTCGATGTTATGGTGCAGGTTGAGGTGGTGGAGCAGTAGCCGAGCTATCTAATTTCATTTTATCCGCAATTGAGTACAGCGATTTAAAAAACTTTTTATGTGCGCCGCTGGAGAAATTATTCAGCCACCGCCATTGGTTGAATCGAGGTGGGGTTTCGCATTCATCCAATCTCGTAGGGATACAAAAATTTTTTATTAGCTAGTTTTTCTAATGCCAAATCATAACAATCATGAATTCACGCTAGACATAGCCCTCTTTAGGAACTGTTCCATTCGATAAGCAACCAATAATCGCATCTGCACAGTGCAAGGCCTTGTAAATTTACAGGTCCCAGCGTCCCCGTTCGGGGCGGGAGGACGAAACGGTGATAGGCGAGGCCAAAACGGCCTACGGGAAGACGATGTGCAGCAATGGTGTAGGAAGGACAGGCGTTCGCAAGGTTGTTTTATTCAAATTTGTGCTATAAAATATTTTTTTTATTAAAGATCTTGCCACTACAAAGTAAATGTCGGTGTAAAATATAAGTAGAATCAACAGGAGACATTCATGGCTGACACCAATAAAAATAAAAACGAAGCGCAATCCTTTACTTTCAAGGCTGATACCAAACAACTGCTCGATATCCTGATCCACTCCCTGTATAAGGATCGGGATGTCTTTCTGCGGGAATTGCTCTCAAATGCTTCGGACGCGCTCAACAGCATCCGCTTTGAAATGTTGACCAACCAAAACGTACTCGACCCGAAGGCGGATTTGACTATCCGAATCTCAGCAGATAAAGATTCTGGCACGTTGACAATCCAGGATACCGGCATAGGCATGACAAAAGACGAAGTCATCGAAAACCTGGGTACCATTGCCCAATCCGGCGTGCGCAATTTTGTCGAAGCGGCCAAAGATAAAAAGCTCGACCTGGCTCAATTTATTGGGCAGTTCGGGGTTGGTTTCTATTCTGTTTTCATGGTAGCAGATTGGGTGCGGGTAACGACGCGTTCCTACAAGCCGCGTTCCAAAGCGGTCAGTTGGTACGCCACTGGCGAGGATGAATACCAAGTCAGCCCGGCCAAGATGAGCGAGCGCGGCACGAAGATCGAAATAAAGCTAAAGGAAGATGCAACCGAATTCGCTGAAGAATTCCGTCTGAAGAATATCATCAAGAAACACTCAGACTATATCGGCTTCCCGATCTTTATCGGCGAGGATGATAAGCAAATCAACAAGCAGACTCCGCTTTGGCGGACGTCCAAAACAGAAATTACCGAGGAGCAATACAAAGAATTTTACCGCCAAGTTACATTGGATTTTGAAGACCCGTTGGTACATATTCATAACATCACAGATGCACCGGTACAGATCTACGCTCTGCTGTATATTCCAAGCAAAAGCGAACGCAGCGTACTGTCCCTGCGCAAGGAGGATGGGCTGCAACTGTATTCTCGTAATATCCTGATCGACGACTACAACAAAGATTTACTGCCCGAGCACCTGCGTTTTGTGCAGGGTGTGATCGATTCTGAAGATTTACCACTCAACGTCTCAAGAGAGACAGTTCAAACGGTAGGATTGATGCCGCGCCTGAAAAAGATCGTGACCGGACAGGTGATGAAAGAACTGGAGAATCTCGCTAAAAATGATGTCGAAAAATATAACACCTTTTGGGGTGAATTTGGTGTATATCTCAAACAAGGCATAGCGGCCAATCCATTGGAGGCGGAAAGTGTGCATCCATTGTTGAGATTCAAGACAACCCAGAATCTCGAGGAGTGGTCATCACTGGAAGATTACGTGGGCCGCATGGCTAAGGATCAAAAGGAAATTTACTTCATCGTCGGCGATGAACCCACGTCTGTAATGCTCAGCCCTCACCTGGATTTCTTCAAAGAACAGGGTACAGAAGTGCTACTGCTGACCGATCCTATGGATCCGTTCATGCTGATGGGGTTAACCAAATATAAGGATTATGAACTTAAGAACGTGGCACAGGCAGATGTGAAAGCGTCCGAGAAAAGCGATGAAGAAGCGGATGTGAAAAAAATTTCCGATAACGATTTCAAAACTTTGATCGAGAGCTTTAAAAATATCCTGGGAGATCGTGTAACCGATGTGCAGGCTAGTAAGCGCTTGTCACAATCGATTGCCCGTCTGGTAGACCCGGACGGCAGCGTAAACCCGGAGCTTCAGCGCGTTTACAAGCATCTGGGAAAGGAATATGAAGTCCCCAAGAAAATATTGGAGTTGAATCCTTCCCACCCTATCTTGAAAAATTTACTCGTCCTGAAAGAAAAATCTGAGATGCAAAACCTGATCGTCGAACAGATCTACGAGAGCGCCTTGCTGGTCGAGGGTTTGCACCCAGATCCATCCAGCATGGTACCGCGTATTCAGCAGTTGATGGAAGCGATTTTATCAAAGGCCGAATAACATATATTATTATGCAAAACTCCCGCTTGATAAAAATCGACGGGGATTTTCCGTTAATCAAAGTGGATTATTCTTGCGCCCATTGACGATATATAGGTGCTATACCCTTTAAATAACTTTCTTCTGGAGAGAGACATGAACACGATTATTGAGGGCATTTCCGCTTTAGAAATCTTGGATTCGCGCGGCAACCCAACCGTAGAGGTGGAAGTCACTTTGGCAGATGGCTCTTGTGGACGGGCAGCCGTCCCATCAGGTGCTTCCACGGGAAGGTTTGAGGCTATGGAACTGCGTGATGGTGATAAGAAGCGATATCGTGGCAAAGGCGTATTAAAGGCGGTAGCTCATGTCAATGGGGAGATATGCGAAGCGCTTTTGGGCCGCGATGCAACTGATCAAAAAGCCATTGACCATGATTTAATAACCCTGGATGGTAAGCCCAACAAATCTCGGCTGGGGGCAAATGCAATATTAGGTGTCAGCCTGGCCATGGCGAAAGCAGCAGCGAATTCCATGGCTCTGCCACTTTATCGTTATTTAGGGGGAGTTCATGCACATGTACTTCCTGTCCCGATGATGAATATTTTAAATGGTGGTGCCCACACAGGCTGGCAATCAACCGATATACAAGAGTACATGGTAATGCCCCTTGGGGCACCCACATTCAGCGAGGGTCTACGTTGGGGGGTAGAGATTTATCATGCACTCAAATCAGTGCTCAATAAAAAAGGTTATGGGACCCTGGTCGGAGATGAGGGTGGATTTGCCCCTGCACTAAAAGCAAATAGAGAAGCTGTCGAAATAATTTTAGAAGCAATCAATATTGCAGGATTTAAAGCTGGGCATGGAGATGAGGTTGCCATTGCGCTTGATCCCGCTGCCTCCGAACTGTATGATGAAAAAACAAAGATCTACTCTCTAAAGAGAGAAGGCAAAAATATGACAGGTGCGGAAATGGTAGATTATTGGGCCGAGTGGGTGGATGAGTATCCGATTATTTCTATTGAAGATGGCTTAGCTCAGGATGATTGGGAAAGTTGGAAATTATTGGTCGAAATAATCGGTGACAAATGCCAGATTGTGGGTGATGATTTACTAGTTACGAATACGGAACGTGTTCGTCGCGGAATCAACGAAAAAGCGGCCAACTCCTTGCTAGTGAAAGTAAATCAAATCGGAACCCTTTCTGAGACACTTGATGCCATTGAGACCTGTCGCCAGGCAGGTTGGCGAACAATTACCAGTCACCGGTCAGGAGAAACGGAAGATACAACAATCGCAGATTTGGCGGTTGGGCTGAGGACTGACCAAATCAAAACCGGTGCACCTGCTCGGTCAGATAGAGTATCAAAATACAATCAGCTATTGCGAATTGAAGCCGAGTTAGGGAAATCAGCCAGTTATGCTGGTTGGGATGCTGTAAAATTGGGTTAACTATGGATAGCCCGCTCAAACACTTTATAGCTTGGCCACAGATGTTTAGCGGCAAATTCTATTTCTGATCTTGACACGAAACCGATTTACAATTATCGTTATTGTATTGAGCTCTATGCTCCTTTTATTTTTATCTTCTTGAAATCCCAAATAGATGATTTAATAACACACAAGAATATTGCGTAAAAATAATAATATTTTTTCAACCTAGATCGTTTCTTTTTGGTATAATTATAAAATTAGATCTTAACTCCTGGAGGAATTTATGGCAAGTGTTACATTTAATAATGTATCCAAACATTTTAATGAGGTAGTCGCGGTCGACGGACTAAATATTGATGTTGTCGACAAGGAATTTTTGGTTATTGTTGGCCCTTCGGGAAGTGGTAAGTCGACTGCATTACGTCTACTCGCTGGTCTTGAAGAGATTACTGGTGGTGAGATAAAGATTGACGACATCGTCGTAAATGATATGGCTCCAAAAGACCGTGATATCGCGATGGTCTTCCAATCTTATGCGCTGTACCCTCACCTTTCTGTTTTCGACAATATGGCTTTCGGATTAAAAATTCGAAAGATTAATAGAGTTAAGATAATGCGGCGTGTGAACGAAGCAGCCGAAATCCTTGGTATCCAAAACCTGCTCCATCGTCGACCGCGGCAGCTTTCAGGTGGTGAACGCCAGCGTGTTGCTGTCGGACGAGCCATTGTCCGGGAACCCAAGGTCTTTTTATTCGATGAGCCACTTTCAAACTTAGATGCAAAACTTCGGGTTGCGGTGCGAGCCGAAATTAATAAACTACATCAAAGCCTTAATACAACCTTCATATACGTGACCCATGATCAAGTAGAAGCCATGACAATGGCTACGCGAATAGCAGTAATGAATAATGGTGTACTGCAGCAACTAGACGCGCCCCAGGAGTTATACGATAATCCAGTTAATCATTTCGTAGCGGGCTTTATTGGCTCACCAGCAATGAACTTCTACCCTTCAAAGATTCGAAAAGATAAAGGGAAACTTAATATAGTTTCAGATTCCTTCACTCTTCCAATTCCATCTCAATGGGCCAAGCCTTATGAGTCATATGAAGGCAAGAACGTGATCTTTGGAATAAGACCGGAAAATATTCACGATCCTGATTTTATGCCAGCAAATATCCATACCGAAACCATCGAAGCAAAGGTGGATGTCAAAGAACTGATGGGAAATGAAATCGTTATTCACTTAATTGCTGGGGACAACCATTTTGTCGCTCGGATTGACCCTCGCTCAAAGATGGACGTTGGACAGAAAGTTAAATTAGCTTTAGATATGGACAACTTCCAAATCTTTAATCCAGAGACTGAAGAGACAATCCATTGATCCAAATTTACGCCTAAAAAACGGAAGCTGCTTACTCAGCTTCCGTTTTTTTATTTCTAGTGAAATCAATCCACCGACAATGCAAGATATTTTATAAGACTATTCTATCAAGTGCAGATGGTATAACCTGCTCGTATGAAATGCAACTCAATAATTATATGCCAAACTGTTCTTGCAACATTTTTCTTAGCTGTAGCATGCATTCCGAGACAAAGCGATTATCAAGAGGATCAAGTTCAGCAGGCAGTTGCTACAACAATTTCTACAATCCCGACCTATACACCCTTTCAAAAACCAAGTCAAATTTTTACTTATACGGCAGTCCCATTGTCTGGATTGTTTTGTGAATATCAATTCTGTATAGGCCATCCATCTATTATTGCTTTTTTTGATGTCAGCACACAGACGAACCCAGCCGCTCCAAGTAGTTTTGATCAGGGTTTATTGGTTGCTTATAACACAAATATCATCATCGAAATGCTTTGGCAACATGCGCCTGGGATAAGTGACCAAAGTTTTATGCTTGACTTGATCTTAAACCCTGATGCCGATACACTAATTGGGAATATGGATGTCAATTTGATTAATAATATGAACGTGTTATACACCAACATTTCAACCACTGCTACAAGTGTGCTCCCACACGGTGGAGCAGCAGCATGGATCTGTGAGTGATGACCGTGTTTTCGCTTGGAAAGCGTATACTATGGGTGAAGGGCAAGCGACATTACATATTGAGAATTCACTAAGCAAATTTCGGTGTAAATGACAGAACTCTTCAATTCGTGGCAAACAGATACCATTAGGTTTGGATTGTAAACGGTGTTTCGGCTATAGTTTCTTTGCCTGCTCCCAGACAGCATTCATTTCATCTAAAGACATATCAGATGGAATTTTTCCCTGCTGGGCCGCTTTTTCTTCAAGGAATTCAAATCGTTGTTTGAATTTATAATTAGTTTCTCTCAGAACAGATTCAGCATCGATATTTTTCCATCGCGCGAAATTGACCAATACAAAAAACAGATCGCCTATTTCCTCAGCAAGATTTTCCTCACTCTTTGCTTCTTGAATTTCTGATATTTCTTCTCTTATTTTATCTACTACACCATCAATCGTAGGCCAGTCAAAACCAACTCTTCCAGCCCGATTCTGATATTCCTGTGCCAGAGTTAAGGCTGGCAATGCAGGTGGAACACTTGCTAACAAACCCGGATGGTTATTATTTTTTGTTGATTTTCGCTCGGCCGCTTTCATTTTTTCCCAATTTTTCAGCACGCCCGCTACGTTGTCTATTTCTAGATCTCCAAATACATGTGGATGTCGCCGGATCATTTTTCCGGAAATATTTTTTAAAATCGAATTGATTGAAAAGTTACCTGCCTCATTAGCAATTTGTGCATGTAATACTATTTGCAGTAGCAGGTCCCCAAATTCTTCTTGCATGGCTTTTGGATCTCCAGCATCTATCGCAGCCAGAACCTCATAAGTCTCCTCAAGCATATTTGTGCGCAATGATTGGTGGGTTTGCTCTCTATCCCAGGGACAACCATCTGGTGCACGCAAATGGGCAATAATTTCCTGGAATGACTCGAAGGAAGTTTCCTTTCCGAGAGGTTCAATGTACAAGCTTGTCAATAAGCCAATGTCCTTGGAACGGTCAATTTCATACAACATCATATTTTGCACACTTTCCTCTTTTGTACCAGCAGCGTGAATTAACCGCACCGGATGTTTATCTGGGTAAACTGCATTCAATGTCATTTTAACTTCTGCAGCAACCAGACTGGAATAAATTTGTGCTATTAGCACTGGCGTATCTGGAGGGAACGGGGGAACATGCAAGACTGAGAGTTCCAATGCATCAAATAGTGTCAAACGCGGATATGGGTCTAACCCGAGGGCTGAGAAGGTAGATTCTAGGAATGAGAGGCCTTCAATGACCCTGGTAGCAAGCCCTTCGTCCAAGGCGAGGCGGTATATTTTCGGTCCTGTAGTTTCTGCCACAAATGGATGTCCGGGAACTGCATAAATTACCCCTTGAGAACGACGGCCCAAATCCATAACCTTATCAACAATCGTGGCATAAACATTGTGGAATGAATCATTATTTTCGTACAAATCGTCAAAAGAATGTATTCTCACCGATGGTGGTATGGCATCAAGCGTGGGATGCTGGCGTGTTCGGCACCATATTTCGTCGGCTGTGGAAAGTATATTCCAAGCTTCCCGAGTTAATTGATCTGGGTTTCCGGGGCCTAAACCAAGTAGAGTTATTCCAGACATAGTTTCTCCGTTATTAAAATAAAACGTAATGCATGTACCCTAGGGTAACATGCATTACGTAATTGAGTAAAAATAAGAAGAAATTTTTAACGCTTGGTGTAGGTTGGAGCCTTACGGGCTCCTTTGAGGCCAGGCTTCTTACGTTCCTTGACTCGTGCATTGCGAGTTAGAAAGCCACCCTTACGCATATTAGAAACCCAATCTGGGTTCATTTTTACCAACGCTCGTGCAAGGCCTAATTTAACAGCGTCGGTTTGACCAGTAACGCCACCGCCCTTTACGAGCACAGTAATATCATACGTTGCGCGGTCTTGGTCAGCTGCTGATAATGGCCCAATGATACTTTCAAGATCACCTAATCGAGGAAAGTAGATTTCGGCATCTTTATCATTGACAATAAAGCGGCCATCGCCACTCATTATTCGAACACGCGCTGTGCTGGCCTTGCGGCGGCCAATTCCTTCATAATACTGAACAGACATAATAAATTATTATCCTTCCTCTACAAGCGGTTCAGGTTTTTGCAAACCATGTGGATGATCTGGACCCGCATAGATTTTTAACCGTTTTAATGTTGAACGACCCATTCGATTATGTGGCAGCATCCCCCAAATTGCTGAGTGAAGAACTCGATCAGGGTGTTTGCGTAATTGCTCGCGTAGGGTGATCGATTTCAAACCACCAGGATAACCTGAGTGACGGTAATAAACTTTTGAGTCCTTTTTGCTGGTGGTCTTGGTACCAGTCACAGTTACTCGCTCTGCATTTATCACCACAACATAATCACCCATTTCCACACCTGGCGTGAAAGTAGGCTTGTGTTTTCCCAGTAAAACTTTTGCAATACGTGAGGCTAGACGGCCCAGGTTTTCACCATTGGCATCTACCACGAACCATTTGCGATCTATATCTCCGGCTTTCGGATAGTACGTTTTGTACACTTTCGTATCTCCGTGTTAATTATTATATAAGCTTTTGTATCATTTCGTTGAGTACGTGACTTCAACTAGGCTCAATCCATGTGCTGGAGCCAATCCAGAGGGAAATTTAGTTCCATCTTGACCCTCAGCCTGGTCGACTAAAGAATGGGCGATTGTCGCTACCGAAACCTTACCGTGCCCGGCTGCAACCTGGATAAACACCAACCTGCGAACCATACGATACATAAATGCATCGGCTTTTACTTCGAATTGCCATTCGTCTCCCTTATTCTGCCAGTCCGTTTCCATTATTGTTCGGACTGTATTGCTTTCAGCCCGAGGCGGACTGCCATAGGCAGCGAAATCATACTTGCCAATGAACAACTTAGCCACTTCAAATAATATCTCGTGATCTAAATCAGGCCAAATACGCCAAGCGAATTTCTCCCGGATAGGATCACGGATTTCCTGGCAAAACAGATGATAGCGATAGCGACGGGAAATAGCATCAAACCGCGGATGGAAATTCGAGGCTATTTTTTGCACTTCCCAGGCCGCCAAATCTTTAGGAAAATTATAGTTCAGTGCGTTAAGAAGTTCTTCTTCTGTGTGCTGCCATTCTAAGTCGAACGAAGCAACCTGTCCGATAGCATGAACACCTGTGTCCGTGCGCCCAGCTAGTAGAACCGAAGGGCCTGGCCATCCTACCTGGGTAAGAGCTTTTTCAAGTTCGCTCTGCACGGTTCTTACATTTTCCTGTCGCTGGCTGCCTTTAAAGCCAGTGCCATCGTATGCAAGGATAACTTTGTAACGTGCCATTTAAGTAATCAGTTATATATTAATCGATTGGCTGATTACTTAAGTTGATAACTTTTTACAACTATTCTTCTACCAACTCAAGAAGAACCATTTCCGCCGAATCGCCTGAACGTATTCCCAGCTTGAGAACGCGTGTATACCCACCAGGGCGGTCGACAAATCGAGGTGCAATTTCATCAAACAGCCGCTGATTAATTTTGTTATCGCCAAGCCGAGAGGCAACTTTGCGTTGTGCATGTACCTTCTCTGCATCTGTTCCATCTATGCTATTGCGCGCAATTGTTATAAGACGTTCTGCTTCTCCGCGGATCGCGGCTGCTTTGGCGCGTGTCGTCCGAATTCGCTCATGAGTGAAAAATTGTTTTATCAAGTTTCGGCGCAGCGCAATCCGAGCAGCTTTGCTCCGGCCAAGTCGATAGCCTGCTATATTATGTCGCATTTCAAGTTACTCCGTAGTAGTCGTTTCGTCCTTCAAATACCCTTTTTCGGCCATCTTCAGACGTAATTCGTCTAAGCTCTTATCTCCAAAGTTGCGAATGGACATTACGGCTGTATCACCTTTTACGAGAACATCCAGCACATCACCCACTGTAGTAATTCCCGTTCGCTTAAGGGAGTTGAAGACACGGACTGAGAGATCTAAAGCTTCTACCGGAGTCTCAGCCAATTCGCTCGTCAACCGCGATTCAGGGGTTTCATGCTCAAGAGGCACTGCCAGGGTCTCTTCACTGATTCCGGCTAATAATCGTAGATGGTCTATCAGAATTTTAGCTGCAGCACTTAGCGCACTTTCAGGGCCATATGTGCCATCGGTCCAAATTTCCAAGATAAGCTTGTCGTAGTTAGTGCTCTGTCCGACTCGGGCTGAAGTCACTTCCCAATTCGTGCGTTTGACAGGGCTGTAGATAGCGTCGACAGGTAGATCACCGATTGGCAATTGCCCGCTGCGTTCATTGGCAGGTGAGTAACCACGTCCGCGCTCAATTGTAAACTCAAGATCAAGCTTAGTTTTCTTATCATCAACCGTAAACAGGTAAAGCTCTGGGTTGACGATCTCCACCTCTGCCGGGGTTAGAATATCAGCAGCTGTGATTGTCCCTTCTCCACGAATCTCTAAATGCATTCGAGTACTATCGACACCATCCAAATTGATGCGCAATTGTTTAATTTGCAACATTAGTTGAATAACATCTTCTCGGACACCGGGGATATCAGTAAACTCATGGGGTATATCCGCGATACGAATAGATGAAACTGCAGCGCCCTCTAATGAAGAGAGTAGCACACGACGCAACGCGTTTCCTAGTGTTACGCCAAATCCACTTTCCAGTGGGCTGATGATAAATTTGCCATAGTTACGTGATTCTGCTTCACGTTCAATCTTTGGCATAACAATATTAGCAAGACCAGTCACGATACAAATCTCCCGATCATAACAATTATTTGACTATCCATTTGAGAATTCTCAATATAAAATTCAGTAATTTAGCGACGTGAATAATACTCAACGATAAGTTGCTCATTCAAGCTGCCATCGATCTCAGCACGTTCTGGTAGCCTTTGGATAACACCAACCATCTTTTTGGTGTCGCGTTCCAGCCATTCCGGTGCTGTTCGTGATTCAGCCAAGACATTCAAGTCTTTGAAATAAGGCAATCCGCTTGAACCCGCACGAATCTCGATTTTGTCGCCATCTTTGAGCAGCATAGAGGGGACGTTTGTCCGGCGGTCGTTGACCATAAAATGACCGTGCGATACCAACAATCGTGCATGGGCCCTACTCGAAGCAAAGCCAAGCCGATAAATTACGTTATCTAAACGGGTTTCCAATATTTGGAGCAAATTTAATCCGGTCAACCCACGACGCTTGAGCGAGACTTTGTAATAGCGGCGAAACTGGCGTTCCATTAAGCCATAAATCCGGCGGGCCCGTTGTTTTGCACGGAGTTGTTTCCCAAAATCGGACTCACGGCCTCTGCGACCACGACGGCCACCACCTCGGCTGGCCATACGTCCATGTTGACCAGGGGGATAATCGCGCTTCTCGAACGAACATTTTGGAGATAAGCAACGTTCGCCCTTTAGAAATAATTTCTCACCTTCTCGCCGGCAAAGTTTGCATACCGGTCCAAGTCTTTTTGACATAATTTTAGTTCCTCACACCAAGACTAAACGCGACGCTTCTTTGGAGGCCTGCACCCATTATGGGGAATTGGTGTAATGTCTGATATTGAACGCACTTTCAAACCCGCGGCTTGTACAGCGCGTATGGCATTTTCACGACCAGGTCCAGGTCCTTTTATAAAAAGTTCTACTTCTTGAAGACCCATATTTTGAGCAGATTTAATGGCTTGTTCGGCAGCCAAACGCGCTGCGAATGGGGTACTCTTACGGGAACCTTTAAAACCAACAGAACCGGAACTTCCCCAGGCTACCGTATTACCTTGTAAATCCGTTACAGTAATGATGGTATTGTTAAAAGTTGCATAGATGTGAACTTGCCCAGATGACAAGCTTCGTTTTGCTTTTTTACCACTACCAGAGCGGCGCATAGAGCGAACACTTTGAGCCATTTTTCCTCTCTTTATCCTAAACTACTTTGTCGCACCGCGACGCCGGCCCCGGCCAGCTACGGTCTTCTTTGGGCCTTTACGGTTGCGAGCATTGGTACGTGTACGTTGGCCGCGAACAGGTAAATTTCGCCGATGGCGCAGTCCACGGTAACTGCCGATTTCAATTAATCGTTTAATGTTCATCTGAATCGAACGACGCAAATCACCTTCAACTACGAAGTTTTTAGAAATATAATCACGGATTGCGGTTGCGTCCGCTTCAGTCAAGTCTTTTACGCGAGTATCAGGATTGATTTTGGTTTCAACCAAAATCTGACGCGCTCGCGTAGACCCGACCCCATAAAGGTAGGTCAGGCCAATTTCAACCCGTTTGCTTCGGGGTAGATCGACGCCTTCAATTCTTGCCATAGTTTAATTACCCCTGACGCTGTTTGTGTTTAGGATTTTCGCAAATCACGTACAATCTGCCTTTGCGCCGCACAATTCTGCATTTGGCACAGCGTTTTCGAATAGATGGAGAGACTTTCATAATACCAAATCTCCTTAGGATATTTTAGCTAAGTTTATTTGCACAGCCAAAACTCTGATTATACTAGTGACTTTATATTCCGTCCAGACCCAAAGTGGCTTTTAACCCATTACAAGTCTGTCAAAACCAACGGTCCGTTTTCCGTGACCGCCACACTGTGTTCAAAATGTGCTGTCAACGATCCGTCTGCTGAAACCACCGTCCACTGATCAGACAAGACGCGTGTGGCTGACGTTCCAACCAATACCATTGGTTCAAGCGCAATGGTCATTCCAGGACGGAGCGGCAATCCCTGACCAGCCACCCCATAATTTGGAACTTGGGGCTCTTCATGCATCTGTTTTCCAACGCCATGTCCAGTGTAGACGCGGGTCACATGCAAACCCCTACTTTCAACATATTGTTGTATCGCAGCGGATATATCTCCAGTACGATTTCCCGGTTGCATTTTTTCTACGGCAATTTTCAATGCGCCTTCGGTGGCATCCAGCAATTTTTGTGTCTCTTCAGAAATATTTCCAACTGCAGCTGAAAATGCTGAATCGCCCACGAAGCCCTTGTAAATTGTGCCACAATCAACCGATACGATATCGCCGGATTTTAGCTTACGCTTTTCACTAGGAATTCCATGAACCAGCTCTTGGTTGACACTAACCGTAATTGAAGCGGGGAACGGCGGTTGGCCATATCCTTTGAATGGAGATATACACCCATGTTTCTCTAGGACTACCTCAGCAGCAGCGTTAAGTTCAGCTGTTGTAATTCCTGGTTGTATAAGATCTTTTACAGATTTCAACACCATCGCATTTATTCTCCCTGCTTCGCGCATTTGCTCTAATTCAGCAGGGCTTTTAAGGTGAATCTGACGTGCTTGACTCATATCTAAAAACTAATTCTCTAATGATTTTCCAAGCGAAGCAGTAACAGCTTCGATGGTCTGGGCACCATCAATTTCTTGTAAATTGTTTATCCGCCGATAATACTCTATGAGGGGCGCTGTTTGATCCATGTAAACCTGAATTCGACGTTTTACAGTATCAACCTGGTCATCTTCACGTTGATAAAGATCTGAATTATCAATGTCACATATCCCTGCCCGTTTTGGCGGGTTGTAGGTTGTGTGATAAACGTGCCCATTCGCCCGGCAAGTTCTTCTTCCGGAAAGACGCGTCACTAAGATATCTTCGGGAGCGTTGATAAATGGGACGTGCTCTACATCTCCGTTAAATTCTGCCAACATGGCTTGAAGCGCATCGGCCTGAGCGGGAGTGCGCGGAAAGCCATCTAAAATTGCGCCTGCCTCACAGTCTGGACGAGTAAGTCGATTCCGAATCATTGCTATTGTTAAATCATCCGGTACCAATTCTCCATCGCTCAGTATTTTTTTGACAAGTTTTCCAAGCTCGGTATTTTTTTTTATGTTTTCTCGAAACAAGTCACCAGAGGAAACATGAGCTAAGCCAGTTCTTTCAGCTAATATACTTGCTTGTGTACCTTTGCCAACGCCTGGAGGACCGAGCAACACAATGAAGGTTGTTGGCATCCAAGTCCCCTAAATCTTAACGGACGAGCAATGAGTCTTGGTAACCATGCATCTTTAGTTCAGCATCTATGTTCGAGAAAGTATCACGGACAACGCCTACAACGATTAGCAATCCAGCTGAGGTGACAAGGAATATTCCAGAATTCCCTCTAAATGCCGGGATTAGCAATTGGATTAAGAATGGCATAATTGCAATCAAACCCAGAAAGAAAGCTCCAGGAAAGGTGATTCGCCTTTGAACCCGTGTGAGGTATTTTTGTGTCGCTGGACCGCGATTGACACCTGGAATTTGCGCTCCAGCCTTTTTCAAGTTTTCGCCATAATTTTGTTGCGCGAATAACACATCTGTGTAGAAAAACGCAAATATAACTACCATTAAGAAATATGTTAACCAATATCCCCAGGAGTTAATTCCGGTAGGTGTAAAGAAAGTTTGTATACTGATTGCAAAATTTTGAATCCACTCAGTGTCTGATTGCTGAAAGTAACTGGAAACAATTGCCGGAAATTGTAATAGTGCACTTGCAAAGATAAGCGGGATCATTCCTGCCATATTTACCATCAATGGTAAGGTACCCTTAACCGGCATGGACATGCGATTACCCACACGCCGACCGGGATACATAACAGGTACATTGCGACGGCCCGCCTGTACAAAGACTATTGCAAATATCGTTGCCACCATAATAACAACAGTAACTACCAGCAAAAACACTCGGTTTTGCGGATCAGCAATGATAATTTTAAAACTGTTTGGCATTTGAGAAACTATGCCTGCAAAAATTATTAATGATAAGCCTTGTCCGCGAATTCCATATTCTGAAATTAGTTCTCCCAACCAAATAGCAAACATGGTGCCTGCCGTCATAGACAATAAGACTGTAATAGAGGGTAATAGTGCTGAACCAGATAACCCAAATTCAATTAATGGTTGGGGAGCAAGTGCATTTATAATATTGATTTGCCCAATTGCTGATAATGCCGCCATTGGAACAGGCAACAAGTATGTCCATTTCTCCATCCATTTGCGCCCCTCGCGAGGATCATCCTGCATTCGTTCCTTAAGCGCTGGAATAATTGGTGTGAGTAATTGCAAAATGATTTGGGCGGTAATGTACGGATAAACACCCATTGCAAGTACAGAGAATCTCGATACAGTTCCACCGGATAACAGATCAAGGAATCCAAGAAATGTTCCTTGTGAGGAAGCACTCTCGCTAAAAGCACGCAAGGCTTCAGGATTTACACCTGGTGCGGGTATATTAGCAGCCAACCGAAACAACCCGAGCAAGCCTAATGTGATTAGAAGCTTACGCCGTATATCTGGAGATTTCCAAAGGTAGCGCCAGCCTGAGAATGTAGATTTCATTTAATATCTCCTCACTTTACTAACCCTACTTAATAATTTCAACACTTCCGCCAGCCTTCTTAATTTTCGCTTTAGCACTGGCACTCACTCGATGGACCTGGACCTTTAATGCAACTTTAATATCTCCGCGACCCAATATAACAACAGGGTTGCGATTATCTCGCAACATATGTGCTGCATCAAGTTTTTCGGGAGTTACTTCAGATTCAGCTTTTTTGAAGGCTTCACTCAATTGGTCTAAATTAATCTCATTATACTGAACCTGGTTAGGAGGCGTAAATCCTTTACCGCGCATAAAAGGCAACCGTCGGAAGAAGGGTAGATTACCACCTTGCCGATATAGGTGTCCGCCTGAGCCAGAGCGAGATTTCTGACCTTTGGTGCCTCGGCCGGCGGTCTTCCCTTGACCAGCGGAAATGCCTCGCCCGACACGTTTTCTATTTTTTTTCGCTCCCTTATTGGGTTCGAGTTCATGAAGTTTCATTCGATAAATCCTACTCTTCGATTTTAATTAAATGGCTGACCTTGTTGAGCATGCCCCGCACTGCGGGAGAATCTTTTTTCTCAACGGTATGGTTGATGCGATGTAAACCTAAGGCCCGGATTGTTGACTTTTGAATCTTAGTGTACCCAATCGGACTTTTAATCAATGTAACTCGCAAAATCTTGCCGGTGGCTATTTTCTTAGACATTCTGCTTTCTCCGCTCCCAGAATGGCAATAAATCCTCTACTTTTTTACCGCGCCGAGCAGCTTCAACATGGGGCGACTTCAAATTATTTAATGCATCGAAAGTTGCCGAAACTACATTCAGGATATTATTACTACCCATAGATTTGGTGAGTATGTCACGTATGCCTGCCACTTCCAGTACGGCCCGAACTCCACCCGCGGCAATAACTCCGGTTCCGGGAGATGCAGGTTTGAGCATAACACGAGCACCCGATACTTTGCCTAAAATCTTGTGCGGTATGGTCGTCCCAGATAGATTGATAGTGTGAAGGTTCTTACGAGCGCGATCTGAGGCCTTACGCATTGCGTCTGGAACGGCATTTGCTTTTCCAACACCCATACCTATATTTCCGCGTTTGTCACCAGTTACGACAGTAACACGAAACTGGAAACGGCGGCCGCCTTTTACTACCTTGGCGACACGATTAATTTCTATAACACGTTCTTCGAATTGTTCTTCAAATTGGTCTTTGTTGAGATTATCATATTTTGCCATTTTGCTCTCCAAACATTTTAGAACTTAAGGCCATTTTCCCGGGCACCATCAGCCAACGCCTTTACACGGCCAATGTAACGAAATCCACCACGATCAAAAACGACCGCTGTTATTCCTTTACTTTTTGCACGGTCTGCAACAGCCTGGCCAACCAGTTTCGCTTGTTCGGTTTTTTTCATTTTTTTGGCCTTCTTACGAAATTCATCCTCTACAGATGAAGCAGTTACTAAGGTATGACCTTTTTCATCATCAATAACTTGAGCATAAATTTCGGTGGTGCTCCGAAAAACATTTAAGCGTGGGCGATTTGGCGTGCCAACAACATGCTTACGTACGCGAGTGTGCCGGCGAAGTCGGGCAGTAGATCGATTCTTACTAGCCATTATTACTCAACTCCTTTACCGGCTTTACCAGCCTTAAGGCGAATATACTCGCCCGAATAACGAATGCCCTTGCCGTGATAAGGTTCAGGTGGGCGAATTTTTCGAATATTTGCTGCAACCTGCCCTACTTTTTCTTTGTCATACCCAATTACTTTAATTTGGCGAGTTTTCGCATCCGTTTCAATACTTATTCCATCAGGTGGTTCAATTTCAATGGGATGAGAATAACCAACTTTTAATACCAGTTTTTTATCTTTCATTTCAGCCCGATATCCAACGCCATGGACTTCAAGTACAACTTCAAAGCCTGTACTGACACCCTGAACCATGTTCGCAAGTACTGCTCGTGTAGTACCATGAAGTGCACGTTCAGCAGGCGAATCGGACTTTCGTACAACTGTAATCAAGTTTCCATCCATATTAATACCAATTAATGGCGAAAAGGTGCGTTTCAACTCACCCTTTGGGCCTTTTACAAGGACGTTTGATCCTTTAATATCTACCTGCACACCGCTCGGAATTTCCACTGGCATGCGTCCAATTCTAGACACTTATTACCTCCAAACTACCAAACTTTGCAAAGGATTTCCCCACCGACGCCCATCTTGCGAGCTCGCTGACCTGACATGACTCCCTTAGGCGTGGAAAGAATTGCAATTCCAATACCGGAGAGAACCCAGGGAATATCCTGTTTCTTTGTGTAAATACGGCGACCAGGTTTGCTTACACGTTCAATTCCACTTATCACCGAGCGTCGTTCGCGATGCTCGCCCACATATTTAATTTTCACTCTTAATACTTTAAACCCGGTTTGCTGCTCTTCAGCCACTTCAAAGCTCTCAATAAAACCTTCATCCTTTAATATTCTAGCAATTTCGGTCTTAATTTTAGAACTTGGCATTGCAACTTGTGAGAGACCAGCCATCACGCCGTTACGGATGCGAGTCAACATATCAGAAATAGGATCACTCATGCTCATGTTTTTACCTCTACCCGACTACCAAGATGATTTTGTGACACCAGGGATTTTTCCCTGCAGAGCCAACTCGCGGAAGCAAATTCGACACAAGCCAAAGCGGCGAATGTAGCCACGTGGACGGCCGCAACGTTGACATCTATTCCGTACCTGAACGGCGTAACGCCGTCGCAATTCACGATATTGCATGCATTTCTTTGCCATATTATGCTTCCTTCTTGAAAGGCATACCTAGCATCTGTAACAAAGCACGACCCTGGTCATCTGTCTTTGCAGTTGTTACGATGGTAACTTCCATGCCCCGAATCTTATCGATTTTGTCATATTCAACTTCTGGAAAAATTAACTGATCACGAATACCCAAAGTGTAATTTCCCCGGCCATCAAAGGAATTTGGTGATACACCCCGAAAATCTCGTACTCGCGGAAGGGCGATATTCATCAATCGATCCAAAAATGCCCACATTCGTGCTCCGCGTAGGGTAACTTTGGTTCCGATCACTACACCTTCGCGCAACTTGAAATTTGCAATGCTTCTTCGAGATTTCGTTAATACAGGTTTTTGGCCAGTAATTTGTGTTAAGTCTGAAACTGCTGGTTCAATTACCTTAGGTTCAGCCATTGCTTCTCCCAAGCCGATATTTAGGACAACTTTTTCTACACGCGGCACTTGCATTATATTAGTATAATTTAGTGCCTTGAATAGTGCTGGTGCAATTTCTTTTTGATAGCGTTCTTCCATTCGGTTCATAATAATAAATCCAAAGATTACTCAATAATAGCCTGGCAATTTTTACAAACTCGGTGGGCGCCTTCTTCATCTCGCATCACTTTGACTCGGGTAGGCTCACCACATTTTGGGCAAACAAGCATTACATTTGAAATATGAAGTTTTCCTTCGAATTGTATCCGACCAGGGTTGATCTGTTTACCTGCCCGAGTCTGAACCTGACGCTGATGCTTGGTGCGCATGTTAATACCTTGCACTACCACACGACCTTCATCCGGCAAAACGTGAATTACCTCTCCTTGTTTTCCTTTATCTTCAAGGCGACCACTAATCACTTCAACGGTGTCACCCTTACGAATCTTTACTCTCATCTTTATATGCTCCCGTACTAGCCTAAAGTGTTTCGGAGGCCAACGATACGATTTTCAAAAAGCCTTTATCGCGCATTTCCCGAGCTACAGGACCAAAGATGCGGCTGCCTTTCGGATTTTTGCTATCTGTATCCAAGATAACAGCGGCATTATCATCAAAGCGGATGTAAGAACCGTCTTCTCTACGCCATTCTTTGGATACACGCACTATAACTGCTTTAACTATTTCGCTTTTTTTAACTGCCCCGTGGGGTGATGCCTGTTTGACAGTGGCAACAACAATGTCGCCGATCGATGCATATCTACGCCTTGTACCACCCAATACTTTGATAACAAGCAGTTCACGCGCACCTGAATTATCTGCTACTTTAAGACGAGATTCTTGTTGAATCATTGGTTTATTTCCTCGCTGTCTTCAGGTAATAGATCAATACTGTCATCGACACCTGCATCTTTGAAACGCTCTTCACGTCGAACGAAGTCCTCAACAACCCAGTGTTTTTCACGAGATATTGGCTTTGATTCTACTAGATTTACTTGATCACCAACTTGGCAGGAGAGTTCATCATGTGCTTTTATGCGATTCCTTGAATGAACAACCTTTTGATACAACAAATGCCGGTATTTTCGAGATACTTCAACCACAATGGTTTTGTTCATTTTGTTGCTTACCACGATTCCGGTCATGCGACGACGCTTGTTCATTCTTCACCTTCTACATCAGTCAATTGTTCACGCAATATAGTTTCCATGCGTGCGATATCCCGCCGGATGATCCGAATGCGACTTGTATCAGTCAATTGACCTGTCACTTGTTGAAATCGAAGATTCATCATCTCTTCTCGGGAATCTGACACTTTTAATTTGATTTCTTCCGGATTAAGAGCACGGATCTCACTTGCTTTCATACTTAATCTCCTGGCACATCGTTACGAGCCACTATCTTTGTTTTAATCGGAAGTTTATATTGGGCATGTTTCAGTGCCGCAAGTGCAATATCTGAAGTTAACCCACCTACTTCAAACATAATCCGGCCGGGTTTTACAACAGCGACATAGTATTCAACATTACCTTTACCAGAACCCATCCGGGTTTCAGCAGCTCGCTGTGTATAGGGTTTGTCTGGAAAGATACGAATCCATACCTTTCCGCGACGTTTCATTTCGCGCACAATTGCTCGGCGTGAGGCTTCAATTTGGCGAGCAGTAATCCAGCCCGGTTCGAGCGCTTGCAGCCCGAATTCACCAAACGACACTTGCGCACCACGTAGCGCTTTTCCACGCATACGACCACGCATTTGCTTTCGCCACTTAACTCTTTTCGGCATCAACATAGCTACTAACCTCTTAATTGTTAACGAATAGAAAGTCTACGAGACTATTCGCTTACATACACGCCTTCTGTCGTGTCAACAATTTCTTCAACTTCGGGCATTGATTCGCCCAGATAAATCCACACCTTGACACCGATTGTGCCAAATGTGGTTATAGCATTAACAACTGAAAAATCAATTTTGGCGCGTAATGTCTGCAAGGGAACACGCCCATCTCGTAACCAAACAGTACGTGCCATTTCTGCCCCTGAAAGTCGTCCACTTACCATTATTTTTATGCCCTGTGCCCCAGATCGCATTGCTTGTTGGATAGCTCGTTTCATCGCCCGGCGATAGGCAATTCGTCTTTTTAATTGATCCGCTATGTTCAGGGCTACTAATTTTGCATCGATATCCGGCGAGTCGATTTCTTTTATATCAAGATCGACTTTTTTGCCGATTAAAGTTTCAAGCCCAGCGCGGATCTTTTTAACCGATTCGCCCTTACGCCCTATTAATACTCCTGGTTTGGCAGTGTGAATTGCTACTCGAATCTTGCCCGGGAACCGTTCGATTTCTATGCGAGAAACCCCTGCACGATTCTTTAGAACCGGTTCAGGTAATTCGGTGCGTAACTTGCGCACTTTTTCAGTAAGGACACCCCCCCCTTTTGCAGGTATGCCTTCTAACAAACTGCGCACTGCCAAATCTTGATGGAGCTGTTGTCTATATTGAGCGCCCTCAGCAAACCAACGTCCTTGCCAGGTCTCATTTACTCCGAGGCGCATTCCAATTGGATGAACTTTACGTCCCATAATATTTCCTTATTAATCCTTTCCTCTATTGCCTAGTTAGCACGTTCGCGTAAAATAACTGTGACGTGTGAAGTGCGGCGTAATATTGGTTTGAAACGGCCGCGTGCTCCAAAACGTCGCCAGCGACGGGTTGGGGCTTCATCAGCAAATATTGAAGCGACGTATAAATCATCTCGACTGATTCCAAAATTCTGTTCCGCGTTTGAAACCGCTGAGGCCAGGAGTTTACGGACCGGCTCAGCGGACCGTTTGTGAACGAAGCGTAATATTTCTTGTGCTTCCACCGCATCCTTGCCTCGGACCAGGTCCACCACCAGGCGGACTTTTTGAGCCGATAGAGGAAGATATCGTAACTTAGCTAGTATGTCTTGCATCAAATCCTCTTATTTCTGTCCTGCCAAATGACCACGAAATGTTCGGGTCGGGGCAAATTCACCTAATCGATGTCCAACCATGTTTTCAGTGATATAGATTGGAACATGGCGTCGGCCATCGTGAACAGCGATTGTGTGACCAACCATCTGTGGAAAAATAGTACTGGCGCGACTCCAAGTACGAATTACTTTCTTTTCACCTTTCTGGTTCATAGCCTCTATTTTCTTAAGCAATTTTAGCTCAATAAATGGGCCTTTTTTCAATGATCGTGACATATCAGCTTACCTCATCATAACCGCGCGCCTAGCGGTTCTTTTTTGTCCGACGGCGCACGATGTATTTATCAGTTTTCCGGTTTCGACGAGTCTTATATCCTAGCGTGGGTTTTCCCCAAGGGGTCTTTGGACCCGGTAAGCCAATCGGGGAACGGCCCTCACCACCACCATGGGGATGATCTCGCGGGGACATTGCTGAACCTCGTACTGTTGGGCGAATTCCCATATGACGTTTTCGACCTGCCTTACCAAGTTTGATATTACTATGATCTACATTTCCAATTTGTCCAATGGTTGCATAGCAAACCTGGTGAATTAACCGGACTTCACCTGAAGGCATTCGAATCTGCGCAAAATCGCCTTCCTTTGCCAGCAACTGGGCTGAACTTCCTGCTGATCGTACCAACTGACCACCTTTGCCTGTTTTAATTTCAATGTTATGAATTGTAGTACCAACAGGAATACTTGATATCGGTAACGAGTTGCCAGTGCGGATTTCTGCTTTTTCTCCCGACATAATTGCATCACCAACCCTAATTCCAAGGGGTGCCACAATGTAACGTTTTTCACCATCGGCATAATGTAACAATGCAAGTCGGGCTGAACGATTAGGATCGTATTCAATTGCAGCGACTTTTGCAGGTATATCTCGCTTATCTCGTTTAAAATCAACAATTCGGATATTTCTGCGATGGCCGCCCCCTCGATGTCGGACAGTTACACGACCATTTACATTTCTACCCCCCTGCTTACGCAAGGGCAAAAGTAATGACCTTTCTGGTTTTGACTTCGTAATTTCTTCAAAGGTATGCCCTGTCATATTACGCTGACCCGGCGTTACCGGTTTATACTTTTTTACAGCCATTATTGAACACCTTCAAATATATCTAGAACGTCCCCATCAGCTAGAGTGATGATCGCTTTTTTGTAGCCAGGTCGGCGGACCAGATTACGGCGACTACGAGAACGACGTCCTCGTTTGGCTGGAGTATTTATGATATTTACGCGTTCCACATTTACATCGAAAAGCGTTTCGATAGCGTCTTTAACCATCGTCTTGGTAGCTTTATTAGCAACCACAAACGAATACTGTTTCAATTTAGTAGATTGATAACTCGATTTTTCGGTTACAAGTGGTCTTACAAGCACATCATAAATCGTTGTCATAGCAACTCTCCTAACCCAAATGTGCTTTCAAAGTATCTATTGATTTTAACGGCATGATAATTTTATCAAAACTGAATAAGTCTCTAATATTCAAATAGCTGGCCAATAATACTTTCGTGTCGGCAAGGTTGTCAGCTGTTCGCATCGCGACATCATAAGACAGATCCTTTTTAGGCATCAAGACCAAAACACTGGTCTTGCCAGCCAGCTTTTTTAATGCATTAGCCATCAATTGAGTCTTGGGCTTCGAGAGCGTAATTTCATCTATAACGATGATATTTGATTCGGCAGCTTTTACGGATAAGGCCGATCGTAGGGCTGCTCGGCGCATCTTCTTTGGCATAGATTGTTTGTAGCTCCGAGGGCGTGGCGTATGAACACGACCACCACCAACCCACTGAACTGCACGAATAGAACCTTGGCGCGCACGGCCGGTTCCCTTTTGACGCCACGGTTTTTTTCCGCCACCAGCGGTCTCAGCACGCGTCTTGGTATTATGTGTTCCGAGGCGTGCATTTGCCATTTGGCGCGTATACGCTTGGTGCATCAAATCTTTATTAATTGGCGCTTCGAAAACAGCCGCAGGAAGCTCCACCTGGTCCACTATCTTACCCTTCATATCGAAAACGTCTACTTTCATCGCTTTCAAACTCCAATCATCGCGCCTATTGCTTGCGCGCCTCTTTAATCATGATCAGGCCACCTTTTGATCCAGGTACAGCGCCTCGCAAACCGAGCAAATTACGCTCATTATCGATCAATACAACTTTGAGTGCCTGAACAGTAACTTGGTTATTTCCCATATGGCCAGGGCCTCTCGCGCCCTTGAAAACTCGACCGGGCGTCGTACCTGCACCACGTGAACCTGGTGCACGATGGCGGTCGGATTGACCATGGGTTTTTGGTCCACCCCTAAAACCATAACGTTTTACACCACCAGCAAACCCTTTTCCTTTACTAATGCCGGTCACATCCACCCTTTCTCCAACAGTGAAGACATCTACGGTCAATTTTTCCCCAACGTTAATATCCAATTTTTTAACCCGGAATTCGCGAAGGATTCGTAAAGGCGAAATATCATTAGCTTTAAGGTGACCTAACTGTCCACCTGTTAATCGTTTCTCGTGAATTTCGCCGAAACCAAGCTGAACTGACGAATATCCTTCCTTTTCAGGTTGGCGTATCTGTGTTACATAACAAGGCCCAGCTTCGATGAGTGTCACAGGCTGCGCAACGCCTTGATCATCGAAGATCTGGGTCATACCAATCTTCTTTCCAATAAGCCCTTTCATCATGCTCAGTTTTCTCCTTAAAATCAATTGTCGAGACTGTCAGCCTGGGCTTTGGCTGCATCATCTCCACACAGAGCAGTCCATTTGTCTGTCGCGACGTGTTTTAGTTTACGGTCACCAACAGCCGAATACTTGCACTATGCTTTCGTTCTACACCAGCCGGTGGGCATTTATCTTCGCTTGACCCGCTGTCTAATTTGTTAAATTTTTATCTCAATGTCTACGCCTGCGGGTAAGTTGAGGCGCATTAACATATCAATTGTTTTTGAGTCTGGATCGTGCACATCAATTAATCGGTTATGTGTGCGGATCTCAAAGTGCTCATGCGAATCTTTATCAATGAATGTTGAGCGTCGTATTGTAAAGCGTTCTAGCTTAGTTGGCAAGGGTACAGGGCCAACTACTTGAGCGCCGCTCCGTTCCGCGGTTTCGACGATGCGTTTGGCAGATTGGTCGAGAACACGGTGATCGTAGGCTTTGAGACGAATGCGTATCTTTTGTTTTGCCATCTTTGTTTACCTGACTTTCTGACTTTATTCGATTATTTCGGTAACGACGCCAGCGCCAACCGTCAGGCCACCTTCGCGGATGGCAAACTTTAGGCCCTGCTCGAGTGCAACCGGTACGATCAACTCAACCGTCAGGTTGACATTGTCACCAGGCATAACCATTTCTACGCCTTCAGGCAACTCAATGTTGCCAGTCACATCCATGGTACGAACATAAAACTGCGGCCGATAGCCACTGAAGAAGGCCTTGTGCCGGCCACCCTCATCCTTCTTCAAGACATACACTTCCGCCAAAAACTTTTTGTGGGGTGTGATGCTCTTGGGCTTGGCGATCACCTGCCCGCGTTCAACATCCTCTCGATCGATACCGCGCAACAGCAGA
>JASJYH010000039.1 GCA_030123675.1 Anaerolineae bacterium | reverse complement strand
CCAGACCCTGGCCTGAAACCATGGTTACATTTGAATTAGGTTGGATCAGCGTGACTGTTGGCAAACCCCCGCCACTGCCCCCTAGAAATATAAACCAAATTGCTATTCCGGCTCCAATAACCAAAACGCCGAGTATTCCAAATATAGAGCAATTTCTGAGAAACTTTCGGTTCATATAACCAACTCCTCTATCTGTTATGCCCTAACTACAAAAGGCCCTATTTAACCTTTATATTTATGATTGTATACTATCTTTGCACTAAATTCAATAATTCGTCTAATCATAAAAAAGACCAATGCCTTTTCGACTCATAAGCTTTGATACATTGGGACTGCGAAGGTTTTGCGGAGCACTCCGAACAAAAGTGAGCAGCATCCCTTCGGATTCATCACAGGAAAGGTTTGCGGGTGGTTCAGTATGATGTGTATATGTGGAACATTTAACCAAAAACCAAATTACAATACATTCATGACAGAGGTCAGAGCGAGGATTGATGCCTTTTGAAGAAATCCCCCACACCGCTGATTGGTGCCTGAGAGTCTGGGCAGATGACCTGGCCGGACTGCTGTCCGAATCCGCGCGCGGCATGAATTGGCTGGCCGGCACGAAACTTGCCAATAAACCTAAGGTTAAGCATATCTTCGAAACAACAGGCCCAGATGGCGAGAGTTTGTTGGTGGCCTTCCTTTCTGAGCTGGTTTATTTTTCCGAACAAGAAAATATCGGGTTTGATGACTTCGAAATCGATATTAAGGATGATAGACTAACGGTTGAGATGCATGGTGCGGCCCAGATTTCTGTCAGCAAGGCGATCAAAGCGGTCACCTGGCATAATATAGAGATCAAAGAGACGGCGAACGGACTGGAAGTTGAGATTGTGTTTGATGTTTAAAAGAAGAGAGTAGGGAGAAGAGAGCAGTAATTGAATGCAAGAACTGTTCTCTACTCTCCAATCTCTGCACTGGATGGTGAAAAATGAACATTCAAGACCTGAAATACATTAATGACACCGAATGGGAAATCCCAAAGGGGTACCGGCACGATATGCGTGTACCGGTCCGGATCTTTGCCACGCGGGAACTGCTCGAACAAGTTATGGGTGATAAATCCCTGGAGCAGGCCGTCAATGCAACTACCCTACCAGGACTGGTCGGCGCTGTGGTTGTCATGCCCGATATGCACCAGGGTTACGGCTTTCCAATTGGGGGCGTGGCAGCCACCGAATATCCACGGGGTGTGATCTCGCCGGGCGCCATCGGCTACGATATCAACTGTGGGGTGCGATTGCTGGCATCCAGCATTGAATATGAATCCGTGAAAAAAGACATGGATATGCTGGCCACTGCTCTCAACCAATTTTGTCCATCAGGGGTCGGTAAGGCGGGTGTCATAAAGGTCAATTTGAAAGAATTGGAGGCTGTACTTAGGGATGGCTCCGCCTGGGCCTTGAAAAATGGATATGCGACTCAGGCGGATCTTGACCGGACCGAAGAATCTGGCACCATTAAAGGAGCCAATCCCGCGTCTTTATCTGACAGAGCCAAACAGCGCGGCCTGACACAAATTGGCTCTATGGGAGCAGGCAACCATTTCGTAGAAGTGGATGTCATTGAGAAAATTTTTGATGAAAAAGCAGCCAACGCAATGGGTTTACAGGAAGGTATGCTGGCTGTCCAAATCCACTGCGGCTCACGCGGATTGGGTCACCAGGTTTGCACCGATTACGTGCGCGAATTCCAAGGTGCGGTCCAAAAATATGGCATCAACCTGCCCGATCGCGAACTGGTGTGCGCCCCGATGGATTCCCCCGAAGGACAGGCTTATCTGGGCGCGATGAGCGCGGCTGCCAATTTTGCTTTTGTCAATCGGCAATTGCTGGCATATTCCGCCCGGCGCGCTTTTGAACAAACCTTGGCCGGCAAAACCAAAAATTGGCATTTGCATCAGGTTTATGATATCGCTCATAACATGGGCAAGATCGAGACGCATGAAATCGAGGGAACAAAGATGAAAGTTTGTGTGCACCGTAAGGGCGCGACGCGCGCATTTGGGCCGGGCTCACCCGGTTTGCCGCCTGAGTATCAGGCTATTGGACAGCCCGTCATCATCCCTGGCAGTATGGGCACTGCCTCATGGGTGCTAACAGGCACAAAGTCGAGTATGCTGCGCTCATTCGGCTCCACCTGTCATGGTGCCGGAAGACTCATGTCCAGGACAAAAGCTAAAAAAATTGTACGGGGAGATGTGTTACGTCAGGAACTGGAACAGCAGGGTATTCATGTCAGAGCTGGATCCCTTGCAGGCTTGGCTGAGGAAGCGCCCCTGGCCTACAAAGATGTTGACGCCATAGTTGAGACCGTCTCTTCAGCGGGCATCGCAAAAAAAGTTGCCCGGCTAAAACCAGTCGCCGTTATTAAAGGATAAAAAATGCTCTTGATAAGCCAATCCCTTTCAAGAGCAAGGTATCCGGTTTAGAAAGACCTGCTACTAATGTTGTAATATCTGTGACAAAAACAGTTTGGTACGGTCTTGTTTTGGTCTTTTAAATATATCTGTGGGCGAGCCACTTTCCACAATCTGGCCTTCATCAAAGAAAAACATGCGGTCAGCTACAGCGCGAGCAAAACCCATTTCATGCGTAACCACAATCATGGTCATACCCGATTTTGCCAATTGAATCATTACATCCAGCACTTCCTTGATCATTTCTGGGTCGAGTGCGGAGGTGGGTTCGTCAAAGAGCATAATAGTGGGTTGCATAGCCAGCGCGCGCGCAATTGCTACACGCTGTTGCTGGCCTCCGGAGAGTTGACCTGGAAACTTATAGGCCTGCTCAGGAATGCCAACCCGCTCCAGTAATTCCATGGCAACTTTTTCTGCTTTTTCACTGGACCACTTGCGGACCCACTTTGGCGCCATAGTGATGTTCTGAAGCACGGTTAAATGAGGGAACAAATTAAATTGCTGAAACACCATTCCGGTTTCCATCCGAATTTTCTCAATATTGCGGACATCATGACCCAATTCGACCCCATCAATAATAATTGTGCCTTTTTGATGCTCCTCCAAACGATTAAGGGTGCGAATAAATGTCGATTTACCCGAACCTGAGGGGCCGAAAATAACGATCACTTCACCCCTTTTTATTTCCATATTAATACCCTTCAGAGCATGAAAGTCATCAAACCATTTGTTCACATCCGTACAAGAAATAATGATATCTGCTTTATTTTTTGCCATTTTTCATGCTCCTATAAAGTTGTACGAGTGCCCATAGTGGTTTCTAAGCGCGCACTTGCCCGAGACATAAAATAACTGAATACCCAGTACACTGCTGCTATAAACATATACACTTCCAGGTCCAATTGAAGAAATGCGGGTTCCATATTAATAACTGAGCGCCCAATTCCTAACAGATCATTAATGCCAACTATTACCACGAGAGTAGTATCTTTGAACAAGGAGATAAACTGGCCTACAATGGTAGGCAATACTGCACGTAATGCTTGAGGCATTACAATGAATAGCATGGTTTGAAAAGCATTCATACCCACTGCCTTGGCTGCTTCGATCTGACCAATTGGAACTGCCTGCAAACCACCCCGGATGTTTTCGGCGGTATATGCGGCACTAAAGAAGGTAACAGCCATCCAAGCCCGAAATAAGCGATCTAAACTGGAATCGGCTGGCAACAACAATACCAGAATAATTGAAAACATAAACAGGATCGTCACAAGAGGCACACCACGCACGGTTTCAATAAACGCGATGGAAAACCCTTTGACTACCGGCAGGGAAGATCTGCGTCCAAGAGCAAGTGCTAACCCAATAGGAAAGGAAGCTAAGATACCACCCGCAGAAAGTAAAAAAGTAACTAATAATCCTCCCCAAAATGTTGTCGAAACTTCTGGAATTTTTTCCACACCTTCGAAACCAATAAGAAAGATAATACTGATAATCGGCATAATTGCCCAGCCAATTAGGATATAAGCTTTCTTTACAGCCTTTAGACGCCCAAGCCAAGCCCCAATAAATATTAATAATACTGTGCTCCCTAAATAAATTCTCAAGTCGGTATCTAGGGTTTCAAGTTGGACTGGCAAGAGTGCCAAAAAAGCAAATACAATCGCGAATGAGAGTGAAATAGTGCGCAACAAACCGCCCCATTTCCCCCAACTGGCTCCCATTAGGAACATAATTCCCGAAAGCCCGATAGCAACCCGCCAAAGTTGATCACGAGGATACTGGCCAACCGCGAACAGCATTGGGTTTTCTATAATCGGGCGCCAATCTGCTTTTGTAAAGACCCACAATATACTTTGTACCAAAACAAATAAAACAGTCGGCACCAAAACCACGGTTAACAATGTGTTATACCAATTGTTGAAAAGATTATCACGCACCCACTTAAGCGGGCCTGGTGGCTGTGGCGGGCGTATGGCACCTTTTGTTGTCCGTATATTTTCCACTATTACCTCGTCACAAGTTGAATACGGCGGTTAAAAAGATTGAGTACCATGGAGGTTAGCAAGCTCAAGACAAGATAGGTTAGCATGATCAACCCAAATACAGGCACAGCCCGTCCAGCCTGATTAATCACAATTTTGCCAACACTGAAGACTTCCTGAAAACCGATCGCCAACGCCAGACTTGAATTTTTGGTAAGGTTAAGATATTGGCTGATCATCGGTGGAATTATGATTCGCAGGGCTTGTGGCATAATGATCAAACTAAGTACTTGCATTGTGGTCAGTCCAACAGCGCGGGCAGCCTCAAGTTGGCCACGATCTACGGCCTGGATACCGGCACGAACCACCTCGGCAATGAAAGCCGCAGTATATGTGGATAGAGCTAATAACATACCGGCAAACTCTGGCGTAAACCGCAAACCACCACTAAAATTGAAGCCTTCCAAAACAGGGGTAGAAAGTTGGAAGGGCGTGCCTCCTGAGAAGACCCAACCTAAAAGTCCTGATAGGATCACGATACCAAGACTGACCGGCAGATAATAAGTGTCTTGACCGCTGATTTCCCGGCGCCGACGCAGCAGGAAATAAACTACTAGCGCTACAACAAACCCAATACTTAGCATGATAACAAAAGGTGTGCCAGATTCCGTCAATTGCGGCCAAGTTAGATAGAAACCGCGCTTATTAATATATATAGGTCCCGGCCAGACAATACTCTCTTTTACTACAGGGAGGTTCCCAAAAACTACAAAATAAACGATGAAAAGCAATACCAACAGGGGTATATTGCGAAAAAATTCGATATAACTTAATGCGATGTGGCTCAACAACCAGTTAGAAGAAAGGCGGGCTAAGGCAACCAGCGTGCCAAGGATTGTCGCTGCAAATATTCCAGTCACAGATACCAATAAGGTGTTTACAAGCCCGACGAAGAAAGCGCGACCAAACGTCATGGTAGGGTCATAATCGATAGGAGGGTTGCTAATCGGGAAGCCGGCAGATTCCTTCAAGAAGTCAAACGTCAAAGTTAATCCGCGTGCATTAGCAGCGTTCCTAAAGTTGATCACTGCTAAAAATATAAACCCACCGATTACTACCGTAGAAACGACTTGAGCAATAATCTTGAGGATGCGCTCATCCCGATAAAAAGGGATGCTGGATTTTTGCACTAAGGGAGTCTGAGTGGATGCCATCGCATGCTTCCTTAATTATTATTGTTTTGGAAAGATGCGACCACAAACGTGGTCGCATCTTTCAGATCTTATGTTGAAATCACGAACTATTTAACTGGCGGAGCGTAAATCAAACCACCATTAGTCCATAGATTATTTGGACCTCGTGGCAAGGTAAATGATTTACCATTTGGACCCATATAGCGGTCATAGATCTCACCATAGTTGCCGACAGCAGCGATAGCGCGGGCCAAAGCATCGGCATCCAAACCTAAGTCAGAGTAACCCCAATCACCTTCCTGACCCAGTAAGCGTAACACTTTGATATTGTCACTGGTCTTCATCGCCTCAACATTATCTTGGGTAACACCGAGCTCTTCGGCGTTAATCAATGCGAACATAACGATGTTGACAGTGTCATACCAGGTATCATCACCATGTGGGACTACCGGAGTAAGTGGTTCTTTGGAAATAGTGATATCCAGGATGATATGAGCATCGGGGTCAGCAAAACCACTGCGGACAGAAGCCAACTGTGATTTATCACTTGTGGTCACATCGCAGCGGCCTTCTTCGTAGGCGGCATACACTGCTGAAGTGTCTTCAAAGATTACAGCTTCGTAGGACATGCCGTTCTGGCGGAAGAAGTCAGACAGGTTCTGCTCAGTGGTTGTACCACTGGTCACACAAACGGTCGCGCCATCGAATTCATCTGTTGAGGTAATACCACTATCTTTTGTGATCATGAATCCCTGACCGTCAAAGAACATTGTTGTAGTGAAATTGCCCCATTGCGCTTCACGGCTGGCAGTCCAGGTAACATTACGGGACAACATATCTACTTCGGCAGTCTGAAGTACGGGACCACGGTCGGCAGCTGTTAGCGGAACCAATTCAATCGCTGTCGGATCGCCCAAAACTGCGGCGGCAACGGCTCGGCATAGGTCAACATCAAAGCCTTCGTTATTCCCGTCGGCATCGAGCATACCAAAACCAGCCAGATCTGTGCGGCCACCACAAATGAGCTTACCGCTGGACTTCACCTTATCCAATATGCCACCACCTTGAGCGGCAGGTGCAGGACCTTCGGTTTCGCCAGGTTCTTCGGTCATTTCCATGGCTTCAGTTGCTTCAGCAGGTGCAGCGGTTTCTTCGGCTGCACCACATGCGGCAAGCAAAAGGCTAAATGCCACGAGAAGTGTGAGTAAAGCGATAGATTTACGCATTTTCTCCTCCTTGGAGATAGTTCTTATTATGTGGAAAACAATTTGTGTACGAATGTGTATTTTTTTTATTTTGTCCCCGGCAGACACCTCCTAGAGTGTAAAAATTGTCTTACAACTTTAGATTATATTATATATCATAATTCAATTTCGTAAATACATCTTGCGTATTAAATAATAGTTCTTGACCGAAAGTAATGTATAAGTAAGGCGGCTCAACCAGCAAGGGCTAGCTTGCGTCCAATCAGCATGTTCACATCAAGCATATACAAGCAACATTAAAAGTTCATGCTACCAATAATATGAGTGATTTTTTGAAAGCTGCGCTATAGAATATTAATTAGTTGGGCAGTTTATTTTTTCCCTATATTGGTTCTACAATCCTTAAATATTTTTTACCAGATATGGGTTGGTCGAACTGTATTTAATATATAATAATTGGAATGAACTGTGTGCAAATGAAATATGAGATCAATTCTTTTTCACACTCTGTATGTAGGAACTAATTACCAAACAATTTATAGCTGTTAAATAATGATTTCAATGTTTTTAGCATGAAGAAAAACCGGTCTGCCACCGATATCAAGAACCTGTTAGAACGGCTTCCCGATTCTTTCAACCTGGCTGATAGAGAACTGGTTCAACGCGCATATCGGGCGGCCAATTCAGCTCATCGGAAACAAAAACGCATCTCTGGGGAACCCTACATAAACCATTGCTTGGCGGTAGCAAGCATCCTTTCCGATTTACGTGTGCCTCCTGATGTTATTGCAGCTGGTTTGTTGCATGATGTAATAGAAGATACAAAGGTTAGCTTTGATGATATCAAAAAAGATTTTGGAGATGTCATCGCCAACCTAGTAAATGGGGTTACCAAACTTTCTAACCTGCCATCCAGCACTCATAACGGCAAAGGCGGTAATAAAAAATTAATCCGATCGAAAGAAGAGCTAGAGCCTTCCAAATCACAAGTTCCTTGGGGCCGCAGCGCTGATATAGTTTCAGAAACCCTTCGCAAGACCTTTCTGGCAATGGGCGATGATGTACGGGTAGTGATTATCAAATTAGCTGATCGCCTGCACAACATGCGTACCCTTGGTCATTTGCCGGAGGAAAAACGGGAACGAATTGGCAAGCAAACCCTTGAAATTTACGCTCCACTTGCCAATCGATTGGGCATCTGGCAAATAAAATGGGAGCTAGAAGATCTTGCATTTCGTTATGTTAACCCAGAAAAATATAAAGATATCGCTGACCTATTGACCGAACGCCGTCCTGACCGTGAATCCGAAGTTGGTCAAATTGTCGATGAGCTGAAACAGCTCCTGGCCGATAGCAACATCGAAGTCGAAATTAGTGGCCGTCCGAAACATATTTATTCCATTTATAAGAAAATGCAGAGAAAGGATAACCCCTTTGATCTTGTACGAGATTTGCGTGCTGTGCGCCTAATTGTTCCAGATCTCCCAGCCTGTTATTCTACATTGGGGTTGATCCACACCCACTGGCGCCCAATTCCTGGGGAATTTGACGACTACATCGCTGCCCCGAAAGACAATCTATACCAATCTCTGCATACAGCCGTAATATACAGTGATGGCAAACCACTTGAGGTCCAAATCCGTACACCTGAAATGCACCAAAGCGCCGAATATGGTATCGCCGCACATTGGAAATACAAAGAAGGTGCACCTCGTGATGAGGCTTACGATCAAGGTATAACGATGCTACGTAAAATGATGGAATGGCGCGGCGATGTAGAAGATGCGCAAGAATTTGTCGAAAGCATGAAATCTGATGTTTTCCAAGACCGGGTTTATATTTTCACTCCTCGGGGAGATATCATCGACCTACCGGATGGCTCCACACCCATCGATTTTGCTTATCACATCCATACCGATATCGGTAATCGTTGCAGGGGTGCGAGAGTTAATCAAAAATTAGTACCTCTTGATTATGTATTGAAAACAGGCGACCAAGTCGAAATACTCTCAACAAAACGCGGAGGCCCCAGCAGAGATTGGTTGAATGCCAATCTCGGTTTGGTCAATACACAGCGAGCGCGCTCAAAGATCAAGGCCTGGTTTAGGAAACAAGATCATGATCAAAACCTTGCATCGGGTAGATCGATATTAGAACGGGAATTAGCTCGGCTCGGTATGAGCCAAACCAATCTCGAAGGTCTCGCCCATGATTTAGAGTATCGCAACACTGATGAACTCCATGTTGCCCTTGGTACCGGTGACCTTTCGGTCAGAAAGATCGTCCGGAATTTGTCAGAAGATGAAGTAACCCATGATATCCTGATAGCCAAAACCCCTACGAGCGAACCTTCATCCAAAGACGCGGTAGATGTTGTTGGATTAAAGGGCTTGCTGACGAATGTGGCAAGGTGCTGCAACCCAACTCCAGGAGACGAGATTGTTGGATACATAACCCGCGGGCGCGGGGCAACAGTGCACCGCCAAGATTGTCCCAATGTTCTCCGGATTCGCGACCGAGAAAGATTAGTTTCTGTATCCTGGGGGGAAATCGTGAGCACCTTTTCTGTGCCCATACGCATCCACGCGTACGACCGTCAAGGCCTGATGGGCGATATCTCTAATATGCTCAACTCTGAAAATATTAACATTTCAGATGTGGTCGTAAAGACGAATGAAAACCTAGCCGAATTCATGTTGACCATCGATGTCCGAGATATTGAGCAGCTCAGCCGTATCCTTACCCGAATTGAAAATCTGCCCAATGTGATGGTAGCCCAACGCACAAAACCTGGGTAATAAGAAGTACAAAGGGGAGTGTAAATATTTGAAGAGAATTTCTGAATTACAGAGTGCTGCGTAATTATTTGCACTCTAATACTTGCTTTACCCAGCAATATAGTATGAAAGTTCGTTTATTTATACAAGAAACAGGTTGAAGACATTTTGTTAGATGCAAATACAGGCAAATATTTGGGAGTGCCTATTACCGAAGACATAATTAATTTTGTCACCCTGAGCTTTGCGAAGGGTCTTCCGCGCTTTGCGCGGAGATTCTTCTCTCCCTACGGTCGCTCAGAATGACAATATGTGTTTGAGTTTAGGCACTCCCAAATATGCAAGAACAATATTTTCAAGGATAATTGGTATAATCTCGAATTCATACTCGAGGTGGAATTATGAATTTACTCAGCGTTGAAGAAGCCCGAACCCGGATGCTCTCCCATTTCCAGCCAAAAGGGACAGAGGCCATTCCCCTAGAGAAAGGCCTCCATCGTGTTCTGGCCATAAATGTCAAAGCCCAAAACAACCTACCCTCTTTCGACAATTCATCCATGGACGGTTTTGCACTCATCGCCGAAGATATTGAGACTGCAACATCCGCTTCTCCCCGGACCTTGAACGTGGTCGCCGATATACCCGCTGGTACTAACCCCAACATCGTCCTCCAATCCGGGCAAGCTGCGCGGATTATGACCGGAGCTCCCATGCCTAAGGGTGCGGATGTCGTAATCCCAGTTGAAGAGACAGATTTTCAGGATCGAAGCCCCGGTACGTCTGCGCCTAAAAAAGTATCTATATATAAATCCTTAGCTGCAGGGACCTTTGTCCGCGAGCAAGGCATGGACGTGCGAACGGGGCAGTCCGTACTTAGCTCCGGGCATAAATTACGCCCACAGGATCTAGGTTTACTGGGAATGTTGGGAGTGGCGAACGTGGAAGTTTATCAAACACCACGAGTTGCTCTGCTCTCCAGCGGAGACGAACTTGTCCCTGTAGATGCCGAGCTGAAGCCTGGCATGATTCGCAATTCAAACTCATATATGCTGTCTGCCTTGCTTGAGACCAGTGGTTCTGAAGTGCTGAACCTAGGTATTGCAAAAGATACCCGCAAATCGGTTGAAGAAATACTAGCGGCTGCCGCAGCTCAAAACGTTGATATGATTCTTTCTTCAGCGGGTGTGAGTGTAGGGGCTTTTGATTACCTAAAAGATGTGGTCGAAGCCCAGGGTGAGCTTTCTTTCTGGCGTGTCAACATGCGGCCAGGAAAACCATTAGCCTTCGGGAAATATAAAGGCATCCCCTTCATTGGCTTACCGGGAAATCCAGTCTCAGCCTTCGTTGGTTTTGAAGTGTTCGTACGACCGGTACTTGAGAAGTTGAGCGGCCTGATCGGCAAAAACAGGCTCAAGGTGCGGGTCCAACTCGATGAAGCGCTCTCATCCGATGGGCGCGAAAGCTATTTGCGCGCGATCGTGCATGAAGCAAACGGAAAATTTAGCGCTCAATTAACTGGGCATCAAGGATCTGGAAATTTATTCTCAACAGTCCAGGCAAACGCCTTATTGATAATCCCAGCTGGGATTAAATCACTGGAGCCCGGTGCTGAAGTTGATGCCTGGCTACTCGATTAAAGGATAACTAAACATGGAAAAATGGATGGTTCGTAGTTCCTTAGTTTTGATCGTAATCGGCCTGTTCGTCTCGGTCTATATGACGATTTTCAAAGTAACTTCCAATGAGTCAATGTGCCTGGGTAGCGGTGACTGTTCTATTGTTAACGCCAGTCGCTATTCCGAAGTGTATGGCATCCCAGTCGCCGCTATTGGCATAGTGGGTTATCTGGCATTACTTTTGGTTCACTGGTTCGAACGGCGAAATGATTTTATGGCCATCAATGGACCAATGATATTTTTCGGGTTAGCGCTAACCGGATTTTTATTCACCCTATATCTAATTTATATTGAAATAGCAATCATCCGGGCGTTCTGCCCGTTCTGTATAACTTCCCAAATAGCAATGTCGCTGATTTTTTTCATCTCATTAATCCGGTTCGTGAAACAGCCCGATACCCTAAGTTAGTACCTTATCAGTGAAATTTTTGTATACCATACTGGCACGGTGCAAAAAGCAAGAAAATTCACCACCAAGGCACAGAGCCCATAAAGGTTTTCTTCATGACCACAATTAATTGCTTCGTGCCCTTCGTGTCTTTGCAAAGTGCCGTGCGCACTTCACGGTGTGGTGAAAATCATTTTGGTTCCGGCTTGTCTGGGTTAGGTATTATAGAGCAACGAACTTTCGGATCTTTAGTCATTTAACGCATATAACATAACACCTGCTGCCACCGCCAGATTGAGTGAACTAGCTTTGCCCAACATCGGCATTGATACATTTATTGCGCAGGCAGATAATTGCTCATCAGAGAGTCCTTCTTTTTCGCTTCCGAGCAGGAGCACCCAGGCCGATTCACCAGGCTTGGCATCCCGATAATTCCTCTGAGCATGGGCAGATGTGCCGATAAATTTAATTGTATTTTTCTTTCCCCAGCGCACAAATTCATTAAACGTCGCCTGAATAACAGAGATCCAGAACAATGTGCCCATGCTGGCACGTACACATGTAGGGTGATATATATCCACGCCTCCATCCAAAACGAACAGCACCTTCCCGCCAATAGCATCGAGTGTGCGCATGATCGTTCCAACATTTCCAGGATCTTGTGGCGAGACCAACGCAACACCGATATTTAATGTACTTAGATCGCTAATGCTAAGTCTCCTTTGCCGAACTGAAGCTAGGATCCCCGCAGGGTTGTCCTTTTCAGCTAACGATTTCAACACAGGTGCGGAAACAGGCTGTGTATTGAGTCCGCTGCGATGCATACTTTCCAACAGGGAGATAGCATACTCACCAACCAACATCTCCGGTGAATAAAGTATTAATTCCAGATCCCATTTTGCTTCAATTGCCGAGCCGATGTGTTGCAATCCTTCTACCAGAAATAAACCGCTTTTGGCGCGCCCCTTGCGGTTTTTAAGTGTCCGCATTTTCTTTATTAAACGGTTTGAGGTGCTAGTAATTATCGAGCCTTTTTCCATTCGTCAATTTTATCCGAATATAAAAAATGGCCCGTCGATCGACGGGCCATAACCAATCCAGAGCCTATTCCGAAGCAACTATTGTCAGTGAGCCGCTCATGCCGGCCAAATAATGACCTTCCGTCCCGCATACAATTTGATATTCACCGGGATCGCTCGGGGCAGTAAAACTAAATGTCCCGCTTTCGCCAGAGCCCAGTTCAGCTTCCCAATAAATATTCTCTTGATCATCATCCCCAAAATTATCCCCAACTTCCGTATTGAATTTCATGATGACGAATTCATGTTCCACAGCACCGTTATTGACAAGTTCCAAAATTATTGTTTCACCAGCGCGGATCGTATAAATATTGGGATTGAACGTGAAATCCGTCATGCTGATATTCAGGCTGGATGACGGGCTATTTACAGAAACGCAGGCTGTGATAGCCAGAGAAAGACTACCGAGTAATACAATCGCCGAGATAAATTTTTTCATTATGGTTCTCCTTAAGAGGATAATTTTTTGATAGATAGTTTACTTCTATTCTAAAGTAATTGGCAACCTTTAATTCATATAGCAAATCTTGAAAAAGTAGGCGAGACCCTTACGGAACCTGTGCTATCCATATAATCGATTACAATCCCAACATGCGACAGATCCTTTGGCTGGCAATCCTGAGCTGGCTGCTTGCTTCCTGTCAATTACAAACTCCCAGGAGCATTACCATCTTGGATGGCGAGCAAAGCCATACGTTCGTAACTGATGAGCGCATTATGACCGACATCCTGGCCGAAGCTGGCATTTCATTATCTCCGGTCGATCAAATATTCGTGGATGGCATGCCTTATTCCATGAACCAGAGTCTGCCTTCCTTATTTCATACCCTCGATGTACGGCGGGCAATACCTATCAGGATAATAACTCCAAGAGGCGAGCAAGAGATATCAACATCGGCAAGTACGGTTGGAGAAGCTTTGCAAGAGGCCGGTATTCAACTATACGCAACCGATTTCATTGATCCACCCGCTAATAAAGCGATATTCGAATCACAACAAATCATCTACCGGCCTGCTCGAGATTTGATAGTGTCTACCCGGGGCGCGAGTTTGCACATCCGCTCCTCGGCCCAGACTGTTGGGGCCGCATTGGCCGGAGCAGGGATTCCGCTAATTGGGCTGGATTTCAGCCTCCCAGCTGGGACAGAGGCGCTGCCAGAAGATGGAACCATCCAAGTGGTGCGTGTCAGCCAGGAACTTAAGTTGGCACACAGGCCCATCCCATTCGAAACAGAAACACGATCATCGCCAGATGTAGAATTAGGTACTCAAGAAACCGTGCAGCCCGGAAAAACCGGCCTGGCAATATCGCGTACTAGAATCCTTTATGAAGATGGGGTCGAAGTCAGTAGAGTCAACGAGGCCGAAAGTGTCGTACGGCAACCCCAAACCCGGATCGTCAACACAGGTGCGAAGATTGTTGTGAAAACCGCTACTATTGATGGGGTTGTACTGGATTACTGGCGTGCATATGAGATGTACGCTACGATTTATTCGCCTTGTAACTCTGGCATTAACGGCTGCTCATACGGCACCGCTAGCGGTTTGCCAGCTGGAAAAGGAGTGGTGGCTGTCGACCCAGCGATGTTCAGTTACTTGCAGGGCACGCAAATTTATGTTCCAGGCTATGGATTTGCCGTAGTTGGGGATGTCGGTGGTGGCTACATCGTGGAAGACCTGATAGGAGTATCACGTTATCGTTGGATCGATTTGGGTTTTGACGATAACAACCTGGTAGATATGACCGGCTGGTTAACAGTCTACTTCCTTGCACCGGCTCCCGCTACTGTTCCTCCCAGCATGTATTAAATAGAAGAACACCAAAGGTATTAGGTCCAAAAAGCCATGACCGGGGAATTATAGATATTCCAGATTTATTTATCTGCGGATACAATCAGCATATATGACCGGTAAACAAAAAAACATTCTTGTCATTCTCTCCATCTGTGCATTTGGATTGTTGGCATTGGTCGGGCGGGTTGGCTATCAGACTTACACAACCTTCTGGCGGGCGCCGCTGCTTGGTCCAGCAATCAATATGCCTAGCTCCATTAATACTTTACCTTCTGTGATAAGTCTGCCTGCTACCTGGACGGCTACCGAACCAGGATTTACACCAAGTCCCGGGCCAACCAGTACCCTTGCGCCAACAATCACTCCCGCACAAACAACCTATTGCAACGCGCCTGCCACTATGACAATTCTAGGAATTGGTTCTGACGCACGCGCCAATTCTTATCAATACGGACTGGCCGACGTTATTCGCATCATCCGATTCGATTTCACTACGATCAAAGTCGCCATCCTCGAATTTCCGCGTGACCTGTGGGTAGAAATTCCAGATATCGCTGACAACATAAATGGTCAAGACCACGAACGCCTCAATCAAGCCTATTTGTATGGCAATCCGGGTTTTGGCTATTACGAAGGGCCAGGCGAAGGCCCTGGTTTACTGGCACGTACCCTGGCGTTAAATTTTGGGATCAACCCTGATCGTTACATTGCCCTCAATATGCGTACCTTTGAAAAGGTCGTAAACGCCGTCGATGGTATCAATGTCTACTTGCCTAACGGTGTCGATGGCCGCACTGCCGATGACCGCAGCGGACGATTGGTTTTCCGGCCCGGGCACCAGACACTTTATGGCGAAAAAGCACTTACGCTGGCACGCATCCGCAATGAGGGGGTATTTGAACGCGCCAACCACCAGAATACTGTCATGTGCGCCTTGCAAGAAAAGCTTACAAGTCCAAGTGTGATACCCCGCATCCCTGCTCTGATTAAGTCCTTCAAAGGCTCGTTGCAAACCGACCTGACGCCCGAACAAATTTCACAGCTAGCCTGCATCGCCACCAAACTTAATGGTGACGATATCACCTTCGTCAGCTTTCCGCAGGAACTGTTTGAGGCTTCTCGCAAATATGATCCGGTTTTTGACGGGCGGGTTTTTGTCTGGGATGTGGATTTTATGATCTTACGCGATTACGTTTCCCGCTTCAACGCCGGGACCTGGCCTGCTACCACTTTAGGGGCCACTAACCAGCCTGACGAAAAAACTACTTCATCCTGCCCATGAGTTCCATTCAATACCCAGCTCCCATCCCGCCCCTAAACATTGCGGAGTTGCTTAAGCAGTATGGCTTGCGGGCTAAAAAACGCCTGGGTCAGAATTTTTTACAGGATGAACACATCTTAGAAAAAATAGCGGATGCCGCCCAGATTGATTCAACCGACACTGTTTTGGAAATTGGTCCTGGTCTTGGCAGCCTGACACGCTATCTGGCGGCTTGTTCAGAAAATGTGGTCGCTATTGAATTGGATGAAAACCTGTTCCCAGCATTGGAAGCAGTCCTAGGACCGTATAAAAATGTACAACTTATTCATGGGGATATCCTAAAAATCGAACCTGAAGACCTAATTAAGCGACAAGATTATCTCGTAGTTGCTAATATTCCATACTATATTACTTCGGCAGTGATCCGGCATTTGCTTGAATCCAACCCCAAACCCCGCCGTGTTGTCCTCACGATTCAAAAGGAAGTTGCCGCGCGGATTTGTGCTGATGCTGGCAAAATGAGTCTGCTGGCACTCAGTGTGCAGGTCTACGGAAAGCCGCACATCGTTATGGATATTCCTGCAGGCGCGTTTTTCCCCTCCCCCAAGGTAGATTCTGCCCTGCTAATAGTGGACATATATGACAATCCCCTTATTGAGACAGAGTTGCTGAATATTTTCTTCCAACTGACCAAGGCTGGCTTCAGCCAAAAGCGCAAGAAACTACGGAATTCTATTTCGGCTGGAATACACCTATCGAAGGACGAGACAGAAAAGCTGCTGTTAACCACGAATATTGATCCACAACGAAGAGCAGAAACATTGAGTTTGGAAGAATGGGGAAATCTTAGCAGACAATATCGCAATGAATAAATTATGGTTGAAATACTGGCAATGATGTTAAGTCAAAGCCTTGATTAAGTTCTAAGATTTCCACTCTTTCTGCTGGGAGCCAACATGGCGCACCGAAGTATGGGTTACTAATAACATACCACCCAGGAACGCTACCGACACCTAATAATCCAACTTTCTTGGGCACACTTATATAACTCTGTATTTCGCCACTTGGGCCAGTAGTACACGGGGGTTTCTCATCACCAACAACCTTGACGAGACCAACAAATTTAACCCTATCATAATCATAAGCTTCTTCAGGGGTAGCAGTATCTGCAGGGATGGGATTGTCTGTCACTGGCAATGGTGACGGCGATGGCGGTGGTGTAGGTGAGTATGCCGCAGATATTTGTGTCAGCATTTCAGAAGCCAATTGAACCGCAATAGTGCCGGCAATATCCACAGGTGGCGGAGTTACCTTAGGGCTACAAGCAGCTGTAATCAAGGTGGCTGAAAAAACGGATATCATAATTTGAAATAATCGGAATCTCATACACTCTCCAATCTATATTACATTTACACGTGCTTTTTGTCCATCCTGCCTTATATCACGATAATTCCAACGCACCTGCCAGATGCGCAGTATGGCTTCAGCTTGTATTCTGAATGACATTTTGGATTTGCCCCATTGTCGGTCAGCAAAGTAGATTGGCACTTCACCAACTTTGTATTCAAGGCAATATGCCAAGTAAGCCATTTCGACTAAGAAAACATAGCCATTAGAGCGAATGCGCTCAAACGGCAGGCTTTGTAGGGTTTCTCGGCGCCACAAACGATACCCGGTGGTCACATCTTGAACGGGAAATCCCAAAATCGAACGAGCATAGAAATTTCCGAAAGCGGATAGGGCCCTTCGCCAAAGCGGCCAGCGCTCATCGACTGATCCCCCATCGACATAACGAGATCCATGCACAACGTCGCAAGAACCGAGGCGCTTCACCATTTCCGGTAGGACCCTGGGATCGTGGGAGAAGTCTGCATCCATTTGAGCAATGGCATCTGTTTCCTCATGTAAAAGGTACTGAAATGCATTCAAGTAGGCGGAACGCAAACCAAGCTTTCCAGGCCGGTGCAACACATGGATGCGCTCATCTTTTGAGGCCAGTTGATCGGCAATTTTTCCGGTACCGTCAGGGCTGTTATCGTCCACAATCAGTAAGCGAATTTCGAGCGGAAGTGCAAATAAAGCGGAGACGAACTTTGGCAAGTTCTGCGCTTCATTATATGTTGGAGTAACAACAGTGATTATCAAATTTAACCTATATCAAATTCAGTAATTCTTTTTTTAAATTATCCACATCATAGAGGTGATCGCCCCCAATTGGGAACATATGAGCTTGGATATTAAGTCTTTTTTTGCTTGGCGGCTTTTCACGATCTTTGATCGGGTAAAAGGTTTCCAATGATTGCTCGAGCCGAGATTGTATCATTTTCTTCAGGTCTTTCATGTTCCCTGAGGAGAGCAAGACAAAATCGGTGGGTGTTAATTGTCCGACAAATCTCTCATCATCTGCCTCTACATGCTACGAGCTTTGGATCATCAGGCTGATTGTGCGTAAGACATCCTCAAGGCCACAAATCCATTGGCATCCCGGAAAATGTCAAGCTTGTTGATCGAGACCAATAAAAGCGATTGGTCCCTATTTTGGAGTGCCTCTCTCAAGGTGTCATCAACCCAAGAGCCATCGGGTTATCCGTTTACTAGGTTGTTTAGCGTGCCTTGCCGGGAGCGCCTGATGGAATTTCGGACTCGCAAGCGCAATTCCTGTACATCAAAGGGCTTGGTAACGTAATCATCCGCGCTTAATTCAAGGCCTAGCAAACGATCAGGAAGGTTTCGTTTTTCTGTTAAGCATATTATGGGAATATTTTGTGTACGACGATCTGTTCGCAGAGGCTGTGCTACCTCAAATCCATCGATATCAGGTAAGCGGATATCGAGAACCACAATATCTGGTTTGTCGCTCAAACAGGCTCGTAGACCGTCTTCTCCTCAATTTACGGTAAATACTTCGTAGCCATGAACGCGAAAATATGCATTCAACAATTCGGCGACGTCTAGATCGTCTTCAACGACCAGAATTTTTGCCCGGACGTCAGCTATGGTTGGTCTCCTGGAGCTAACTTATGGGATCTTTTTGGACAACGAATTCACACACATCATCGCCGACAGCCACGCACTTCGACTCATTGACCCGAAACTCGTTGCCCCCAGATACCCACTTCAATGATTCTTGCAAAAGACCCGCGGCAATAAAACAAGCCGGTTTATCTGCGCCTGTACGGCCCCAGCAGCAGGGGCATTTGTGAATGGTCCAAATGAATTCGTTGTCTTTTTCTTCAACGGAAGTTTCTTGATCGGTAAGCTGAGTGAAGATTTTGGCAAATGCGGGCAAACCGATACGCAATTTGGACTGCAACGGCAATACCACAAAAGCCAGGTCGGCGACTCCAGCCAAGGCACCAAAATTCTTCAAGCCCCCTGCAAAGGTTGCCCGGCCAGCCCGGAGTGCTAGGCCACGACCGCCACGTGGACCATACATCTCTTCAAGTGCGATCCCCAGAGCGGAAAGTTCACTAAAATCAAAGCCTTTGTCCAAATTGTCGGCAGGATAATTTTCAATGTAATGATTCAATCCGGCCAAATTAAAGATTGCGTTGAGTCCATTCTTCCCCATTACTTCTTCGAGGGATTGAATGGTGATCAAGCCAAATTTGTTAGGATAGTAAAGACCACTTTTTTCGATGGGATTCATACGTACTCCACTAGATTAATTTCTTCAATTCTTTGATTACGCGCCGCATATCCAGGAAGATCAGTCCCAGCTTAGCATTTTCGCCCGCCAGGGTAGTCAATACTGCCTCTTCACCGAGCGACATCAGGATCACGTATCCTTTTGAGCCTTTTATATAAACCTGCTCGAGAACCCCTCGCCCTAATTCAGATGCGATCCGTTGACCCAGAGATATCATAGCAGCCGACATCGCAGAAACGCGATCTTCTTCTACATCCTGGGGAAGTGCTGAGGCAATGCTCAAGCCATCCACACTGACGATCGCTGATGCTTCAATGTCTGGCGAAGAGGCTTGCAATTCGCGCAAGCGATCTACCATTTGTTGTGTGCGAGACTTGGTCAAGACAGCACTCCTAGAGTGTATGTTGTATGACCCAACCGGGAGAACTCCCAGCCAGAAGGGTTTAATTAACAATGCAAATTTAGCACAGGGCGAATGTTGTGTCAAGCAGAGTATCAAATAGCAATGAAATTGCCAGATTCAGTAAAGTAAGGTGCAATCTGCTATAATCGTCGGTTGATAGTGGTAAGAATTATGAAAAAAACTTTATCCCTGCTGGTTAGTTTTGGTATCCTGATAACCTTAATTCAACCGCAACCGGCGGTGGCAATTCAAACCCTGAGTGGGGAAGAACCTGTAAGTGGGGCCGTGGTATGCGAGCCGGATGTATACCTGACGAAACCGGGAGACTGCTTCCCGCTAGGACCCTCCCAGTTCTTAACCCATCTGGCAAGCCTGGGGATTACATATCCGCAACGACCGCTGCCCGCCTCAAAACCAGACCCCAGCCTTACTGAGCTGCCATACCTGTATTTTAATCTTGACTATGATTATGTGCCTATATATAGCGCCCCTGGAGAAAGAGGGCCAGGTATAAACCAATTCCCACCGGGTTTTGTATATGTCTCCTATATCGACCGCGTAGATGCCAACGGAATTTACTATCTGCTCCAAAACGGGGGCTGGATACCCGGCAAAGGGGCCCGCGTAGGAGAGATCCCAACTTTTCAAGGATTAGAGTTCTATAAAACACCTAATAATTCCTTCGGTTGGCCATTTGAGCTAATTCCGGTTAAGTCTGCGCCCGGGTACAATGCCCCCAGCACAAACCAGTGGTTAAACCCTTTCGACGTGATCCAAATCTACGATACCCAAAACGTTGACAACGCAGATTGGAATATGATCGGGCTGGACCAATGGGTGGAGGCCAGGAAGGTGGCCCAGGTGGTGATCAACACTATCCCTCCAGAGGGGGTAACCACTGATCGCTGGATCGATATCAATTTGGCCGAGCAGACCCTGGCCGTGTATGAGAATCGTGCCCTGGTATTCGCTACCGTGATGGCCAGTGGCATAGAAAACTTCTGGACGAAGCCGGGCACGTTCCAAATCTTCCAGAAAAAAGAGACCGAGACGATGCGCAACAATGACCCCTCGGATTTCTTTTATCTTGATAACGTCCCTTGGACGATGTATTTCGACGGCGCCCGGGCTTTGCATGGCGCGTACTGGCGCACCCGCTTTGGTTATCCGCAGTCACATGGCTGCATCAATTTGTCGGTTGGCGATTCGCACTGGCTGTTCAACTGGGCCTCTGAAGGCGATTGGGTGTACGTCCACGACCCCTCCGGCCAGACCCCAACTGACCCAAACCTGTTTCCCGACTATGCTTATTGACACGTGTGTTTGGGTATGATAAACTCTGCCCGCTCAATAAATGGTCCCGTGGTGTAGCGGTTCAACATGCGGCCCTGTCAAGGCCGAGATCGCGGGTTCGAATCCCGTCGGGGCCGCCTCGATAAAAACATAACTTACAGTTCGAAGCACCAACACGTTAAAAAAGCCAATCTTGATGATTGGCTTTTTTTTTAGGAACTTGATTTTATTCCAGCTTGCTCTTTAATAAATCAGTGGCCTAACAGGCGATTCCATCGGGGTGACTACCGGATGCCGAGCCAACAAATCATCCATTCTCCCATTGTTTTCAATATATGAAGCGTGCTAAAAAATTATTCGTAGGTTTATTAATGAGAATGTAGTTTATTAAATAGGTT
>JASJYH010000038.1 GCA_030123675.1 Anaerolineae bacterium | reverse complement strand
TAAAGTGCTAAACTTCCTAAAACCCGATGAAGTTATTAACAATCTTGTTGCACTAAAAATTTGAATCCACATGTGTAAACCCTAAACTAATTTAAATACAGGACCCTCTTTACAAGCTAACTTCCATCTCCCCCCAATTTTCAGCGCACAGACACCACACTCAGCCATACCGCCGCAAGGCATCGCCGTATCGACCAACATCTGGGCCTCAATCGGGATCCTGACCTGCTTCCCAAACCCGAGCATTTCTTTTAGCCCTGAGAGAGAATCGCGTTCCAGGTCTATTGCCAGGTAGTTCGCCCAATGTACCACATCCTTAATAGCCGATATAGGTTGGATTTCGATTTCAACCGGCAAATCAGGGGATCTCGATTGGCTGACTAATACCACGGATGCATCCAGACTAAGTACTAAATGAAGCAACGGTTGCAGGCGTGCATTCGTTGAACTCAAGCCAACCAAGGCTACACGCAGGGATGATTTGGGGAGAGAAAACCCATGTCCGAGAGGGCCCCGGATAAATAATTGCATCCCTGGATGCCAAGTTTGCGGGATGGGTGGGGCCACGAGAAATTCCCCGGGGCTGGTCCGAGATATGAACACGGCAGCCCCCAGCGGGGATAATACAGGCAAAAGGTCGTTCGAGGCGGGACCATGAATCAAAAAATATTGGCCTGGAGCAGGGTTCAGGTTTGATGAACAGCGTATCCGGCCACCCACTTGTCCGTTCTCATGAAAAATTTCTGTCAACTCACCCAGCGAATGTTTCACATTAAAATATTATCATGCTTCATATGTTCTAACTAGCAGTCAGCGAGTATAATAACGTCTAGTTAACTATAATTAGAAGGAGGAAGTACGCATGAATATTGCAAATTTGGTAGGCATCCTAGCTTCGATTGCCTGGTTTGGATTAATAGTTGTCGTTGGACTGGCAGTCACCCGGGCAGCTCGCAATGTACCCGCCAAGGGCTTAACGGGTGCGGCAATTGCCCTTTTGGTACTCGCTTTAGTAAGCTCAACGGTTGGCGCTGGTTTGGTTTTCATACAACCAGAAGAACGGGGTGTGGTCATCTCAGCATTTGCCCCGCTAGGCTATCGCGAGGAGGTATTAACACCTGGACTGAGCTTTGTTATTCCTTATGCAGAAAGCGTCACGATCTATAAGATATCAAAACAGACCTACACGATGTCTATATCTAGCGCGGAAGGTCAAGTTGCTGGGGATGACTCAATCTCGGCTCGTACCTCAGATGGCCAGGAAATCGCGATTGATGCTTCGATCATTTTCAATGTTGACCCAACTAAGGTAATCGATGTGCATATCGTCTGGCAAGACCGGTATGAACAAGATCTTGTACGCCCCAAATCGCGCGGTATTATTCGTGATGCCGTCGCACAATTTCGGGTAGACGAGGTAATTAGTACAGAACGGGCCAATATGGCAAAGCAAATCGAAGATGTTTTAAGGCTTACATTATCAGATAATGGACTGATCCTGGACTCTTTCGTTTTGCGCAACATCACCTTCTCACAAGAATATGGTGTATCAGTAGAGCAAAAACAGATCGCTGAACAGCAGGCTCTACAAGCCAAATTCGTGGTTGAATCGAAAAAGCAAGAAGCCGAACAGGCCCGCCAGACAGCCCAAGGTGTTGCAGATGCAGCCGTGATTTCTGCAACCGGTCAAGCAGAAGCGCGTGTGATTGAAGCCACTGCTGAAGCCACGGCTTTGCGTCTTATAGCAGATGTACTACGAGGCAACCCGACCTTGTTGCAATATCAGTACATCACAAACCTGGCTCCAACAGTTCAAACAATCTTCATACCCAGCGGAAATCAATTCATCCTACCCTTACCTAGTACAAACCCTTAGAACCCTGATTAGAAAAACAGCAGTCACTCTCCGAGTGACTGCTGTTTTTAACCCTCTAAATGTCTGAAAAGCAGCCTTCCGGTAAGCAAATTCGCCTAACTAGCCTGTCCAAATGCGCTGGTTGAGCTTCTAAACTAAACGCGGAAACGCTGGCGCAAGTATTGCGTCCAATTCAAAATGTATTCGAGCCAGGCGATTATCCCGATCTTCTGGTCGGACTCGCTGGTCCGGACGACGCTGCTGTTTGGCAATTGGATGATCAGCGAGCTTTGGTTGTCACAACTGATTTCTTTACACCTGTGGTAGATGATCCTTATGATTTTGGTGCAATTGCTGCGGCCAATAGTCTTTCGGATATCTACGCTATGGGTGCGAAACCATTTCTAGCGCTCAACATCACAGCCTTACCAAACGATCTTCCCACAGATATTTCTAGTGAGATTTTACGCGGCGGTGCTGAAAAAGCAAAAGAAGCCGGCGTCGTGATCGCAGGTGGACATACTGTCCAAGATGAAGAACCCAAATATGGCTTGGTAGTCCTGGGGTTTGTTGAAAAGAAATTGATGCTCACAAAGGGCGGTCTTACGCCAGGTGATTCCCTTGTGCTCACCAAACCCTTAGGTTTTGGATGTACAACCACGGCTCTTAAGCAGGGTAAAGCAGACGAAACCGATGTGAGCGAAGTGGTAGGTTGGATGAAGCGCCTCAACCGGACCGCCAGCAGCCTGGCCAATGAATTCAAACTGTCCGCGGCGACAGACGTTACCGGATTTAGCTTGCTTGGACATGCGATTGAAATGGCAGAGGCTTCTGGGGTCGCTATTAATTTTGACTACGGGAAAATTGGGTTTGTAAGTGGAGCCACAAAATACGCCAAAATGGGTACCTTCCCAGCTGGCGCTATCGATAACCGTTCATACTATGGATCACAAGTCAGTTTCGACTCAGCTATTGATGAGGCCAGTCAAATGCTGCTTTTCGACCCCCAAACCAGTGGCGGTCTCTTGTTGGGAATTCCAAAAGGGAAAATAACAGCCTTCAAATCACGCGCCGAAGAACTAGACCAACCAATCTGGGAAATTGGTGAAGTCCGGGATGGCCAAGGAATTACGGTTAGTTCAACCTAAATGCCAGACCTAAATATAGCTCTAATATCTATTGTTTTCTTAATCGCCATGAACAATGTGCTGGCGATGGCGGAGGCAGCCTTACTTGCAGCCCGCAAAGCTCGTTTACAACAACGTGTAAATGAGGGAGACAGGAACGCAGGTATTGCCCTCAAGCTAATTGAGAACCCCAACCAATTCTTGGCGGTGATCCAGATTGGGATTACCCTGATCGATGTTTTAACTGGTGCGATTACTGGTGCAACCATTGCAGTAGTTTTTACTCAATTCATTGAAAAAATTCCAATACTGGCACCCTATAGCGTAAGTATTGGATTGGCTTTAGGTGTACTTATTATCACTTATTTTTCCATTATTTTAGGGGAGCTTGTTCCTAAGCGATTGGCCATTCAAAATCCAGAAAAAATCTCATCTGGTTTTGCCAGACCAATGTTGTTTCTTACGCTAACCTTATCACCAGTCGTTCGCTTTTTAAGCATCTCTACAAATTTTGTGCTCAGACTGATCGGAGTTCGGCCCTCTAATGAGCCGCCCGTAACCGAAGAAGAAATTCACGTGCTCCTAGACCAGGGAACGCAAGCCGGCGTTTTCGAGGAAGCCGAGCAGGATATGGTTGCGGGGGTGTTCAAGCTGAATGATCGCAGATTAAATACGTTAATGACTCCGCGTACGGAAATCCTTTGGCTTGATGTTCTCGATACAAATAAAGATATTCTAATTAAATTAGCGGAGAGACCCTTTTCACGCTTTCCTGTTTGCCAAGGCAGCCTGGACAATGTTTTGGGCATCGCCAACGCTCGCGACTTATTAACCAGCAGCCTCAGCGGTGATCCAATTCAATTGAAAGATAATTTGTCCCCCTCACTGTTTATTCCCGAAACTGCATTTGCGTCAAGCGCCTTGGATATCTTCAAAGAAAGTAACAAAAAAATGGTTTTGGTCATCGATGAATTTGGGGGTGTGACTGGTCTGCTGACAATTAATGATGTATTAGAAGTAATTGTTGGCGACATCGAAGACGATGCGCCTCAGGTCACACAAAGGCAAGATGGTTCCTGGTTGTTGGATGGAATGCTAGATATAAACGAGTTCAAGGAACTATTCGACCTGGGTCCGTTACCCAATGAAGATGACTATGAAACTTTGGCAGGTTTTATAATGACCTCAATTGGCAATATTCCACAAACTGCCGATCAATTTGAGTGGCAAGGCCTACGCTTCGAAGTCGTAGACATGGACGTCCGTCGGGTTGACAAAGTCCTGGTCACAACTATGCCTGCTCGTCCCTTACCAAACACGGTTTTAACCCCTGAAGAGGTTGTTTAATAAAGTAGGCCATAACCTAATCGTTTGGTTTTCGATGGGAAGTTAACCCATACTACAATGGTATAATTCCGCCCCGTATGAGCCCAGAAAATTCAAAACAGAATACACAGGTCTGTCCGACCTGTGGAACCCGCTTGAGTCAGAGCGCTACCCGATGCCTGGTATGCGGCACCGAACTGTCTGCAAAGGCAGTAGTGGAGAAAAAAGCCACAAAAAAAGTAGAGAAATCCGTCCAGGCGACACGTATGCCGGAAATCACGCTTGGTCTGCCGGCTGCGCTGGGTTTCATAGCGGTTATACTATTAATCGGAGCCGGCCTGGTTTATGGTGGCTTAAGTCTCAGCGGCGCTGAATTACAGCCTTCACCCGTACCTACTGCCACTGAAACCAGTCTCCCCACGGCAACTGCGACCGAAGTTCCCACCAACACTCCGGTTCCCACCCCCACAGAACTTCCTCCTTTCGATTACACAATAGCGGCTGGGGATACTTGTTCCCTAATCGCATTAAACTTTGGCATTTCTGTCAATAGTCTAATCATACTTAATAACTTGCCAGTGGCTTGTAATAACTTATATATTGGCCAAGTGGTAAAAGTTCCCTATGCTACTGTAACCCCGGCACCCTTGCCAACCAACACATTGCCCCCTGAAGAACAAGCCATTGTGGACTGTGAAAAGGTCTCCATAACCGTCCAAGAAAACGACACCCTCTCCAGCATTTCCCTAAATTATGCGGTGCCTATGACTGCAATCAAGGAATACAATGGTCTTTCTACAGACAGTGTATTCTTAGGACAAGGACTGTTAATTCCGCTGTGTGAACGGGCCGCGACTCCCGGACCCTCGCCAACACCGACCAATCCACCTCCCTATGCTGCTCCAAGCCTGCTACTGCCTGCAGACGGTGGCGCCTTTACCCTCGCAAATGATGTAGTCACATTGCAATGGTCATCGGTTGGCACCTTGGAGGATAATGAGATCTACCGAGTGATTGTCGAAGACATCACTGCGGGCCAGGCCCGACGGCTTACAGAATATGAAACCGACACCAAATTCATTGTCCCGACCACGTTCCGACCAAATGACAACGTAGCCCACGTGTTTCGCTGGCGGATCACAACTGTCCGGCAAACGGGCACAGATGAACAAGGACAACCTATCTACACTTCTGCCGGCGCAGATAGCCTGAATTGGGTGTTTACCTGGGTAGGCTCAGCGCCGCAAGAAACACCTGAACCATAAAATAGAAATATTGTAAATTAATCCGCGAAACAAAAACCGGAAAATCTCGGCTTAAATATTGGATCTCGAACAACTTGCACGATCTCAGCAATTGGATGATACAGACTGGCGAACCTCTACACAAACGATCTCACAGCAGCCAGTTATTTAATCTAAAACACCGCAAATCTCAAGCTGGATAAATAGCTATTACCAACTATCTTGCCCATAAAATTATCTATCCACAAATATATTTAGGATGGAATGACTGAAGCGATTGTCCTTGGCGAACGCGTAAAAATATTCCTCGAGTCAAAATTTTGGAACAGCGCTGGTTGGGTAGAAGGTACTGTGGTGCGCATCGATCCATACTCACGCCACCGCCGTTTTTATTGGGTTGAGTTGGATCAGGAAGTACAGTCCACTCAGGGCGATTATTCCAGATTGATATCCGTATTCAACCCCAAAAATCTCATGAAAATCTAACCGTATTTGGGGGATTTTTTATGACTTTGCCCAGATAATTTAGCTTTGGGCTCCTTATCTCGATACTGTTTCCGAAATCAAGTTTATACTCTTCTTGTCAATGGGGCTACTATGAGCCTTCCTTTCAAATCATGCCTTGAAATTGCAATCATCATTCAGCGCTACATTCCGGTAGAATTGGCGAATGCCAAATAAAAAACCTTCAATTGAAGTCAACTGGCTCGAGACCGTTCGAACCATACTTACCTCCCGTTATATTGACGAGATTGAGGAAAATAAATTCGCGCCGCAAGGCAGACTACCTTACCAGTTCTCTGCAAAAGGACATGAATTGGCGCAGGTGCTACTCGCCCAACAACTTACACATCAGCATGATGGCGCTTGCGTTTACTATCGTTCCCGACCGTTTGTGTTGGCATCTGGTCTTTCGACCCATGAAGCTTTGGCCGCAGGCTTTGCCAAAACAGGGTCCCCTTCTGAGGGCAGAGATGGAGGCGTAATTTACTCGATGCAAGCCAGAAATGGTGCCACTATTTTGCCTGCGTCCGGTTCAGTTGGCTCTCAGTTTTCACAAGCTGCAGGCTGGGCTCAAGCTATCCACTATCGGCACAAGGTTCTTGGCGAAAAAGATTGGGGAGGCGCTATCTCTGTTGCATTAGGCGGCGAAGGCGCGGTTGCCGCTAACGGATTCTGGGCCGCACTTAATATCGTTACCACCCGAAACCTACCTTATCTTTTCTTTATTGAAGATAATGGTTTTGCCATATCTGTTCGTTCTGAACTACAAACCCCCGGAGGCAACATAGCTGCCAATTTGGCTTCCTATTCCAATTTGAAGATAATCGAAGCCGACGGTACGGATCCAGTTGAGGCTGCGGAAAAGATTGCAAAGGCCGTCGCCCATGTGCGTATGGGCAGCCCTTGTTTGTTACGCATGGACGTGGTCCGCATTATGGGGCATACATTCCTCGATGATCAATCGTACAAAAGTGCTGAGGAACGCAAACTTGAAGCAAAGCGTGATCCGCTTAAAAGTTTGAAAAAATATTTACCTGATTTGGATTGGAAAACACTGGAACGAGAAGTTAAGGCTGAGGTACACGAGGCTGCTGAAAAGGCGCTTCAAAATCTGGACCCTGAGCCTGCTACCACCACACAACATGTATTCGCCTCCGAGCAGGTGAAGGCCAATTCCTCTTTACCTGATCCCCAAACTAAAGGTCCACGAATTAACTTGATTGAAGCTGTCAAACGGACGCTCGAAACCGAGATGCGGATCAATTCAGGTCTGCTCATATTCGGTGAGGATGTGGGCCTCAAAGGTGGGGCCCACGGCGCCACCGCGCACATGCAGTCCAAGTTTGGGGCTGAACGCGTATTTGACACTTCGCTGTCTGAGGAAGGAATTATAGGAAGTGCAGTGGGCCTATCTCTTGCCGGACTGCGTCCCGTGCCCGAGATCCAATTCCGAAAATATACCGATCCAGCCACGGAGCAAATCAACGATACAGGCACAATTCGCTGGCGAACCGCTGGTAAATTTTCCGCACCGATGGTAGTGAGAATCCCGGTCGGATTTAGCAAGGTAACCGGAGATCCCTTCCATTCGGTTACTGGCGAAGCCATTTTTGCCCACACATTGGGTTGGAGGTTGGCTTTTCCATCCAATGCAGTTGATGCGGCTGGCTTGCTGCGAACTGCATTACGGTCTGAGGATCCAGTGCTGTTTTTTGAGCACCGCGCATTATTGGATACGCCACAAGCCCGCAGACCATGGCCCGGGGACGAATATATGCTTCCATTTGGGGAAGCAAGTTTACTATCCGAGGGAGAAGCGGTGACGGTAGTCACTTGGGGATTCATGGTTCATCCAGTCCAAGAGGCAGCTGAGGGACTGGATGGTATCGAAATCCTAGACCTCCGTACGATCTCCCCTTGGGATAAGAATAGAGTTTTGGAATCGGTAAAGAAAACGGGGAAATGCTTGATCGTGCACGAAGACACGATCACCGGCGGTTTTGCAGGAGAAATAATGGCAACCATATCTTCGGAAGCTTTTGAATGGCTAGATGCGCCTTTGCAGCGGATAGCTACTCCAGACAGTCCCATCCCGTTCAACGTTGAACTGATGAATGCAATATTGCCTAATGTAGATTCGATCCATCAAAAAATGAAATGGTTACTTGCTTATTAACTTGATTACAGATGTGTTTCTCGCAGAAATGGCCTAAATACAAAAGCCCCCGTTATTTAACGGGGGCTGTCATTTATACGAAGCTGGTGTCAATTTGCAGCCGCAAATTCTTCGAGCATCTTCATCGTCATCGATTTGGGTCTCTCGATTGGTTGGCCAAGGACCCGTGCCCAGACGTAATTCGCGGTCACACCCATCGCTCGACTAACTCCAAAAAGGACTGTGTAGAATTCAAACTCTTTAACTCCATAATGATACTGAAGCGGCCCAGAGATAGCATCCACATTTGGTGCTGGATTCTTGGCCTTGCCTTGCTCAATGAGAACTTTAGGGACAATTTCAAACACCATTTCCGCAATTTGGACGAGAGTGTCGTCTGGAAATCGCTTCTTGGCAAACTTCATTTGGGCGATAAATCTTGGATCGGGCACCCGCAGGACAGCATGGCCATACCCAGGAATGAGTCTACCCTGTTCAAGACGGTCCCAGGTGAACTTTCGAAGTTGTTCTTTGGTAGGTAATCCGCCAAATTTTTTCCTTATTTCCAGCAACAATTCTAGGGATTTTTGATTTGCAAGTCCGTGCAATGGACCGGCTAAGGTACTCAAGCCTGCAGAATAGGCATAGTAAATGTTTGAGAGTGTGGAGGCAGATAGATGGGTTGCATGCGCAGAAGCATTACCAGATTCATGATCTGAATGAATGATGAAGTACAAACGGGCGAGGTCTGCGTATCCTTTTTGGTCTTCCACCCCAATCATTTGAGCAAAGTTCGCACCGAGATCCAAGTTTGGATCAGCTTCCGGTTCTTTCCCATCTTTGTATTTCAAGTTGTAAATAAATGCGGCTATCACGGGTAGTTTGGCGGTCAAATTTAGCGAGTCTTCCAACGCGGGCTCCCAATAATCAACCTTCTTCATACCCTTATGAAACCGTTTCGAAAACTCAGATTCCGGCTCTAGTGCCATAACAGCCACCGACAAGAGCGCCATTGGATGTGCATCATTTGGCATGGTTCGCAGAATGTCAAAGATATATTTAGGGACTTCACAGCGTTTTCTCCAATCAGTATCCACCTCTAAAGCTTGTTCTCTGGTTGGGATTTCGCCGATCATCAATAAATAGTAAAGGCCGCCAATATAAGGCATATCAGCCCCTTCCGGTTTGGGAAGCGCATCCAGGACTTCTGCTATGGTCATGCTTCGAAAGCGGATACCTTCCTCGGGATCAACAAAAGATACATCGGTCAGAAGTGATTTTATTCCACGCATTCCATCTAAAATTTGCCTTATTGTCACTTCAGCGATTACTGTATCTCCATGGTCTTTTATTAACTTTTCGTAGCGCTCGCGTTGTTTCGGAATTTGCGCAGAAATCATTTCCTTGATTGTCATCGAAGTTCCTCCAAATAATACTGCTTCTTGCTAATTACCTGAAATTGCATCTATCAAATTATCTTCAAACCGTTCTTGCATAAATAAACGAACTTTCGTACCATTTATTGTTGGGTAAAAACAAGTATTAGAGTACAAATATTTACCCAGCACACTGTAAATATAAGTTGTTCTATGAATTAACTCACATGGTTTTATATCTTTACTAATTTATTCAAGGCCGTATGTGTTTCTTTAACTACTTCAGCCGATTGGGCAAAAGCAGCCTGTTCTTCTTCATCCAAATCATATTCAATGATCTTTTCCATGCCATTAGCACCCAGCATGACAGGCACACCAAAAAACATATCATTCAAGCCATACTCCCCTTGCATGTAAGCCGCAGCAGGAACGATCAACTTTTTGTCTTTCAATATTGCTTCCGCCATTTGAGCACAAGCAGCGGCCGGGGCATAAAATGCTGAACCTGTTTTTAACAAACTGACAATTTCACTTCCGCCTTTACGTGTCCGCTCGATAATCGCCTCCAAACGGTCAGCAGGCAGATAGTCTCGAAGGGATACGCCGGCAATATTTGAGTGGCGCGTTAAGGGCACCATTTCATCACCGTGGCCACCAAGGACATAACAATCAATATTTTCGACGCTGACGCCGGTTTCCATTGCTACAAAAGCGCTCATACGAGCTGAATCCAGGATTCCCGCCTGCCCGATAACACGCTCACGAGCCAGACCATTGCGTTTCATGGTCAGATACGCCATAGTATCAAGCGGATTGGTCAACACAAGAAAAATTGCATTTGGAGAATGTCGTAATGTCTCGGATGAGGCAGTTCCAACGATTTCAGCATTAGTATTCAAAAGGTCGTCACGACTCATGCCCGGTTTTCTAGGAATGCCAGCTGTGATAATAATGATATCGGAATCTTTCGTAGCTTCGTATTCATTGGCCCCTACTATTTCTACATCTTTACCAATGATCGGCATTGCTTCAGCCATATCCAAGGCTTTTCCTTGGGGCATGCCTTCAAGAATATCAACAAGTACAAGATCAGCGAGCTCACGTTCAGCCAACCAAAGTGCAGTAGTTGAGCCGGTCATTCCAGCTCCAATAATGGAAATTTTATTTTTCATCATTCCTCCAAGAAGTGCCGTAAGTATAATTTATATTAGGCTATATAAATATTGAAGATTAAATTTCTCCCAAGGTGTCACTTGTGGTGGCGTTAAAAGAACAGACTCTACTTCGTCAGTAGAGTCTGTTCAGATATTTAAGCTTGATCTTTACTAGTGCCCGTCCAAGCTGATTTTGGATGGTGAAGTATCCTTTTGTTTAGGGAAATTTCACCCATCATTATCATGTTGTCCGGGTACTAAGCTTCCTGAGCTTCTAAGTAACGCGTTGCTTGTATTGCCGCAGCTGAACCCATTCCAGCGGAGGTAACTACTTGCCGAAAATGCGGGTCAGCTACTTCTCCAGCTGCAAATACGCCAGGCACATTAGTCTCCATCATGTGATTTACGATTAAATATCCAAGCTCATCCTTTTCAAGTTGATCTTCAAATATAGAGGTATTGGGTGTATGTCCTATAAAAATGAATACTCCATCTGCTTCGAGAGTGCTTACTTCATTAGACTTCACATTTTTCAGTTTGACAGATTCAACCTTTTCTTCACCAACAACCTCAGTCAATACAGTATCCCAAATGAACTTGATTTTTTCATGTTCCAGGGCGCGATTTTGTAATATGGCTCCCGCCCGCAGTTCGTCTCGCCTATGGATTATTGTAATTTCAGAGGCGTACCGGGTAATAAACAATGCCTCTTCCAAGGCACTGTCACCGCCACCCACGACGACAACTTTTTTGTCTTTGAAAAACCATCCATCACAAGTAGCACAGTATGAAACACCTCTACCCACCAATTCCTTCTCGCCAGGGATGTCCAACGGATTTGGGTTAGCACCAGTGGTAATGATGACCGAGTCTGCCAGGTATTTCCTATTATCGGTGGTGACTTCAAGGGGTTTCTTTGAAAAATCAACGCTACTAGCTACATCGAATTCGGTAGTTGCCCCAAAATTCTCGGCCTGCTTTTGGAAAAGTTCACCTAATTCCGGGCCACCGACACCCTTGGGAAATCCTGGATAATTCTCTATCGTAAATGTCAATGCGGCTTGACCACCAAGCTGCATGCCTGTCAGGACGACAGGTTCCAGTTCAGCGCGAGCTGCGTATAATGCAGCCGCATAGCCTGCCGGGCCCGATCCTAACACCAGCAGCTTGACATGTTTTCCCTTTTCGTCTTTTGTTTTGGTTAGACTATCAGCGCTTCCAAGATTAAACATTTTGTTCCTTTATCAACATTGTTTTTATTGCTATTATTAAAGACGATTTAAATTTCATAATTATTACGGGTTGCATTGTAACAGATGGGCAAAAATGTGGAAAGCTACCGCAATCTTGACAAATTTACAAAGCAGTCTATAATCTGAACAACTTAATAAAAACGCTGACGAGGAATAGTACGCTTCAAAGCGGGTTTCAGAGAGCCTGGCGGAAAATTGTGTAAGCCAAGCAATCGCGCAGAAGCAGAATGGGCCTCCGAGTTGATCCGGCGAAAGGGAACAAGTAGCTGGCTCCGGGAACTCCCGATACAGAGTAAGGATATAAATCTCAATAGAGATCGTACCCGAAAAGAGTGAAGCTGGCTGATCTCCCTGATGTTCCACATTAGGGATTTTGTTTTCCAGTCAAAACTTGGGTGGCACCACGAGAATCCCCTCTCGTCCCAACGGACGTAGGGGATTCTATTAGTTAATAAGGGAAAATTACAACCCTAAAAGAAAACTTATGATTGTAGAAACCTCAACTACAAAAGTCATTATCCGCGAAATTCCCGCTGACCTTGACACCCCCATCAGCATATACCTAAAATTGCGCGGGCAGGGCGCTTCCTTCTTGCTTGAATCAATTGAAGGCGGCGAACGCATTGCACGCTATTCATTTATTGGGGTCGCACCAAAGTCTGTATATATTCTTCGAGATGGCAGTGTGGATGTGGTCGAATCGGGAGTTTCACGTACTGTAAAAATCGACCCAGGCAGTGACCCATTTCATTTCCTGCAATCAGAAATTGAAAAGTATCATTTCGAGATTGAAGATCAAAAAGATTTGCCCCGTTTTATCGGTGGCTTGGTTGGCTACTTGAGCTATGAAAGCGTTCGATTTTTTGAGCCTACTCTCACTCCACAAATGCCCAAATCAAATACACCCGACGGCATTTACTTAATGAATGACACCATTGTTGCTTTTGATCACGTCCGTCGCAATCTAATTTTAATTGCCAATGTTCTAGACGGTGATCTTAAGGCCGGCAATAAAAGCCTTGATGATATAGAAGCCCGTATCCTTCAGCCCCTCACCGATTCTGAAAAATCCAAAGCGAAACCCGGTAAAACAAGCTCAAATATTTCGAAACCAAAATTTGAGGAAATTGTACAAACGGCTAAGGATTATATTGCCGCAGGAGACATATTTCAGGTCGTCCTTTCACAACGGTTTAGTCGTAAGACCGACGCTGACTCATTTGATGTCTATCGTGCTGTACGGCGGATTAACCCTTCGCCATATATGTTTTATTTTGACTTTGGAAACGTGGATGGCAAACCATTTTATATGGTTGGGGCCTCACCTGAAATGTTTGTCCGTTTAGAAAAGGGACGCGCTTCATTACGCCCCATAGCTGGTACCCGACCCCGAGGGCCAAACTCCAACTCTGACGACAAACTCGCCGATGAGTTACTCAATGATCCTAAGGAACGCGCAGAACATATTATGCTTGTTGATCTGGGACGAAATGATCTTGGGCGGGTATGTGAATATGGAACAGTAAACGTATCAGAATTTTTTGAAGTCGAACGCTACTCCCACGTAATGCACATTGTCTCAAACGTTGAAGGAAAACTAAGGTCAGATCTAACCGCCTTCGACCTCGTCCGAGCAGCCTTTCCAGCTGGAACAGTCAGCGGCGCACCCAAAGTGCGCGCGATGGAAATAATTGCAGAACTAGAGGCCGAACCCCGTGGACCTTATGCCGGCATGGTTGGCTATTTCGGTTTTGACGGCGCAATGGATTCATGCTTAGCGATCCGGACCATGGTGGGTCATGGGAAATCAGTAAGCGTTCAGGCCGGCGCAGGCATTGTCGCGGATTCCGAGCCGGCAAATGAATACCAAGAGACAGTTAATAAAGCCAGTGCTATGTTGAAGGCCATCGAAATTGCGGAACAAGCATAATGGATGGGGAACTTTCGATGACCAGAAATCAAACCCAATATAATAAATTTTCAGTTCGCAATCGTAGGAAGTTATGCTATCACTCCACAGAAAATAGGCTTCATCACCACAAAGCACACAAAGGAACACAAAGGTTATTGTTTTTTATGCTAAAAAACTTAGAATCTTGTAAAATAATGGTCGTTTCCTCACAAAAACCATCTGAAAGCTTGTCTTTCGGAGCAAAAACTCGTATTTTTCACACGCATTCTAAATGTTTTCTTCGTGAACTTTGTGCTCTTTGTGGTAAGGTAGTTTTTGCATTGGACACATGCTATGCTTGTTATCATTGATAATTACGATTCCTTTACATATAATCTCGTTCAATATCTTGGAGAACTGGGTGCAGATGTGCGGGTATTTCGTAATGATCAAATTGGGCTGGAAGATCTCATAGCGCTAAACCCAAAGCATCTGGTCATCTCTCCTGGGCCGGGCGAACCAATAGCAGATGGAGGCGTTTCAGCGAAATCCATGCTGCATTTCATTGGAAAAATCCCTGTCTTGGGTGTCTGCCTTGGAAACCAATGCCTTAGTGCAATATACGGGGGAAAAATTGATCGCGCTCCACGGCTTATGCATGGCAAAACATCCCCAATAAACCACAATGGAAAGGATATCTTTTCGGGGATTCCTTCTCCGTTTGAAGCTATGCGGTATCATTCACTTATTGTTAGCACCCCAATACCAGAAGAACTTGAGGTTACCGCAACCACACCCGAAGGTGAGATTATGGCCTTAAAACACAAAACGTCTCACACCTATGGGGTTCAATTTCATCCTGAATCAATTCTTACCAAATATGGCAAACAATTGCTGGGTAACTTTCTAAAACTTTGAATCCGCTCTAGGAGCCTAATGCTAAAACCATATATTGCCAAAGCAATCACAAACACCGACCTTTCGACCGAAGAAGCTGAAGAAGCCATGAATATCATTATGACCGGTAAGGCGACGGATGCTCAAATCAGCGCTTATTTGGTCGCATTGCGCATGAAGGGTGAGACAATTCCTGAGATCACCGGTTCCGTGCGGGCCATGCGTTCAATCGCCGTAAAAGTAAAACTCGCCGACCGTTCTGATCCAGTCTACGATATTGTTGGAACTGGTGGCGATGGTGCCCATACATTCAACATTTCTACTGCCGCTGCTTTTGTTGCTGCAGGCGCCGGCAGGACTGTAGCAAAACATGGCAACCGAGCAGCATCTTCAAAATGTGGCAGCGCTGATGTGCTTGCCGCTTTGGGAGTCAACCTTGAACTAAGCCCTGAACAAGTTGGCAAAGCGATTGACGAAATTGGGATTGGCTTCATGTTTGCGCCCAAATTCCACCCTGCGATGAAATATGCAATCGGCCCGCGCAAAGAGATCGCCCAGCGCACGATTTTTAATATTCTGGGTCCGCTCACCAATCCTGCAAATGCCGATATCCAATTGACCGGTGTCTTCGATCCAGACCTGACCGAACCGCTCGCCCATGTGCTAAATGATCTTGGGAGTAAAGCGGCTCTTGTGGTCTACGGAAATGGCGGCACAGATGAACTGACACCATGCGGCCCCAACCGTGTCAGCCATCTCAAAGATGGAGCTGTTAGCACCTACGATTTAGACCCTGCTGAATTCGGCATGCCAAAGGCAACTATCGAAGATCTTAAGGGGGGCACCGCAGAAGAATCAGCTACCATGATGCGTGATTTGTTCAGCGGAAAACTAAAAGGTGCCCGCCGTGATGCGGTTGTACTAAATGCCGGAGCTGCTATGGCTGCCGAAACAGGTGATTTTAAATCTGCTATGAGTGAAGCAACAGCTTCTATTGAGGATGGTAAGGCTCAGGAAAAACTGAATGCCTTAGTGGAGTTCAGCGCATCCTTTGCGTAATACATAATCGAATATGAAAATCGCAAAAACCCTCGACAGGCAGGCCAGCCGCATATCGTCAGCTTTGGACTTGTAACACGGGATAATATTCCGGGCGTAGGCGCTTGTGCAAATTTTGTCCGCACAGTGGTTATCTACCGTGAAATTTATGGAAAATATTCTAAAGAAAATTCTCAAAAACAAACAGTTGGAAATCGACGCACTTGATGCACCAACCTTACGACATGCAGCCGAACAAAGTCCTTCACCACAGGATTTTCTCAGTGCGATAACACGTCATGGGCTAGAAAATCCAGTGAAATTGATCGCCGAGCTCAAGCGTGCTAGTCCATCCAAAGGCATTTTTGCACCAGATTTAAACCTAGTCGAAACCGCTACTATTTATGAGAAAAATGGTGCCGCCGCTATATCGATCCTTACAGATGAAAATTTTTTCATGGGACACATCCATACTCTGAAAACTCTCAGCTCTTTGGACGCAGTTACAAAACCCCTATTAAGAAAAGATTTCATAATTGATGAAACCCAACTCTACGAATCACGTGCAAATGGTGCTGACGCCGTCTTGCTCATTGCGGCTGTATTGACAGACGACTCGCATTTTGCCGACCTGCACGCTATGACATTAGGGTTGGAAATGACCCCCCTTGTTGAGGTTCATAATGAAGCAGAGACCGAACGCGTATTACGGTTGAACGATATCCAACTGATCGGGATTAATAATCGGGATCTGACTACGTTCAAAGTTTCACTCCAAACTACCGAGCAATTGCGTCCGTTAATTCAACCAGGCATAACAGTAGTTTCTGAATCAGGTATTTTCAATGCAAGTGATGTTATGCGGCTAAGCAAAGCAAACGTAGATGCTATCCTTGTCGGTGAGGCCCTGGTCACCGCTCCTGATATTGCTGCGAAAGTTAGAGAACTTTCGAACGTAAATCCTGAAAAGATTAATTCCGTACTTTCCCAGGAGTAGGTTTGATCAGAGTCAAGATTTGCGGGCTAACCAATCTACCTGATGCCCTTGACGCAATCAAAGCCGGCGCAGATTTGTTAGGTTTCAACTTCTACAAAAAATCACCCCGGTATATTACTCCCGGAAAATGTGCTGAGATTGTGGAGGGATTTATAAAGAATAGCCGCGATGTTAAGCGAGTTGGCGTTTTCGTCAATTCATCATTAGATGAGATCCAAGCAATATTGGATTCTACAGGCCTGCATATGGCACAACTTCACGGTGATGAAGCACCAGAATTGGTTGCTGCTCTCAATGGGAAAGGGTTTAAGGCCTTCCGCGGTATTCCTGACGAGTCGCAAATCGTTACATACGCTCGCAAAGAATCGCCTACGTTTTTGGTTGATGCTGCTGTCAAAGGGAGATATGGCGGCACAGGAATTGTCTCCGATTGGAATGCGGCTGCCAAATTAGCAAAGAATTATTCGCTATTATTAGCAGGCGGGCTAAACCCGGAAAACGTTTCGGAAGCGGTGCGGAAGGTCAACCCCTGGGGAGTGGATGTGGCCTCTGGCGTGGAAGCAAGCCCGGGCAAGAAAGACGCGCGAAAAATGAATGATTTTGTGCAGGCAGTTCAAAATATTGAGATTTAATATTAGACTCGTCAGAAAATAAGTCCATCCAATTTTAATGATTCTCAAACAAATTGAGGCTTCGAGCTGTAATGACAACAAGTCTTCCAACTAAATTTGGTCCTTATGGCGGTCAGTTCGTTCCAGAAACGCTGATGCCAGCGTTGATTGAGTTAGAAAGCGCATTCATATCTGCGCAAGAAGATCCCGAATTTCAAGCGGAATTCGACAAACTCATGACATCCTACGTTGGGCGACCGACGCCGTTAACGTATGCCCGTCAACTATCTGAACATCTAGGTGGTGCCCAAATCTACCTGAAGCGGGAAGATCTGGCCCACACTGGGGCCCACAAGATTAATAACGCGCTTGGGCAAGCCTTGTTGGTAAAACGCATGGGCAAAAAACGGATCGTTGCTGAAACCGGTGCCGGCCAACACGGCGTTGCAGCGGCAACAGCAGCCACATTGCTTGGTTTAGAGTGTGTAGTTTATATGGGCACAGTGGACATTGCTCGTCAGAAGCCGAACGTTTTCCGAATGCGGATCCTGGGCGCTGAGGTTCGTCCTGTAACAAGCGGAACAAAAACATTGAAGGATGCAATTAATGAGGCCATTCGTGATTGGGTAACAAATGTGCGCGATACTCATTATTTGCTGGGTTCTGCGCTTGGGCCCCATCCTTACCCAACCATGGTACGCACATTTCAATCTGTGATCGGAAGCGAGGCCAAGGTCCAAATTAAAGCGGAAACAGGCAGCATGCCAGATACGATTATTGCCTGTGTTGGTGGCGGCTCAAACGCGATCGGTATTTTTAGCGGCTTTATAGACGACGAAAATGTCGAACTCATTGGTGTAGAGGCCGGCGGAAGTGGGATTTCATCAGGGAAACATGCTGCGCGCTTTGGAGACCCATCAAAAGGACGGATCGGGGTTATCCATGGAACCCGAACCTTTGTATTACAAGATCAGGATGGACAAATCGCTGATACACACTCCATCTCAGCCGGTTTGGATTATGCTGCGGTCGGCCCTGAACATGCACATTTACGTGATCTGGAACGGGCCTCTTACACATATGCAACCGATGAAGAGGCGCTGGAAGCATTCTCCCTCCTTTGCAAAACTGAAGGAATTATTCCAGCATTAGAGTCATCACACGCTGTGGCAGAAGCAATCAAACGGGCACCCAAAATGAGAAAAGACCAAGTGATTTTAATAAACCTTTCCGGGCGTGGAGACAAGGATTTGGATACCGTAACCGATCTCTTAGGGATTGAAAAATAGGGAAAAATAATACCCTCCCTAATTTTATATTAGAGGAACTTATGATTGATCTCGATAAAGCATTTATTAAAACTCCAATATTTATGCCCTATTTTCCAATAGGTTATCCAAATATTCCGACCTCCATTGACGTGATCGAAGCCCTTGCGAAAAATGGTGCGGATATTATCGAGGTTGGCCTGTCTTTCTCCGACCCGCTCGCCGATGGGCCTGTGATCCAAAAAGCAACCCAAAAAGCCCTCGAACAGGGCATAACCGTTCCCCGAGCATTAGAAGCGGTTGCAGAACTGCGCAAACGCGGCGTGACGATCCCATTAATATTGATGGGCTACTACAATCCCATACTGGCATACGGACTGGAAAACTTTATTTCTGAAGCGGCAAAAATCGGGATCAACGGATTTATTATTCCCGATCTACCTCCTGAGGAAGCAGGTGAATTCGAAACAGCAGCCAAGAAAAAACCAAATCGGAAAGGATCAATTCTTCCATTAATCAGAATGCTTGCGCCGACCACTCCTGCGGATAGAATGGCAACTATTACAAAAGATGCGCAGGGGTTCATTTACCTGGTCAGCGTGACGGGCGTTACCGGTGAAAGAAAAGAAGTACCTGCCGAACTGCCTACACTGATTTCACAGGTGCGCGCACAAACATCAGTTCCCGTATGTGTGGGCTTTGGCATCAGCACACCGGCACACGCCAAAGCTGTTGGCGCCATTGCAGATGGAGTTATTGTCGGGACTGCATGTATCCGCGCGATCGGGAAAAGCAATAATCCAATATCCGCCGCAAAGGACTTCGCAATAGAATTTAAAGGAGCACTCTTGTAATACCCATGCTAAGGAACCGGAATTAAATAACTTGTCTATTTACATTATTGTGATAGCGGAGATTGAGTAGCTGCGGCACAGCATTTTCGTGCCGTAGTGTATCGAAATCGAAGCGATTTATGAGAAAAAGACAATTTTGTCAACTCGTTTGGTTTCGATACGATTGACGATAAAGCTGTCATTCTACTCAACCAGCTCTACCATCTAGTAATGAAATGGGACAGTTATTTAATACCCATGCCAAACAATGCTCGAGCTGGTTAATCTACTGCTTTATCCGTGATATCCAGTGCTTTATCCAAGACCTGGAACCCCTCTTCTAATTGTTGCTCGGTAATAATCAAGGGTGGGATGATCAAGATAGTATGCCAGTGGGTTACCACATAAAGCCCGTTGTCCCAACAATATTTTTTTAAGGCATCCATCTCTGAGCTAGATTTATTCCAGGGGGACATTGGTTCTTTCGTCTCTCTATTTTTTACCAATTCCAAAATTCCAAAGAGGCCTATACTGCGGACTTCGCCCACAGAAGAGTGATTCTCCGCCAATTCCGACAGCATGCGCTTCAAAACCGGCCCCAGGCTTGCTACCCTATCGACGATTTTATCTTCCCTAATTACCTGAATATTAGCCATTGCCGCTGCCAATGAGACTGGATGCGAGCTATAGGTAAGACCAGATGCGAATGCACGCTCATCAAATGCGGCCGCGATCTCCGGTTTCATTGCCACTGCCCCCAAAGGTGCATACGCAGAGGTGAGACCCTTGGCCATGGTCATAATATCCGGGACAACATTCCAATGTTCAACTGCAAACCATTTGCCAGTCCGACCGAAACCCGACATAACTTCGTCTGCGATCATAACAATCCCATATTTTCCACAAAGAGAGCGCACACCACCCAGGTATCCATCGGGAGGGATGATGATGCCGTTTGTTCCGGTAACAGGTTCAATTAATACCGCCGCAATGGTCTGGGGTCCTTCATAGATGATGATTTCCTCTAGGTGATTTATATAATCCTGTGCAAATTCAGACTCAGAGATGTTTGGGTTGGTGCGATGAAATGAAGAGCGATAACGGTATGGATCCAGAAAATGGACCACGCCGGGCATTGTCAATGGTTCCCAGTTCTGACGGCGGGGGTCTCCTGTAGCCGCCATGGCCCCCATAGTAGACCCGTGATACGACCGATATCGGGCAAGAATTTTATGCTTGCCGGTAAATCCACGTGCAAGTTTGATCGCATTTTCGTTTGCATCTGCGCCACCCAATGTAAATAAGATTTTACTCAGGGCTTTTTGGGGTGATATATCAACAACTGCTTTGCTGGCTAGCGCCCGGATTTTTGTAGTCATCCCAGGGGCTGCATAAGATAATTCCGCCACTTGTTCCTGAATTGCCTTGATAATCCGCTTTTCTCCATGACCAACGTTTACACACATGGTCATCGAATTGAAATCTAAATAGCGCTTATCACTGGAATCCCAGAAATAAACTCCTTCCGCTCGCTTCACCGGGATGGGGTCGACTTCGGCTTGCGCAGACCATGTATAAAATACATGCTCCTTCGAAAGGGGCAGAATCTCGTCATTAGGTAGATTGAACATAATTTCTCACAGAATAATTCGCTCGATAGGAATTGATTGATGAATGTTGCTGACATCAATGATTGTTAAATTTATTATACGACGCCAATAACAATTTAGTTATAAGTCAATTTTGAGAGCCTCATACCGAGAACATAATTAACATGTCACCCTCCCAAAAGACAGTATGTAATTGAGTTTAAGCACTCCCGTCAATTTAGTGGATTGGGATATTGATTAGAAAACAATATTTTAGCACCCATATTTCCACAAAATTTCCAGTTTTTCTCCAGATTTTCTCCAGATCCAATTTCTATAATTGTGTTGTCGTAATACTTATTTTATAAGGAGTAGCGGATGGCACAAGTTATTAAAATGAAAAAAGGGATGCGGGCAACCCGAAATTTTTACTTGGACATATTACAAGCAGGTTTCTTTGTCCTTGCCTTATTCCCGGATGTTACCGGGTATTCAATCCATGAAGGCCTTGGATATGTATTGGGTGGCATATTAGACCTCTTTCATAAGTCAATTGTTAAGTTCACGTTCAAAGTT
>JASJYH010000037.1 GCA_030123675.1 Anaerolineae bacterium | reverse complement strand
AAATCAGGCATCTGGTGGGCAATTTCTTTCAAAATGGTATCCGTTCGCCAGATAAACATACCAGAATTCCAATAATGATCTTTTGAGTCTAGCATTTGGTGCGCCTGTTTATCGTTGGGCTTTTCTTTAAAGCGTTTAACATTATGGGCAGGGTGCCCAAATTTTTCAGCTAATTTTTCTCCGCGCTGAATATATCCATAAACCGTTGCAGGATAGGTTGGGGTTATGCCTATTGTAACAAGATATTTTTTTTGAGCTACATCTACGCCGACTCGAATTAATTTGTAAAACAGGTCTCGATTTTGAATGTAATGGTCTGAAGGAAGAACAACCATCACCGCTTGTGGGTCTCGTTTTTGTAAAACAACTGCAGCCAATCCAATCACTGGGGCTGTACCACGTGGTGAGGGTTCAAGTAAAAAATTTTCCTTGGGCAAATTTGGGGCTTGTTCTTGTAAATCCTTCGCCTGATCCATAACTGTAGCAATTAATATGCGCTCAGTGGGCAATAGGCCTTCGAGGCGCATAAGCGTACTCTGAAACAAAGATTGATCTTCTACTAATGATATTAATTGTTTCGGATGGCTGCGACGTGATACAGGCCATAATCGGGTCCCACTACCTCCTGCCATAATCACAGCATAGGTATGATCCATATTACTCATCATTCACCAAATAATCGGATTGTACCTCACGTACCGAAATGTATTGCATATTTCCTACTTGACGAACCATTCCTTTTAATTCCATCATTATGAGCGTTGCCGAAACCGTCTCGACAGGCAAACCAATTTGATTACGCAATTCATCTACGTGCAAAGGGGCCTCACCCATCGTTTTGAGAATTTGAGTTTCCAAATCATCTGCCGGCAAGACCTTGCGAGCAGCTTTATGTTGGCCAATTTGAGCAATATTCAATGCCTGCATAATATCACTCGCGCTGAGCAATGGCTGTGCGCCTTGTTGGATCAACTTATTTGTTCCTTTGCTCTGAGGTGCAAGGATATTTCCTGGCACTGCAAATATTTCACGGCCTTGCTCTGCACCAAATTCCGCGGTAATCAATGCGCCGCTGGTTTTACCGGCTTCAATAACAACCACAGCCATCGAAAGGCCTGAAATGATGCGGTTACGTGGCGGGAAATTAGAAGCTTCAGGTGGTGTTCCAGGGGCATAGTCACTTAATAGGGCACCTTGCTCCATAATTTGATTTGCAAGCGCGCGATTTTCGGGTGGATAAATACGGTCAACGCCTGAGCCGAGCACCGCCAATGAACGGCCACCTACCTTTAGCGCCGCGCTATGGGCTATTGAATCTACACCTCTAGCCAGACCGCTAATGATAGTAAAACCATTGCTTGCCAAATAAGAAGCGATTTCCTCGGTGACCTGACGTCCATAAGGAGTCACTCTGCGAGTCCCGACGATTGCTACCGCCCAAGTATCCTCTGGCAACAAAGAGCCGCGTAAATATAACACAGGCGGCGGTTGGTCGATTTCCATCAACCGTTTAGGATAAGATTGTTCTGCCCAAGTTATAACTTGGATATCTTGAGAAAGAGTTTGTTCCCACAATTGGGACAAATCAACATTATCACGGACCGATTCGAATCGTTCGGTCAGCTTCGGGCTCAAACCTGCTTCCATTAAATCAGCCGCATCAGCTCCCCAGGCAGACTCAGCATCACCAAAATAGTCCAAAAGACGTTTGAAACGAACCGCACCGATCCCCTTCACAAGTGTAAATCCAATCCAATAGCGTTTGTCATCCACCGGAAGGACACCCCCCAAAACGATTTATATCAAACCTTCTAACAAATGCACTTCCATTAAATGATTTGCAAGATCCACGTTTAGAATGACCGACGGAATAGAAGGAATAAGAATTTCTTGATCATCCTCGCCTTTTATCACATAAACATCATTTGCACCGGTCACTATAATATCTGCTATCCTTCCAAGCTCTCTTCCTTCGTCTGAAACAACATTCAAGTTGAGTAATTGATCATGATAGTACTCGCCCTCTGGTAGCACTGGGCGCTTTTCGAATGGGATATAGACTCGGGTATTTCGGAATAATCCTGCTTGTTCGCGATCATTAACTTCTGAAAATCGCACCAAATGCCCCTTCAAATGCGGACGACTACTGCTAATTTCCATCGATTGATAGTGGTCGCCTAAAAAGATAGATGTACCCAAATCGAGTGGCTGAGTGAAATCATTTTTATAAACCAGCAACATTTCACCTTTTAATCCGTGCGGGCGGCGAATCAAACCTACCTCTAAATATTCAGGCTCGCTATCTATCAGCGAGCCTGCTTCTGCTATTGGTAGGATCTTTTTAGAAATCATCTAGGTTCGGTAACATCCAACGTGGCTTGCTTTCCATCACGTTCAGCGGCCACCCGCAATAGCGCTCTAATAGAATTTGCTACCCGCCCTTTTTTACCGATAACACGACCCATATCGTCTTTGGCAACGCTCAACTCAAGCCGTACATGATTATCACTTTGAATCTCATGTACTTCAACTTGATCTGGATGATCAACTAGCAATTTCGCAATATATTCAACGAGAGCCTTCATACGGTACTCCAATTAAGAGACATACCCGGAATCGAGGGGTACCTTGTCTCTACGCAAATATTTAATAATTCAATCGTGGCGGGTCTTATCCGATGTATTGCGACCCGCTTCAGCCTCAGCAGCTTCTTTCATCAAGATTTCCTTATCTTCTCCCTTTTTATACCGCACCCATCGGTCAAGTACGCCAGCCGATTTAAATACCTGTTCCACAGATTCGGTTGGTTTGGCGCCATGTTCCATCCAATGGAATACACGATCTTCCTTAACCTTTAAGGTGGTCGGTTTCGTTCGAGGATTATAAAAACCTAGAATTTCAAGAAAGCGTCCATCCCGAGGGCTTTCCTTGTCCGCTGCAACGATTCTGTAGGAAGGTTGTCCCTTCAGACCAACGCGGCGAAATCGAATACGAACCATTGTATACGTTCTCCTTCAAATTAATTTTTTGTTACTAATGACCGTAGGTTGGGCAAGTAAGAGAGTGCGTGAAAGGACGCGTTTACGAGCCGAAAACCCTTAAGGCGTTATTCTACCAGAGAAATAATGATGCTGGAAAGGAAAAGAGCATATCGGGATATCATTTATAGTTTTAGATGGCTCTCTCACCACAAATAATCCCAAGAAATAATGCGTTTTACGATATAATAAGGTCAGTTGCTTGACATTCTAACTATCAACAAGTAAAATCCTGGACGCTTAACAAACTTATAGTAGGCCGAGATAGCTCAGTTGGTAGAGCACGCGACTGAAAATCGCGGTGTCGTCAGTTCGATTCTGACTCTCGGCACTCTTGGTACTCATGGCTAGTGCAACTCGAGGCCGATTGATGCGGGTGTAGTTCAGTGGTAGAACGTCTCCTTGCCAAGGAGAAGGTCGTGGGTTCGAATCCCGTCGCCCGCTCTGATTTTTAAGAAAAGCCTGGCGTCGTGGCCAAGCTGGTAAGGCAAGGGTCTGCAAAACCCTGATCACGGGTTCGAATCCCGTCGACGCCTCAAAAGCGACCTTTAGAAGGGTCGCTTTTTTATTAATCTCCCCTCCCACCCCCTATTCAACACCCTATTCAACACCCTATAGCTACAATTTTTGTACTTTTTAGCGGTTTTTCGTTTATTCCACCCGCACAAACCGCCGTTTGCCCACTTGTAACACACCCTGAATCGGAAAAATTTCATCTGCATGTTCTAGCGTTATGCCATCTAATCGCACACCTTTCTGATCGATTAAACGCCGACCTTCGTTCTTGCTTGAAACCAAACCTGCTCCCATTAAAACACTTAAAATCGTATCCCCTTCCTGCAATTGATACTTTGGCATATTTTCAGGTGCCTTCTTTTTTTGAAACAGACTCACGAATGCCTGCTCAGCTTCTGATGCTTGATCCTCGCTATAAAAAATACTTACAACCTCTCGCGCAAGAGACATCTTTGCATCGCGTGGATGCAATTTTTCAGCTTTTAAATCTTTTTCGATAGCTTTGATTTTTTCTGGTAACCATCGTGTTACTAATCTGAAGTATTTAGACATAGCATCATCTGAAAGGCTCATAACCTTTCCATACATGTCTTGTGCGTCTGTGTGTATTGGTATGATATTTCCAGTCGATTTCGACATTCGTTGGACACCATCAGTACCCGGCAAAATTCCACAAATCACACCTACCAACGGTTTCTGACCAAGAGCTTCTTGGAGTTTGCGCCCGGCGACAATGATATTAAAAAGTTGGTCTGTGCCACCGATTTGAACATCCGTTTCCAGTGCAACCGCATCATAACCCTGCATCAGGGCATAGAAAGTTTCATGTAAGTAAATGGGTTCCCCTTTTTTTAACCGCTTGGAGAAATTTTCACGTGCCAAAAACTGCTGCACAGTAAAATTCTGCCCCAGCCGAATCAAGTCTAATAAGGATAGCTCAGATAGCCACTCCCCGTTATAACGTACTTTTAGCTTGTCTTGGTCTAAAACCCGGAACGCTTGGGTCGTGTAGGTTTTCGAGTTTTCTTTAACTTGTTCCTCGGTCAATATTGGACGGGCTTTATTCTTATCAGATGGATCGCCGATAAGAGCAGTGTAATTCCCGATCAAAAAAGTGACATCATGACCCAGGTCTTGAAACTGGCGCATTTTACGCATTGGGATCGTATGCCCCAAATGTAAATCAACATGAGTGGGATCAAACCCACAATACACCCGCAGAGGACGCCCTTCCTTCTGGGCTTCAACGAGTCGATTACGTAGTTCCCTCGTCATAGCTTGCTTTAGTTCTTCATCGCCATACTCGGTACCCTGCATCAACAAGCTTACTTGTTCATCGATTTTCAATGAATCCTCCTGAAAAAAGCGCACCACGGATTAAAGACCCATGATGCGCAAATTGAAATAATATATGTTGTTCAGCACCGCGGACAATAATAGGCATTCTTCAGTCCATATCTTTAACCCTATTTAATTTCCGCAATATTATACAATAACTTATGGGCTTAAGTCGAAGCTGAACTCCCAGGGCCCTTTGATTGTAAAGAATTCGTCGCTATAAACCAATTGCTCGGCTTCTTCTTGACTCATCGACTCGGGCTTACTGACTATCTGCATGATCTCAACTCCATTGACGTCATTGCACTCCAAGGTGATAGCCACATCGCGATCAATGAATGCCTGCTGAATTTTGGGCATATAAATAGTGCAATATTCCCCAGCACGGGGATAGGAAGCGATTGATCCAATGTTCACAACCACAGTTGTCAATTCAGAATCTGGCGGTACGTAAAATTCTAATTTATCACACCTTGAGCCTGGTTTTCCTGCTTCTTCTGATTCTTCCAGGCTAAGGAAGGTAGTCCCATATTCCTCCACGAGAACATCATCGTATTTTAAATTTGCTTTCCAAATCGTCCAATCGGTTAAATCAGGAAGTGTAAAACATACATCGGCATATAAATGTTTGCCATCTAGCCAGGCTCGCTCCACGCGAACTTCGATTCCGCTCACAACTTGTTTGGGAGATATCGATTCTGCGCCAGTTGTTGGATATGAAGTAGCAATTAATGGTGTCGCTGAAGGGTTTACTTCTTGAGTAAAAACAGGAATTTCCTGTGTGCTTACAAGCTCTGTTGATATGGGGGCATTGGTTGCTGTGGGATTTAGGGTGAGAGGCGACGCACAAGCGAGAATAACTAAAGTTAATATTACTAAAACCAAGTAAGGACGTTTTGACATTTTTTCTCCTCTTATCGTTGTTTCATTTTGAATATGTCATTTAGTGCATTATTGAGATTTGCAAATCGGAAACCGAAACCTTCATCTAATAATCGTTTTGGCTTAGCATAACGACCTTGTGTAACCAAGACACTCATTTCACCAAGCACGACCTGGATTAACCTTTCAGGTAGATGAAACCAATATGGTCGTTGTAAGATACTTGAGAGCGTGCGAGTAAAATCGTAATTCGAGGTAGTATCTGGAGAAATAAGATTATACGCTCCTTCCGAATCCGAATTTTCGATCAGAAATCGGACTGCAGCTATTTGGTCGGCGAGATGGATCCACGGCATAGGTTGTTTCCCATCCCCAATTCGTCCACCAAAATACAATATTGCTGGTAGGGCCATCAACCTTAATAATAATGCATCTCTGGATAAAACAACCGCAGTTCGACATACGACATGGCGGACTCCAACCTCTTGAACTGGTTTTGTAGAATTTTCCCAGGAAACCGTTAACTGCGCTAGGTAATCGCTCGCAGGTGGGGTTGATTCGTCCGCAATGCCCTCTCCAGTTAGTCCGTAATGGTTAATTCCAGAAATTTGGATGAAGACCTTTGGTGGTTGAGAGACGTTTTTTATAGCGGTAGCAAGTATACGTCCCGGGATGATGCGTGAATCAAGAAATCTTTGTTTTTTGCGTTTTGTCCAAGGCCAATTGCTTGTACTCAGACCGCAAAGATTGACTACAGCATCCATTTTGTCGACATATTGTTGCCATTTTCCTAGTGTCTCGCCATCCCATAAAATAATATGCGCGTTTTTGATCTTCTTGCTGGGGTTGCGAGAGAGAATGGAAACATCATGGTTGTCTGCAATCAAGGACTTAATCAGATGGCTTCCTATGTAACCAGAACCACCAGCCAGTAGAACTTTCATATCAAAATCTCTTGAAAATCGATTGTGCTATAATCACCGCTATTGTGGAGACGCCATGCACGAGCCAGTACTGGTCTTAAATGCAAATTTTGAACCAATTAATGTATGCACTTTACGACGAGCCATCGGTTTGCTTCTAACAGAAAAGGCTGCCATGGTTATCAATGGGCGCGGACACATTCACACAATTAGCCAACTTTTCCCTCGTCCTTCAGTTATTCGTCTCGAATACATGATCCGTCGACCACGTCCGCGAGTCAAGTTGACGCGTCGTGAGGTGTTTAGACGCGATAATTATACCTGCCAATATTGCCGACAAAAAAATACGGCTCTCACAGTCGATCACATTCTTCCAAAGCATTTAGGTGGAAAACACGTTTGGATAAACGTAGTAGCGGCTTGTCCGAGTTGCAATCACCGCAAGGGCGGTCGTAGATTAAAAGAAGTACATATGACCTTATTGCGGAAACCAAAAGAACCAGTGGCAAATGCAATGTATATGTATGGTCGTCACTTGACCGTATTTACGGAGTGGGAACAGTTTATTTTAGGTTGGTAGAAGAACTTGCAAATTTCCGCGATTGACTTAATGTAGCAAATTTTTGTTAAAAGTCAAGGGTCATAAAATCGGTTGCTAAACTAACATCTCTCTGAAAGGTTTTTTGGGCTTCGGTAATTATATTTTTATTCGTATATTTTCCTGTCGGATAATGGATTAAATATAAGGTGTCAACTTCAGCCTGAGCAGCTACTTGACCGGCCTGTTCAGCAGAAGAATGGCCCATTGATGCGCCTGTTGCTTCATGGATTAATACATCGGCTCCCTCTGCTAGGCGGATAACTTCTTCACAAGGTTCCGTATCACAAGAATAAGCCAACTTTTTATCATTCTTAAATTCAAATAACAGACCAATTGTAGGAACTAAGTGGTGTACTGGTGAGCACAGAATTTTGAATTCGTCACATGCCAGCACTGGTGTTTTTTCATTGTCAGGAAGGCGCTGAAATGCTACAGGGAAAAAAATTGGCCAGTCTTCCCAGGCGTACATTGTCATTAATTGTTCCATTCGGTCCAGTGTGTGATGTAACCCATAAATATTGATCGGTTTTGTGCGTCCCTGGAGCCACATATCCATTAGGAGTAGTGGCACGCCTGATACGTGATCAGGATGGAAATGGGTCAGAATTATATCGGTCAAATCCATGAAATCAACACCTGATTTCTCCAAACGATGAATTGGATTATTCACACAGTCCACCATGACAATCCGTTCTTGACCCACAAGAACCATATGTGTATTTTCGTGATCTTTTGCGGAGACAGCGTTAGACGTGCCCAAGATGATCAACTTTGCCATAAATTTTCTCAAATCAATTCTAATTCAATAAACCGTAAGTTAGGAGCGCAGGTGTTATATACGCCTCAATCAAAGCGGCAATGAACAATAATGGAATCACGATTCCAACTGCGATCTTTGTCCAATCGGCCAACAGATCAATGACTACTTCACCTAATGAGCGTCCGACCTGGGGAGTTACCAGCATAACTCCAATACGAAGCATAGCTGCACTTGATAAAATCAATGCCGGAATTTCGAAAATTCCATGGGGTAAAAGACCAAATAGAGCAAGATTTATGGGAGCAAATCCCAACAAATTAAATACACCTAACAATGCACCAATGATACTCAGATTTAGTATGTATATCACCAAACCCAGCACGCTAAAGGAAACCAATCCCGCTAACAAAATAATTCCTACGGCACGAACGTTATGTGTAAAGAGGAATGGTGCAGAAATATCTTGTCCTAATCCAATTAAATTTGTCGATTCACTCAACCGATCTGAGATTGTCTCTAATAATTCCGGAGCTGCCAAGTCCATCAATTCAGGTATAGTGGTCACAGTCCATTGAAATCCAGCCCAAAATGTGATCACGGCCAATATCACCATAATTCCAACTGGGACCCATAACTTTACCAAGGCTCGATAAACGACAACCCTATACCACTTCCAAAGCGAATTGGTCTCACCGACAAAATATTTGCTAAATGTTTCCAAAATCCAGCGGAAGTTTAATACATCAATTTCACGTCCTAAAAGGTATTCACGTTGGAAGTGTGCCAAACCGATACGAATGAGTAATCCTGCCAAAATTACAACGCCCGCTACAGCCAACCAGAGCACTTGGTCATTTCCCCAAAACAAGAGCGCACTCTCTCCTTGCATTAAAATTGCCACGGGAACAACGATAAATGAGGCCAGTAAATTTGCTGCCCTAACCGAAGTAGACTGGACCGAGATCACAATTGCTGCACTAACCATTAATATCGCGTGGACGATAGTCAATGTGAACAATTGGACCATAACGGATGGCTCAGGCAATTCTATTCTTTGGCGGGAGACTATAATCAAGTAAAACAATATGGCTGAAAGGCTGGCAACCAAAGGTGTAAGCACACCGATTAGTAATTTTCCAAAATATATATGCCAATCTTTTAATGGCGTAGCAAGCAAGGGTTCTATGGTTCCACGTTCCTTCTCACCCACAAAGGATTCCAATGCTACAACCAAGGAGATCGTGATTGGAAAAAACCCAATTATCAACATAGAAAATGGCACGAGACGGTCAACAAGTAATGTCCCGCCAAAGCGCGACACAAACTCAACTGCGGAACGGGCGACTTCATTCATTAATATAGGGAATAAAAACGTAAGCACAATCAACGGGAATAAGATACGCCAATCACGAAGTTGGTCACGTAATTCACGCTTCGTCACAAACCATACAGGAGAAAACCAACTCATAGTAGGTCTACTTCCTGAGTGATTGCGGGTTCATGCGTGTTGATAACTTCCCCTGCTTGGGCGTCAGCCATAACTTTAAGATATACCTGTTCAAGGCTTTGAGGTACCTCCTGGAAGGTTACCACGGGGGCATTGGATTTGGTAAGTTGGTGCAATAATATTGGATTTAACTCTTGCGGGCGCTCCACATGGAACCGGAGCCTGCTACCCTTTATTCCATTCAAAGTCACGCCTTTAGGAAGGTTCAGCCCCTGCGGCTGCCAAGGCTTAGACATTAATACCTCATACTCTATTGGGCCTAAGACTTGCTGCTTCAATTCATCGAGGGAACCGGTAATTAATATTTTTCCTCGGTAGATTATGGCGATACTATCTGCCAATTGTTCTGCTTCCACCAAGTTGTGTGTACAAATAATAATCGTACGCTGAGATGACTTTAAGCGTCCGATTTCATCGTGCACTAACTTAGCTGATTCCGGATCCATGGCTGAAGTGGGCTCATCCAACAATAAAACCGGTGGCTCATGAATTAAGGCACGCGCCAAAGCAAGTTTCTGGCGCATGCCTTTTGAATACTCACCTACACGTTGATTGATGGCTTCGGATAACCCAAAATAATCCATCAAATAATCAATACGGGATTTCCGTGCAGCAGAATCGAGCTGATAAACCTCTCCAAAAAAATTGAGGTATTCTCCTCCCGTCATGCGTACGTAAATTCCGTGTTGTTCGGTCAAAACACCAACGGATGCGCGGACCTGCGCGGGTTGTTTGAATACATCAAACCCATTTACTTTCGCCCATCCGCGGGTAGGAAAGAGTAAAGCCGTCAGCATACGGACTGTAGTAGTCTTGCCCGCTCCGTTCTGACCCAGCAATGCCAATATCTTCCCAGGTTTGACCGATAATGTAACCCCATCAACGGCTTGAAAAGAGCCAAAATGTTTTGAAAGATCGTGTGTTTCTATCATATATTCAACAACTTTAGCATAATCGGGTATGTTTAAACATGTTAAATGGACATGAGTCCTTTAAGATTTAATAAATTCAGCCCTATGACGTAAAAACAAAAACAAGACTGAAAATAAAGCCACAAGGGCCATAAAGGTTTGGTTTGCATTAAGTCCGGCTACCATTGAGGCGTCTAAGCGTAAAAATTCTAGTAAAAATCGACCAATCGGGTATATGATCAAATAAACGAGAAAAATGTCTCCGTTTTTTAGTCGTTTGCCAAACCGAAATGAGAGCCAAATTAGCAGACCCATGTTTGCCAAATTCCAGAGTGATTCATACAAAAATAATGGATGATAATACTCTTGAGCCTCGAAGCCTGGCAATCTATAGGCCGGATCAATCGATATCTTCCATGGTAGGTCGGTTGGTGCACCATATAGCTCCTGATTAACAAAATTTCCCCAGCGCCCTATCGTTTGCCCTAATGCCAAGGAAGGTGCGCTAATATCTGTCCATTCTGCAAAATTCAAGCCATGTTTACGAGAATAGAAATAAAGGGCCGCTACTCCTCCAATAACTGCCCCGGGAATTCCTAGGCCGCCATTTCTCAAGTTTATTAAGTCGAATGGATGGGTTAAATAGAATATCGTAGTGCGTCCATCGGCAATAGCCGACGGAGAGGGTGTAAACACATGCCATAATCGAGCGCCAATAATGCCAGCAATAATCAACCATATCAATAAATCCCACACAATTTCCGGATCATGATTTCTTCGCTTGGCAATACGAGTAGCTAACCAGGCACCGGCTAAAGTTCCCACCATAAGAATTATTCCGTAATAACGAATGAAGATTGGTCCTAACTGAAATCCTTGGGGCATTATTTGGTTCCTTAAAATTTTTTATTGATTGATTATTTCATGTTGGCATGTGCTTGACGACGAACAAACCAAATTCGCTGCAAAGCAGTGAAATTCCCAAATATTGCCAATATCCAAAGTGCAATCATAGGGAGGTTAAACACTAGCAGAGGCGCCAAAACCAAATAGCGTTCAACACGAGTCAACACACCAATTTTGGCTTCGTATTCCAAGCTTTCCGCACGAGCCTTTACATAGGAAACCAATACCGAGCCGGATGCAGCGGCAAAAGCTAACGTGCTACCCAATGCGTTGCCTTGATTGGCATAATAATACATTATGCCCCCTAAGATTGCTATTTCTGCATAACGATCACTAATAGAGTCGACAAACGCACCAAAATCGCTTGGTTCCCCACGCAAGCGCGCCATGGTGCCATCTAAAGCATCGATAGGAGTCAAGATTAGTATCAGCCAGCCGCCCTGCATAAATTTTCCCTGAGAAAGGTAGTATGCTCCTAGGAAATTACCTATCATCCCAAGAGCTGTCATCATATTAGGTGTCATTCCAATATTGAGGAAAAATCTACCTATTGGATCTATAATCCATTTAAACCAGACACGCATTCGATCAGTAAGGGTTACTGGGGTTCGAATACTATTATTTTCCACGAAGGAACCTCCCTGCTAGTCATTCAATTCGAGGTGCCAAATACTAGGCATTGTTATCCCGATAATCATATTTCATTCTGGCAATAAATTTCATTCATATTCTCCGTCGCCATCGAGCAAAACATCACGTTCGCGACCGCCACCCTGAGAAGGTCCAACAATGCCCATTTCTTCGAGCTGATCTAATATGCGCGCTGCGCGTGGAAACCCAATTCGCAATCGGCGTTGCAACAAGGAAGTAGAGGCACGTTGCGAACCTTGAACAAGTGAAATTGCTGATTCTATCAATTTTTCTTCAGCGCCATCTGAAGGTTCCTGCAATAACTTTTCCCAAGGAGGTTCATTATTAAGCGATATATCGCTAACTTTTTGCCAGTGCGTAATAAGTTTTTCTATTTCTAGGTCCGTAACCATTACACCTTGATTTCGTAAAGGGGATCCGATTTCTGGGTTTAAAAAGAGCATATCACCACGCCCTAACAAGTTTTCTGCTCCAGTCGCATCCAAAATGACCCTAGAATCCATGCCTGAAACAACAGCAAACGCGAGTCGCGCGGGGAAATTAGCTTTGATAAGACCAGTAACTACATCCGTGCTGGGGCGTTGTGTTGCCACAATAAGATGAATGCCAGTGGCCCGCCCCATCTGTGCTAGGCGAACAAGATTATGTTCGGTTTGATCAGGTGCCGACATCATAAGATCGGCCAATTCATCAATGATAACTACTATACGTGGTAATACGATTGCATTTCCGTGGCTAGTGAGCTTTCGGTTATATGCATTAAGGTCGCGGACCTTGGCGGATTCCAGCAAACGATAGCGATTATCCATTTCAACGACTAACCAACGTAAGACACCCATAATGCGGTCGATATCGGTTTCCACTTTGCCATAAAGGTGGGGCAAGCCATTAAAGCGCATGAGTTCAACCCTTTTTGAATCGATCATTACCAATCGTAGAGCTTGCGGGGAATTATTCATAGCCAGACAGGCCGCAATCGCAGTAATGCATACTGATTTTCCTGAACCGGTAGCTCCTGCGATTAAAAGGTGCGGCATTTGCGCGAGGTCTGCAACCAAAGGGTCGCCAGAAATATCGCGGCCCATGGCTATGGCCATGGTTGATTTCATTTTGTAAAAAGCATCGCTCTCTAGCAGGGGCCGTAATCGGACTTCTGAGGTTATCATGTTGGGCACTTCAATCCCAACGTATGGTTTTCCGGGAACTGGGGCCTCGATCCGCAAACGCTCGGCTGAGAGAGCCAGTGCAATATCTTTTTGTAACGCAGCAATCTGAGCTACGCGTACTTTAAGTTGTTTTGAATCTTCTTCTACAGAATCTGGCTTATTAATATAACCCGGTTGCACAGCAAACTGAGTAACCGTAGGACCAACACGAAATCCAATTACTGCTGCTGGAATGCCGAATTCAGATAAAGTTTTTTCTATTAACCCCGCAGTCTGATTGATTGATCGTTCATCTGGGCGCGATGTACGTCCAATGGAAAGTATGGATAAGGGTGGAAATTCCTCATTGCGAGGCGGTGGTTTGGCAGGGCGGTTATCGTGCGATTTTGGAATCCGTAGTGATTTTCGAAATTCCGGGGCCAATTGTTTAGGTTTCTTTTTCAATTTGAGTTTTTTCTGAACTGGGACAAGCTCATCTTCAGGTACATTATCGAAATCAACAATTGGAGTGGATTCAGGTGAGTTGCCTGCCAGACCTAAAAGCCATCGTTCAATCCGGCTCCATAATTGGAAGGTGCTCATTGCAGCCAGTATCCACAACACGGCCAAAATAAGCGTTCCCCAAATATCGCCCGCAAACATCCAAGCCAACGTCGCTAGGCCCCATCCAATCCGTCCGCCGTCCAACCCGGAATCAGCCCGCTCGATAGAATTGCTCCCAACAATAGATAGCAGGCTTAGTGTAATCAATAGGAGAAGTGTAAAAGAGATAAATTTTCCTGTGTTATTTGCAACAATCTCACGCGAGAAAGAATCTTGATCACGGCGTAATAATCTGATCCCTGCCATTCCAAGTAATAGGGCAACAAGGAAACTCCCCCATCCAAACCAAACCGTTAAAAATTTTGACCAGAAAGTCAGTACTGATCCCTGGCTGATGCCAATTATCGCCAAGAAAGTCATTAGGGCGATTGCAAGCAAAATAACACCACTTGCATCACGACCAAAATGCAAATTAATTTGCATAAAACGATCAAGCCAATCTTTTTCTTGTTTTTCCATCTTGTAAAAAATAAATTGTCAACTCGAATTTTATTCCTAAAACCGTATTCTTGACGGTCTTGGGGTTTATAAATTTGAGTTATTCTTACCCTACTTTTTGGGTTTCATTTTCCATTTCTTCGATTGCCCGGGCGACACCCTCAATGGCTACACGTTGTTTCCTATATAAATCAGCCTCAGACATAGCCAAGCGAGTCGCAACTTCACGGACTTTACGACCCTCAATAAATTTCATTTCCAAAATATTATAAAGAATCCATTCTGTTGTAAATCTACGATCGCCTTCGGGTTTGGCCTGGTTGACTGCCTTGCGAAGCAAAGCACGCAATGCATTAGGCGTATTTCCCTCCTGGGCGCGTGCTAAATTCCGGACAATCCGCAACCCGATCAAAGGATTATTGGTCAATTTAGGGCCTCCCCAGTAATGCGAAAGAGCATCTTTGACCCAATTGGCAAAATCTGGGTCTGGGGGCAAATCGTCCGAGAGCAAATTTGCACGCGAGTCATAGCGACTTGCGGCACGCAGCCGTTGAAGCATGTCCATTTTTGGTTGTAAATCTTCTAATGAACGGAAAACACGTTGTTGCAATTGCCGGTTTTCAAGAGCAAATGCAGCACGTTCTGCCAACAACCATAAAGCTTTGCGTTGCTCCTCAATGATCTCGGTAGAATTATCTGAATTGATTGCTACACCCATAAATCCAAGCAATGGCGGAATTTCGTCTTGGTCCATATCACTTTGACGGCGTTGTCGTAAGGGTAGGATCCAATAATCTCCCCAAATGAACTCCTTGTGTTCATCATCATTTGTGGTTTCGACCTTATGTAATGCCTCCGACAAATCTTGTTGATCAATTAAGCTTCGATTTCCTGCCATAACGATCAATGAGGGGTTGCCAGATTCTAAGGCAGCAACAAAAGTGGACGGAGATTGCATATGATCACGAACAGCTGCCAAGACTGTTTCTAGAAACTGGAGCAAGTCACTGCGTGTCAGTAAGCGCTCTTCAATATTTTGCAATAGTTGCAACTCGGCCCGATCACCTCCAAAAAATAGCCAGCGTTCCCAAAGCGGAGCCAATAGAGTTATTAAATGTTCGAACAATAGCACAGTTAGGACTACTACCAGGGGAACGAATACAGAATATTCAGTTTGAAAGAAAAGGCCGCCACTACGGCGAACTATTGTCATTAAACCGAGAGCAACAGAGGCAGTGACCGGGCCACGCATAATCCATTTAAACAATCGACTTTTCACTAGTCTGTCAGGCCAGGAGACCCCAAAAAAGGCAACTGCATAGGCCATTGTAATTACCAACCCGCCTACAAGCAAGTTTATACCTGTAGCTACACCCCAAAATATTAGTGGGTAATTAGCAGCCAATGAATATCCATATAACAAGTATGGATATGATCCAAGCGCAGGCGCAGTAGCGCCCGCCATCAGATATAACATGCGGCGTCGTCCTGAGCGCGTCAACATGCGAGAGTATGCTCTTGCAAAATTAATCCCCGCTACAACCATCACACTTATATAATAAATAGTGAAAATTTCTGTCCAAAATGTCCGTTCGAGATGTGGAGCAGGTTGCCCATCGGGAATAAAGGTACCGACCAGTTGACCCGTACTCAACAAGAGCAAGAATCCTGCCGAAACAAGATACAACAATCGAACTGTCCACCGCCGCCGACCACGCGAAGGACGTCCTGCTGTCACCAATAATGCATCTGAAAGATGTAGGTAGGCGGCTGGTAAGAAAACAATCCCAATCCACTGTAAGCGTAAAAGCAGATTTATCCCCCAAGTTGGAACATCTTTATTTTGTAAGGCTTCGGTTGTAAATACAACTACAACGCAAAGAAGAATGATCGCAAATGAACGAGCCACACGGTCGCGTAGATTGAACGATAATGCGTATAAAAATAACGAGAAGGCGGTAATGGATATACCCGCCGTCAGTATTTGATTGATGGTTTGTAGCCCCACTAACAAACTGTCGGTCCAACCGTTAAACATAATTATTCCAGGGAATTACAACAATGATCTCCCAAAAAATAGCGCTACGTCCTGTGTGACATAATATTGGTCATTATACCCGCAGAATTCAAATCCAGATTTGAGTGCAAACCGAATGGCAGGATAATTTTTGGAAGACATTTCAAGGAAGATATTGCTATCGCTTCTGGACAAAGCCCAATCTTGCGCAGCAGATAAAAGAGAGGATCCTACACCCGAACGTCTACGCGTTGGAGTCACAACCAAATCCGTTATCCAGGCTGTCGTCTCTTTGCTATGCTCAATAATACAAAGGTAGCCCACTGGATCTTCCCCAATTTGAGCCATTAGGGTTAAAGTTCTTTGGGTATTATCATCAGCTAAGGAAAATGGATCTCTTGGATAATTGACGTTTACTTCCCGTGGCAATCGAACCTCCCGAAATCCCACATTCACTTGTCCTTTATCTTTTCGTAAGTCTAACTGCCAGACATATTCGCTAATACTTGAATGGTCAAAACCCATCAAACGAGGAAAATCGGGGGCAGCGGCTTCTCTAATTGTCACATTGCTCAAAATAAAGCCTCCAAAAGTTAAGGTGCTCGTACACGAACTGGGATGATGCAAGGCGGATAGGAATTCCCTTGATTATCGGTTACTTCCAAGCGCAATTGATAATCACCGGGTTTTAGGGTTGATGTATCCCAAAAGCCTATGTCGCCATTTTTGACAATTTCCCTACCCGCAGAAATTGTCGCCCAAGCTGCAGCACCTTGAGGTGAAACCTCATATTTATAAAACCCAAAATTTTCTACATCGACTGTGCCCACAAGGGTAATTGAACCGCTTACTTCTTGTCCAAGCTGAGGTGTGGTTAAATTTATTTCCCCTGGGATACAACCGCTGGCAAAACTATTTACTGGTTCAGGTGCAAATGTCCCTTCTGGCAACAATCCGCCGGAGTCTTCTGGTAAATTCACTTCAGGTTGCATTTGGTCAATCAGTGTTGGAGATTCGAACAGCTCGGAAGATGGGTACGCAGGAGCAATAAATGATGCCAGGATTATCTCGCCGATGAATAAAATAACGATAAATAATGAAACGGTGAGCGCCTGGCTTAGGCGTCTCAATCCAAATTCTCGCTCGAGTTTATAAATAGCTTGCCGCCATTCAAACCATGCGTTCCATAACCAGCGGAATGCAAACAATCCAGCCAAGGCCAGTATTATATAAATCAAGCCTTCATATAAGGCAAAAAAACGATATATAGCGCCCATTATTACAGCCCTATTTGGGTCAGCTGGCCTTCAATACGCCACGGATGATCGCTTCAATTTTCGGTGTGAGCACTTTCCCTGTTTCGATCACCTCTTCATGTGTTGTCTTTGATGAGCCATCCAAACTGGCTTTATTGCTGATTCCTGATATCCCTAAGCAGCGTAACCCACCGTGTTTGGCAATAATCACTTCCGGGACCGTGGACATGCCTACAGCATCTGCGCCGACCATTTGCAAGAATCGTAAATCTGCTGGAGACTCAAAAGAAGGTCCACATAATCCAACATAAACACCTTCCTTTAATATTATGCCTCGTTCTGCAGCGCTACTCCTTGCCAGCTCACTTAGCTCAGCATCATAAATCTGACTCATGTCTGGGAATCGGGGACCCAGTTCATCTAGGTTGGGACCCATCAGTGGATTTTGACCTGTCATGCCCATCAAATTAAGGTTGTCGGTGATAAGCATCACATCTCCAGGTACAAAGTCTTGATTTATGCCTCCGGCTGAATTTGTAACGATCATTATCTCTAACCCCAAGCGCACCATAACGCGGATCGGAATTGTGATTTGCCCCATTGTGTAACCTTCATAAAAATGTATTCGGCCTTGCATTACCAAAACTTGCTGCCCTTCTAATTCACCAACGACAAGTTGGCCCGCATGGCCTGCCACTGTAGATCTTGGCCAATGTGGTAAATCGCTATAGGGTATAGTGACGGCATTTTCAACGGAAGCAGCCAAATCGTTTAATCCCGAACCGAGAATAATTCCAATTCGGGGAGAAGTTTTTATCTTTTCACGAACTGCCGCGGTAACCTCGTCAATTTGTTCAATTGTAAAGAATGCTTGCATAATCCACCTGGGTATTGGTTAATTCAAGAAATAACGCGTGCGGGGCTATTGAATATCTCCGCCACGCGTTTATTTTCATAAAATTATATCAGAGATTAATTATCTAAATTTGATAAATTAGGAGATCAAGTCCTAAATTTATTAAGTTATTTCAATATTGTATTAAACGCATTAACGGTTTTGTCAACATCATCTTCTTTATACCAAAAATGAGTCACCAATCGGATCCTTCTCTCCCCATCCACCCCAACCAGAATCCCTATATCTTTCAACTTTTTTGCTAACTGATTGGCTAACATATTTGCTTCGTCAGTTAGATTGAAAAAGATCATATTTGTTGCGGGAGTCCCTTCATCTAATTCAATGCCCGGAATTTTAGTTAAGCCCTCAGCCAGTACGCGGGCGCGGAGGTGATCTTCACCCAACCGAGATGTCATTTTATCGATCGCTATAATTCCAGCAGCTGCCAAAACCCCAGCTTGGCGCATACCACCACCCAATATTTTACGAGCGCGTCTGGCCCTATCTATAAAGGTTTTTGAGCCACATAAAACCGAGCCAACTGGTGCTGAAAGACCTTTACTCAAACAAAATGTAACAGAATCCATTGGAGAAGTTAATTTATTCACTGCTACATTAAGTGCTGCTGCTGCGTTGAAGACGCGCGCACCATCCAAATGGACCTTTAAACCACGCGCATGCGCAAACTCAGATATATTATGCATGTACGCTACTGTTTGAAAAGTGCCACCACAATGGTTGTGTGTATTTTCTAATGTGATCAGCCTTGTAATCGGCTGATGGGGATCATCTGGTCGTATGGCAGCCTCAATTTCATCGAGCGCTAGAGAGCCATCTGGCTGATTAGGCAACTGGCAAGAATGAACGCCGCCTAAGACTGATAACCCCCCAGCTTCATATAAATAGGTATGAGCGCTTTTCCCAAGTATGACCTCATCACCGCGCTGGCAATGGGCCAAAATTGCCGATAAATTACCCATTGTGCCCGTTGGGACAAACAAACCAGCTTCATGACCAGTTTTTTCCGCGGACAGCTCCTGTAAACGGTTGACGGTTGGATCTTCACCATAGACATCATCGCCAACTTCGGCTGCTGCCATGGCTTCGCGCATTTCTGGCGTGGGTTTGGTGACTGTGTCGGAGCGTAGGTCAATATAGTTCATGGGTATATCCTATTGGTGAAAAGGTAGCTGTTTGGGAAAAGATGTAAGAGAATAAAATGTAGTGAACAGGCATTTCGCGTAACATTAGCGCGCTACAGCCTCCTCACTACCCCCTAAATATCTACACTATCCTTTTCTACTTCTCACTTCTAAATTCTTCCAATAACTCCTCCAACTCCGCCGGCAACGGCGCTTCAAAGGTTTGCGGTTGCTCTTCAAGCGGAAGGATGAGCTTCAATCTAGTAGCGTGTAAGAAATGACGGTCAATTTCAACAGTTTGCTTACGATACCCATAAATCTTATCGCCCACAATAGGACATCCTATAAATTTACAATGCAACCTGATCTGGTGAGTCCTGCCGGTTTTTGGAAAAAACTCCAACAGGGTATGTTTTTTAAATGATTCCAAAGTCACATATTCAGACACAGCTTTACGTCCCTTGCCTAGTGGCATAATTCCCATCTTTTTGCGATACTTGGGATCACGGCCAATCGGCGCTTCTACACGTCCGTGGGGTGTTGGCGGGGCCCCATCCACGAGGGCCAAATAGGTCTTTTCTACTTTTCGTTCTTGGAATTGTTCTTGCAGCCAGCGGATGGCTTGATCATTCTTTGCAACCAAGATCAGGCCCGAGGTATCTTTATCGAGCCGATGAACAATACCTGGCCGCTCTTCGCCTCCAATGCCTTCAATGGCCGGATCATAACCCAAAACAGCATGCACGAGGGTTCCGGTAGCATGCCCGGCAGCAGGATGAACCACCATCCCAGCCGGCTTATTTATAACTAGCAAGTTATCGTTTTCAAATATGATATCGAGCGGTATATTCTCTCCCACAAGGCCTGTAGGAACAGGGGCTGGAATTAAGACATTCACATTGGATCTCATACGCAACTTCTGCCCAGCTTTTTTAGCCGGCTGATCATCCACAGTTACTAACCCCTCTTTGATCAATTTAAGCAAACGTGAGCGTGAAAACTCTGGCAAGCATTCCACGAGAAAATGGTCAAGGCGCTGGTCTCCTTCTTTCACGAAAGTAAAGTTTTCGCGCCTTTCTGACATAGTCCCTTATTCCTTACTAAGCGCGATCTGCTCTTCAGATACGTGCGAATCAGATTCAGCCCTAGCTCGTTTCTCTGCCCGCTCGCTAAGCCAAACACCCAGGATTAACACAGCTGTACCTATGGTTATGGCCGAATCTGCTACGTTGAAAACTGGGAAGGTGCCTATCGATATAAAATCTGTTACTACCCCGTCTTGCGTTAGACGGTCAACCAGATTTCCAGATGCGCCAGCCAATTGCAAGCTCAAAGCAACCCTGAATAGCCAGCCCTCGAACTCAATTTTCGGGTAATAAAAAATAATTGCCGCAATAACAATAAATGCCAAAATTGTAAAAACAACGCTTCCATCTTGGAACATACCAAACGCTGCTCCCGTGTTTTGCCAATGGACTAGCCTTGCATATGGCATTAACCAATCCAAACTATCTGGTAGCCAGCGGGTCGCAAAGGGGATATTCTCGCGAACCAAAGCTTTTGTCCATTGGTCTAGTACGACAATACCACTTGCTATTCCCAGTAATACCCCATACATTGAAATATACTTTTTCACGATCACCTCATTATTGAGAATTCTACTCGATCTTGAGACATACAAAAACCAGGCCAAGGCCTGGTCCACCTAACAGTGCGATTTTACCAGATCATTCAGAGATGTAGATGCGTGGTACGCGGGTGTTGATATTCGTCAGGATTTCGTATGGAATCGTACCAGCCCACTCTGCCAATTCTTCAACCGTAACTTTCTCGCCATTCTCATCACCGCCAATTAGAATTACCTCATCGCCGTTAAATGCCGAATCAGACTCGATGTTGACCATGATCTGATCCATGCAAATGCTTCCTACCTGCTGGTATTTCTTGCCCTGAATAATCACCTGTGTCTGGTTAGACATTGCTCGGAAATAGCCATCACCATATCCCACTGGGACAGTCACAATCCGGACATCATGGTCGGTCTGCCAAGTAGACCCATAGCTGACAGGATGTTCAGGTTTTGTTACTTTGAAGTAAACCACACGTGATTTCCAGGCCAATGTCGGTTTCACTTCAATGGTGCGCTTTGGTGCCAAAGATGGATAAACCCCATAGGCCATGATTCCCGGTCGCACCATGTCAAAGTGGGATTCAGGCAATTGTAAGATCCCGCCGGAATTGGCCATGTGACGAATAGGCATTGACAGACTGTGTTTATCATAAAAGTGCAGCACTTCGTTAAATCGTTCTAATTGCAGCTTTGCATGCGCCAAATCGGCCCCATCGGCACTGGCAAAATGGGAGAAGATGCCCTCCACTACCACGTGTTTACACTTGAGGGCGGCTGCTTGCAAAGTATGGGCATTATAATAATGCACGCCGATGCGCTCCATACCGGTATCGATTTTAAGATGGACTTTGGCCTTTTTCCCCGCAGCCTGAGCAGCTTGATTAATTTGTGCCAAGCGCTCCACGGATGGAGCAGTCAATGTCAGATTATTTTCTATATAGAGAGGAATTTGATCACCCCATATGCCGCCCAGCACCAAAATGGGTGATCCCACACCGATTTCACGCAATAGGATGCCTTCCTCCAAGACCGCCACCCCGATGTAATCCACTTGGGGGTCAAGGTATTTGGCGACTGTTGTCAGACCATGTCCGTAGGCGTTGGCTTTGACTACGATCATAATCTTCGCAGGCGAGACTACTCCCCTAATAGCATCCAGATTTCGGCTCAATTGGGGAAGATTTACTTCAACGAAAGTAGAGCGAATCCCGCCATTGGTAGTGATGGTCGATTGGTTGATAGACATGCCAATATTTTACTCGAAGAGGTGCTTTGAGTATTTTATTAAAAAAAACAAATAAGTTAATTTGCGTTTTACCGAATTATCCACAAGGTAAGGGGATGAATCCACTATTTTTCTCTCTCTTTTTACCAACCTTACCTGAGTTGCAAGTGTCACTTCGTTAACATCGTCCTCCCGTAGGCCGTTTTCGCGTAGCAGCTTCGGCGCTCGCGACGAACGGCGCCCCGGCGGGCTCCCGGCCCGAACGGGGATACCGGGACGATGCGGTGTCTTACGGGAGCTTGACATAACCAATTAAGGTAAATGTCAATA
>JASJYH010000036.1 GCA_030123675.1 Anaerolineae bacterium | reverse complement strand
GTGGCTTTTCGGTTAATTGATCGTTAGCTAGACAGGAAGGATATGAATTTAACAAATTTTTCTACATATTATGACTTCCGTTCCACGCTACATACTAACCGCTTGGTTGGTTTATGGCGTATGATGGCCGATTTCCGTCCCTATTATTTATTAGCGGCGATCTCATTGGCTGTTTCTGCTATGGCAAAGACCGCAGGCTTCTTTTTATTACGATATTTTGCCGATAATGTCTTAGCCGGTACCGGAAGCAGCCTACCCTTCTCGCTCAATTTAACCCAATTTCTAATCGCTATCGCCTTAGGATTCATGGGTTTGGCACTCGTAGAAGGCGGATTTGCTTATTTCTCAGGTCGACTGGCAGCATTTACGGCAGAAGGTGTCACCCGCCGCTTACGAAATTTTCTTTTCGATCATATCCAGCGCTTGAATTTTTCTTACCATAGTAAAACCAAAACCGGAGACTTAATAGAACGCTGTACATCAGATGTAGACGCATTACGTCGATTTTTTAGCCAGCAAGCAATTGGGGTTGGGCGGATTATCTTACTATTTGTAGTTAACTTTATCGCACTGCTCTCTCTCCATACCGGCTTAGCATGGTTTTCAATCATATCCCTCCCGTTTATCTTGCTAATAACTGTCTGGTTTTTCAAACAAATTACAAAACGATATGAAGATTATCAAGAACAGGAAGCTGTCTTGTCAACCACTTTACAGGAAAATTTGACTGGGGTACGGGTTGTTAAAGCATTTGCCAATCAGAATTACGAAATCGGGAAATTCGAAAAAGATAACCTTGAGAAATTTCGACGTGGAAAGTTGCTCCTGATCACACATTCCTTATATTGGCCGCTTTCACAATTCGTTTTAGGAATTCAATTATTGGCAGGCTACATCTTCGGTGCGCTCTTAACAATCAACGCTGAAATTACAGTCGGCACTTATTTGGCCTACTCCGGAATGGTGATTTGGCTGCTCTGGCCAATCCAGAACCTGGGCCGACTCATTGTGGATACGTCAGCTGGGATGGTCTCTTATACCCGCATAATGGCGATCACCAAACAGATTCGTGAACCGCTCAGTGATGGGAAGGTAAGTCCAGCGGGTCCACTGAAAGGCGAAATAGTTTTCGAGGATGTGTCCTTCAAGTATTCTGATGGATCTGCTGAGGTGCTCAATAGCATCTCATTTAAGGTCAAGCCAGGACAAACCGTAGCACTTCTGGGATCGACCGGATCAGGAAAAACCAGTCTGGTTAATCTCCTGCCTAGGTTCCATGAGTATTCAAACGGGAAAATTATGCTGGATGGGGTTGATTTAAAAGATTACTCCCGCAAATACCTTAGAAGACAAATTGGGATTGTTGAACAAGAGCCATTTCTATTTAGCCGTTCTATTCGAGAAAATATTAGTTATGGTCTCGGAAGAGATATTCGTGGAGATGAGATCGAGGCCGCTGCGAAGGCCGCTGCCATCCATGAAGACATAATCTCTTTCCCGGATGGATACAGCACCCTGGTCGGTGAGCGGGGTGTGACCCTCTCCGGCGGACAGAAGCAGCGCGTGACAATCGCGCGCATACTGCTCAAAAACCCGCGGATTCTGATCTTTGACGATTCAACTTCATCAGTAGATATGGATACAGAAGCTGAAATTCGGGCGGCACTTAACCGATTGATGGAAGGTCGGACCACCTTTATCATCGCCCACCGCATTCAGACTGTTATGAATGCTGATCTGATTCTGGTCTTGAATAAAGGGAATATCGTCCAAAAAGGGTCACACAAGGAATTGATCGTGCAAAAAGATAGTATCTATCGCCAAATGTTCGATATCCAGACCCGTATTGATGAAGAACTAGAAATAGAAGTATCCCAAGCAAAATGATGTGTATTTTTTACAGCAGGAGCTAGGAAATGTCGGATGAGTTGATAACATTCGAAGAAGAAGAGTTTACAAGTCAATTAACCATGCCGGTCGTCAAGCGCATAGTGAGTTTGCTTAAACCACATTGGCGTTGGGTATTTGGTTTCGTGATTTCTATTGCTATTATTTCCGCACAAGATTCCCTATTTACATATATTAATAAGGAAATTATCGACAAGGGGATTATCCAAAAAGATATTGAAAAATTATGGAGTTTGGCCGGCATCTATGCCGTCGTGCAAGTCTCCCAGGCGATTCTAATTTTCGTCATGATTTATCTAGCAGGCATATTGGGCGAAAGGGTCCAATACGATTTGCGCAAAATGCTATTTAACCATCTGCAAGAGCTCTCACTCTCCTTCTACGCACAAAACGCAGTCGGTCGGCTGATGTCAAGGGTTACCTCAGATACAAGCCGGGTGGCAGATTTAATAACCTGGGGCATGCTGGATATTACCTGGGCTGTAATGAACATTACAACCTCAACTTTCTTCATGATGCTGATTAATTGGAAATTAGGCCTTATTGTTTTAGCGATTCTGCCGTTGTTAGTGTTTATCTCCATTGAATTCCGTAAAAGAATTCTTTTACAATTTCGGGCTTCCAGGCGTGCAAATTCCAAAATTACAGGAGCCTATAATGAAAATATTTCAGGTGTGCGAGTAGTTAAAGCGCTCGGGCGGGAGCCCAAGAATTTGAAGGAATTCCAAGGCTTAACAGATGATATGTATTCTGCTTCTTATCGAGCGGCCTGGTTATCAGCTCTGTTCCTACCTGCAGTTCAAATTATTTCGGCAATCGCCTTAGGCGCAATCATTTGGATTGGTGGGCTTCAGGCTCAAGTCGGGCTGATAACGATTGGTGGCATTTATGCTTTCACTTCTTACCTAACATTCATGCTTTGGCCGATTCAAGACCTGGCACGTGTATATGCCGAAATGCAGCACTCAATCGCCTCTGCTGAACGAATCTTCAAACTCAAAGATACAAATCCTGAAGTTCGTAACAAACCAGGGGCTATCCCGGCGAAAAGTCTTTTAGGTGAGATTGAATTCGAGCATGTGGATTTTTATTACGAGGACCAAGTGCCTGTCCTTAGTGATTTTAATTTGAAGATAAACCCAGGAGAAACGATTGCACTAGTCGGGCCAACCGGGGGAGGCAAGTCAACGATTGTAAACCTTTTGGGCCGTTTCTATGAACCCAAGAAGGGTAGGATATTGATTAATGGTAAGGATTACACTGATTACACATTGGAATCTATTCACTCCCAAATTGGGATAGTGTTGCAAACACCTCATTTGTTTTCTGGTACCGTACGTGAAAATATACGATATGGTCAATTAGATGCCAGCGATACAGAAATTGAAACCGCTGCAAAAATAGCAGGCGCGCACGATTTTATCGTCACATTGGAAAATAGCTACGACCAAAACGTCGGTGAAGGCGGGAACCTGCTCTCAGTGGGCCAAAAGCAATTAATCAGCTTGGCTCGAGCAGTCCTTACAGAGCCTGATTTATTAATCATGGACGAAGCCACATCCAGTATTGATACCCTAACCGAAGCGCTCATTCAACGCGGGATGGATGCCCTGATGCAGGATCGTACATCGATTGTAATAGCCCATCGCTTGAGCACCATCCGTCGCGCAAATAATATACTAGTTATTGAAGCCGGTCGGATAAAAGAGCAAGGTACGCATGCAGAACTATTACATCAACATGGCCATTACTTCCGCTTATATACGCAGCAGTTCCGACACGAGTTAGAAGTACAATATGGTGCTGAAATTAGAAAATAATTTCATATTTGTGGGTTTAAATGCAAAAGAAGAGCAAATAATTCTAAATATATGCTCTTCTTTAAGTAGTAAAAATCTTGGTTTAATTATGGTTCCACGATTAGTTTGGAATTATGTGGCTTGACCAGCTGGTAATGAAACGGCTAATACATCATAATAAGTGCCGGCTCCGAAGCCGTCAAAAAGGATATGATCACCTGGTTTGAGTTTGGGTAGCTGTCTTAGAAACGCAATCATGTTTGAGGCAGCACTGACATTTCCAAACTCACTAAGCAGCCAAGGCATCGGAAAGTTTATTCCAAGCTTTTTAAGGTGTTTGGCCTTGAGTTTGTTGATCTTATAATTTGCATGATGCACGATTGCAACTGCAATTGATTTGTCTGGCATTTCCATTTGTTCCATCAAGTTTTGATACGCCTGGTACACATCATTTACAACTTTCACACCGTTGCGTACAAAGAGTTTGACCATGCCCATTGGTCCTGCCATCTCGATCGCTTCTCCATTAGCCGGTTCATGCATAAGCCCTGAGACTCTTATGTGGACTTCATCTGGAGTAGTAATATCTACTAATGACTCGCCTGAATGGGGATATTGCATCCGCATTGTCAAAACGCCTTCACCATCATAGGCCTCGTGAGTTTTCCCAACTAAGAATTTCATGGTTTTACCAGGAATTACACCGATCACTCCTGCGCCGTTTCCGAAAATTTGTAATGCATTTTTATCATGAACACGACGAATAAAGCGACTTAAACCTTCGATCCCGCCAACCAACACTTTTTTATTATAAAGTTTTTCGGCAATATTTACCTTGCTGACGTTGCCCAACGCTGGATTTAAGGCCAAATGTAAGCCGCCTACAGAGCCATCGCATGCCTTGTGGATGCTGACTTTTAATGCACCGCTGGGAATACCTGCTCGTTCACAAATCTGTTCGACATAGTCATCAGAGACAGGACCGCTCATTCCTATTAATACTGCATCTACTTCATTTGGATCCCAATCATTTGCCTGTGCGGCTTCCTTAAGTAATCTTGAACCTACCTCAATTTCGAGCTCTAAATGTTCTTGGTCGCTCATATCACCAATATGATGGCGATTAATGAAACCCAATTCGGATAGATTGATGATATCAGAGTCGCTCATAGGGCTTCCAATGCGTTTTGCGACAAAATCAGGCAAGGAAAGGTTGTCATAACTTTTACCCCAGGTACCATAGGCACCGCCTATTCCTACGGTTTTATTGGAAACCCGTTCTACGCCAAACGGGATCCCTCCTGCAACCTGGATAATGTCTTGATGGACTTGTGGCCGTTTAAAAAACGATGGAATCGCCCCTGCCAATTGGTCCATAATATAATTGTTACTCATTAATTTTATTACTCCTTATTTCCTTGCATTATGAATGCTATAACCCCATGATTGAAATTAGCCTCTATCATATTGAAACATGGAATCTTACCAGAGAAGCGATACTAATTTTAATTTTATTAATCGGATATTTTAATCAAGAAAATCTTCTTCTAGAATATATCTTATTTTACATGTTTATCAAAAAAGTGGGCCGAGCGTTCCATAAATGCCCACCACTGGTCTCCAACAAACGAATGGCCCTGGCCCTCGTATGCAAAGATCTCAGCTGGTTTGCCAGATTCGACAAATGCATTATATGCCTTTTTAGACCATTCCGGGGGAGTTCCAGAAAAGAATTTTCCGTCTTCTGTGCCATAGGCCAGTTGAACGGGAGCAGCCACATCGTCCAGATAACGAATCGCCGCTACTTTATCTAAAATTCCAGAATCTGTAACTGCATCTTTGTAGGCCTGGATTAATCCGGGGTCCAATTCAAGCGGAAGAATATCCGAAGAGTTACATCCATATCGTCTTTCCCCACTGGCGATATCCCCGATGCAGCCCGGTCCCCAGCGCTCGAGGATGTCTGCGTCTTCTGCACTGACGGTAGAATATAAAACAGCTGCCTTTACTGAAGTATCTATTGTCAAAATTTTTAACGTCACTCCCCCACCCATACTATGACCCCACATTCCTATCCGATCTGGATCAGCTTGATCCAATGTCTCAATCCCCTTTATCAAATTTAGGACATCAATCACTAAGCCTGAATAAAAAAAGCTCGGACCAATATCAGAATCACCCCAACTTCGATAATCTGATGAGATTGTGAGATATCCATGCCGGTTAAGGAACTCAGCTGCGCGATCCGTTCCGTCCCCCGAAGCATATATTGAACGAGGAAAAAAACCATGGTTCATCACAATAACAGGAAACGGTTCGTGCCCAACTTTTGGAATTTGAATAATACCCGAGATCCTTAAATCCCCCGAGGGGTACCTGATTGCGAATCTGGTAAAAAGGTCTGTTTCTTTAAGTTTATCCCCGATTAAGATTTTCCCACTTTGAAATTCATATTCCTGAAGCCCTTCGATTGTATGTGGATAAATCCACTCTTCCGTTGTAGGCGTAGGTGTTGGGGTAGGAGTTCCCGTTGGCGGGATGCTAGTTACAACCGTTAAGTGGGGAGTTGGCAAAAGATCTGCCTGGAAATTTAAGAAAGCACAGGAACTAAGGAATAATAAAGTTAGGACCGAAATAGTTCTTCGATACATGCAGTAAATAATAATATGTAAATTAAGGGAAGAGAGGAAATATTTTAGGTAACGCTACTATCGTGACTATAAATAATGTCAATGTCAACAACGCGCCAACACGGGCATAATCAAAAAATTTATAACCTCCAGGGCCATAAACGAGCACATTGGCTTTATGGCCTACTGGAGTAAGGAAGCTCGTTGCTGCTCCGATGACTGCCGCTAGTACAAAAGTTAGATGATTGGCTTCTAGGCTTAATGCTGTATCTAGCGCTATTGGAACCACTAATACCATTGCAGCAGCATTAGACATTGGCTGGGTGATCAAAGCCGCTAATAAATACACCCCTGCGAGGGCAGCCAAGGGACCATAGCCTTCAAGAGTAATCAATAATACATCAGCAACATAGCGGGCTGCGCCAGTACTTTCCATTGCCGCACCCAATGGGAGCATGCCTGCTACTAGGAAAACTGTTTTCCAGTCTATGCTTTCGTAAGCTTCATCCATGCTCAAACAGCCAGTCACTACCATTGCGACTGCCCCGCTGACCATAGCTAAAGAAATATCAAGCACTCCTGTTATGGTCAGGGTTACCACGATTAACAATAGGCCCACAGCGATCGGCATCTTTTTTCTTCGACTTTGTGGGGTTGTTTGTGGTTCGAGCACCAGGAAATCGCTTGAATCTTGTAAAACGTCTAAACGGTGACGAGGGCCCTGTAGGAGCAGATCATCACCGAATTTCAATCGGATTCTCCGCAATCGTTTCGTGATCACTTCTCCTTGCCGTCCGATTGCTAATACATTAAACCCAAACCGCTCGCGAAATTGCAGGGACCTCAGGCTACGCCCCACCATGGAGGAACGCGGAGCAAGTGTCGCTTCAACAATCCCCATTTCGACCTCACTTAATTTATCAATCAATTCTTCTTGATTTTCGCCTTCGTCTCTCGTTACTAAGCCCAATTCTTCCATAGCTCGTACCAAATTATCTGCCGAGCCTTCAACTAGCAATATATCCTTTGACTCAATAATTGTGTCGCGTTCTAAGTGTGTGATTGTTTTCCAGCCTCGTACTATACCTACAACGGTCAAATCATAATCTGCACCTAGTTTCGATTCCAATAAAGTGCTACCTGCTAATTTTCCATCAGGCAATACACTTAATTCGCTGATATACGTTTTTAATGGGCTCGCCTCACGCTGATCCCCTGGAGGCTGACGTACCGGTAATAAACGGCGCCCAATTAATAGCATGTAAAGTATGCCTGTACCAAAAACAATCAACCCAATTACAGTGAAATCAAAAAATCCAAATGTAGGTAGGCCATGATCGGCTACAATATTGGTCGCCAAAATGTTGGCAGGCGTCCCGATCAACGTAACGCTGCCACCCATTAGCGATGAAAACGAAAGTGGGATTAAGAGCTTCGAAACTGGGATCTTGGCCTGCTTGGCCACGCTGACGACGGCCGGTAGCAGCATTGCTGTTGCACCGACGTTATTCATGAATGCAGACATTACCCCGCATGTAAGCATTATTACTGCTATTAATCGCCACTCACTATTTCCAGAGAGGCGTAATATAAACTTGCCTAAGATGTCAGCGACTCCCGTCTTGAACAAAGCCCCCGAGACAATATAAACCGCCCAAACAGTTATGACCGCCGAGTTGGAAAACCCGGCAAAAACTTCTTTTGGACCGACCAATCCCGTCAATCCAACTGTCAGTAATACTAACAAAGCGACAACGTCCACACGCAGCTTCTCAGTGCCAAAGATAATGAGCGCAGTGACGATAATTCCAAAAACTAGAATAATTTCAGGCGTTAATTCTGGAGCCATTGGTAAATTATAACAAGAATTGGAGGCGGTTGTACATTACGCACAATAAACAATAAACAAATTACTTGTTTGCACACGCAAGCGGTATGGGGACATCTGGAAAAAAATCTTGAACGACGAACTAATCTGGCAAGGAAATGGCGCAACTCAGCATTTACTCCTTCGACCGAAAAGGTATCTGTTTTGCCTTCTGAGACACTAAATTTGCCAGGATAATACTCCAGTCCCGCATAAATTGGGTTTTGATCACTGCAATATTGAATACCCCGCGGAAACTGATCAACCACCGCTTGGAAAGCTACTTTGTTCTGTTTCCACATGACTGACCAACCAACGATGCATCGGGCCTTTTTCTCTACTACAGTAAGGATTTAGCTGCGCTTTTTTTAGTTTCTCTAGTAGGTAAATAGCTTATCCAATTCAATCGCAAGTACTATTCTGGCAAGGGTGCTTCGGGTAATTGTGTAGCGAATGCTTTGACCCAATTTATTACGCTGGTAGGATGGACTTTAAGGTGACAACCAAAACGGCGATAATTGATCCCATCCACATACAACCGTCGTCATCCCGAAGGTCATCGCACCGTCCCGGCATCCTACGGGAGGACGAAGAGCTTGACTGGATTAGATTGCTTGCCTCCGCGTTCATTCTGCACTAGTGTGTACTAGCTCAGACAACAAATACAGTTCTATCCTTGGCTGCCTGTGTTGGTTTTCCCGCATTTCATTTGATCTGTAATTTCTCCAAAATATTTATCCACCATTTATCTCTCCTGTTTCCCGCATCATACCCAACTATCCGATTGCCCTAAATCTGGACCTCTCTCATTGACACTAACTACCATCTCTGATAACATATATCTAATTAAAGTGCTTATAACAAGGAGAACATGAATGTTAGATCAAGTTAGCACACATATAAATACACAAATAAAAACACAAAATGATACACAAACCGTAAAGTTGAGTGCAGCAGCAACTAAAGCCGTGCAAGATATTATGGCTGAGAAAAACTTAGAAGGGTATGCCTTACGCGTTTATGTTTCCGGTGGTGGTTGTTGTGGGCCACAATTTGGTATGGCGTTAGATAATAACTTTCGTGAAGTAGACACTACCTATGAATCTGATGGAGTGAAATTGGTTGTGGATGAAGTCTCCCTTGATTATTTGCAGGGTGCCAGCATCGATTATGTCAATGATCCAGATCGGGGTGCAGGTTTTGTAGTTGATAGCCCTAATGCCAAATCTCACGAACATGGACATGAGGCAGCCTCATCATGTGGCTGTGGAGGTTCATGCGCGTGCGGTTCAGAGGAACAAGGTCAGGGCCATAGCCATGCAAGTGGTGGCTGTGGTTGTAACAACTAATATAAGATAAAGTACTAATGAAAAACGAAAAACGCCGGATAAATTTATCCGGCGTTTTTTTTATCTTCCACGCAAGAATGAAATAAGTACTCCTAAGAGACCAATGAACCCTATGCTAAAGATCAATAAGCCAGTTGGTATTCTATTTGGTTGACCAATCTCATCCTCAAAAAAAACTGGGGCAACAATTTGGGGAGGAGGGGTAAATGTTGGCAACCGAGTAGGCGTTTCAGGGATCACAAAGGCAGCAGCGAGAGTAGGATCAATTGTCGGCGTTGAAAATGGAGTAGGTGTAGGCGGCGCTTCAACCCTTTCTAAGCGTGATCCAGGAGAAATGCGCACATAGGGGGCATAAATCCAGGCTTTAGCACCTGGAACACCCGGATAAGAAATCTGGATCCAATCTTGATCACGTGCGCGTCCCAATGCGGGTGCACTCTGACCTGCTAACATCACGCCAATCGCGGGATATATATACGTACTTGGGCCGCTGTATACGTTAACTTGGACTAAGTCTGCGTAAACGGTAATTATTGGGCCAGAAACCGTTCCTGTTACCGTAGGAACTGACCCAGTAGGCTGTTGTGCCTCAACCACACTTTGCGTTGGAAAGGATAAAGTAATTAGCCAAAGCACAACTCCGGCCAATGCCAAAGAAATTTTTTTGATCAAATCAATCATTCTATTTTGTACGAGGTCAATTATTTCTTGCGTCCCCTGAATGTTGACAAATAATATCCAAGAAACCCTGTTATGCCTAAAACCACTACGAACATTCCCATTGGAATCTGTTCTATATTATTTTCCTTAGGAACTTCTGTAAAAATTGGAACATCCAAAGGCGGGGGAGGCGTAAAGGTGGGCTTACGGACTGCCGTTGGTTCAAATACATAAGCAGCTGCTAACGTTGGATCGATTGTAGCGGTAACTCGCGGAGTAGCTGTTGGAGGTGGCTCAATTACTCTCAAGGTTCCGGCACTAATTTCAATTAAAGAAGTATGTACCCAAGCCACTCCACCGGGTCCAGTCGGGAAAACGATCTGGATCCAATCTCGACCGGGTGAAGCTCCAAGTGCAGCAGCTGTTTCGCCAGGTTGCATTTTGCCAATAACTTCGTAAAGGACTGTACTTGGTCCATCACGGATATTAATTTCTTCGGTGTATATAACGGTTACAGTCACACCAGTCGAATTTGGTGTCGGCTCTTGTGCCCATACAACCGCCCTTGTCCAAGAACTTAATAATATAGCCATCAGGGTCGATATAATAAGAATCAAAAGTGACGAGAAAACCCATTTATTTTTCATAATTTAATTGTTAATTAGTTGAATGGCGAAGGGATTATAATCGAAATCTCTGATCGTCAAATTTTTCACGGTATTCTACTCTGATATTGCCCAAGCCCTCTTGGCTGAATATATCCGCGCAAACTTGCGCACCCAATTTGTTGGGAGGGATAATAAGTTTGCTGTGTTCCGCAATCCATTTTTTGTAATTGGCAGGCTGGACGATTTGGCCTAAGATATCGGATGAAGACAATTGTCCAAATAATTATCAAATACGAAGTACATGTCATCCTGTTGACGTTTACTATAGTTGGTACACGTTCTGTCACTTCCTTTAAATCGTCCTCTCGTAGGCCGTTTCCGCGTAGCATCCTTCGGCGCTCGCGACGAACGGCGCCCCGGCGGGCTCCCGGCCCGAACGGGGATGCCATTGGACGGCGGGGTGTCTTACGGGAGCATTGACATAACCAATTAATGTCAATAATATAACCTACCCGCCCGCAACCGCGCTTTCCAATGGGACACCAACACCTATCACGAATATTGCAATAGCAACAACTGCGATAATCATTTGAATGAACCGATGATTTACTTTACCGCCCACAATGGTGAGCAAGAAATTGCCACCGAGTTTGACCGCTGTATTCCAAACTACAAAAAAGACGATCAGACCAATTCCAGTCAGAATTAATTGAGTATTCATTTTGTTCTCCTTTATTTACAGATAATTTGCCTATCCATAAGTAAATAGGCCTTGCCTTGAGGTAGGACTCTCCTTGGTTGAAAAGAAAGCTTTTCTTGTATAGATACATACATACGTATTCATAAGTCATCTATGGTTATTATCTTACTGGAAATTTACACATTGTCACTCCTGGAAATCCCTACAATTAGCTAGAGAAATTACCAGGATAGGTCTTTTTGTGAGACCAGGTTAAATCAAACCACCCCATGAATGTGTCTGGGGCGGTTCTTGCGTATATCAGGAACTCAGTAATAAATCAAATCATCTTGTTATCTGATTTAATTTTTCATTCCGCATGTCCATTCCTGCCTCAAGGTAGCCCTTGAGGTTCATTAGGAAGAATCCCCACTGATCGGCATGTTCATCACGAAGCATCTTTTCATCTGCACCATTTTGAGCAGTCGAGTGGTCCAAGGCAACTTTTGTCTCTCCATCGGATTCGGTCAAAACAAAAGTTACCAATGTTGGGATCGATTTTGCAGTCCATGTGTAGGTCAATTTCTCGTTGGGGATGACATCTACATATTCACCTTCTTGCGTTCCATTTTGGGAAGCATCGGTAAACTCCCACTCAAATTTAAATTTCCCACCGGATCGTGGATCAGACTCAACTCGGGTAGGAAACCATTTCATTAATTCTTCTGCTTCTGTCAGCGCTTTGAATACCACATTAATTGGGCTTTTTATGGTGACATCCTGTTTGATAAAACTAGTATTATTGGACATTTCGTTTCTCCTTTTGAATATATTTTGTGAAACCGTTTATTTTCGGATACCATCTCTTTTACGAGATGAAAAACCGCTCCAGATTATCCATACATCCAACCCAGCCTTCTCCATGTTTGTCGCGCACCATTTCGTCTGAGAATAGCTCATGGTTTAATATAACTTCGGTACCATCACCACGTTTGATAAACCGAACAGTGACCAAGGTCTCTGGCTCATTTTCGTTGGGTGTTTCCCAGCGCCATGTAAATACCAATTTTTTAGTGAGTACTATCTCCTGGTAAACACCCCCTACGATTAAAATAACATTATTGCCTGGAGGCTGCATTCCTAGTCGATACCTTCCCCCAACCTGAAGGTCAACTTCTGCAATAGGTGTAGTAAATCCTTCTTCTACGGCAAACCATCTTTTGAGTTGACCCGGGTCAGTCCATGCATGGAAGACTCGCTCGCGCGATGCATGAAATGTGCGTCTAATTTCTAAAACAGTGGTTGGATCTACAATCGATTTTGGCATGAACATCCTCAAATTATTTAGATTGTTCTTCTAGGAAGTTAGCCAATGCATCCAATTTTGTATCCCAGAATTGTTGATATTTAATCAACCAATCAGTCGCATCCCGCATAGGGGATGCGTTAAGTCGACAATATTGAACCCGGCCTCTTTTCTTGCGAATTAATAACCCGGCATTTTCCAATACGCGGACATGCTTCGAAACAGCTGGCAACGACATATTAAATGGTGATGCCAATTCCATGATAGGAACTTCACCTATAGCAATTTTTGAAACAATTGCCCTGCGAGTTGGATCGGAAAGAGCGGAGAATGTATTGTCAAGTCCTTGATTATAGTAAACCATATGGTTTAGTATAGCACGGCTTTCTTGATTAAGTCAAGACATCGATAAAATCAATCTGCTCCAATATTATTCGCACCCACCTTCCACTTCTGAACGAACATAGAAATTATCCAATATCCCAACCCAGCCAGCGGGATAACAGCTTATGAATTATTAAGATCGGGGGGATTATTATTCCGTGTAATACGGCAGTCAGGCCAAATAAAGTGGCCACGGATTGCAAAAAAATATTTAAAGGGGGGGCAAGGTTTTCTACCATCCATGTGCCTGCACCAGCAAAACCTCCCAATGAAATCAGGACCACCATCAACAAACCTAATGGCAGCCACGCGTGTCGATCTGACCGCGATGGGAGCATTGTGCTACTTATTGTGAAAGTTAGGTAGAACCACACAGCAAAATCAGGCACGTTTGGCAGCAAAGATATTCCTAACCAAAACAAATCAAGTTGACCATTCCTTAGCACATCCCAAATTAGTGTCAGGTGCAACTTTTCGATCGCAATAAAAGCTATTATCAGGTTACCCAAGACCAACGGGGCAACCCCAATCATTGAATCACGGAAAATATCTGTCTCAGCTACTTCAACGTAGCCCATCCGCAGATATCCGCCAGGCATCATTTTTGGGATGACAGAAAAATTGCGGGTAGGTACGCGCAGCAATTTGGCAGCCAAGAAATGGCTAAGCTCATGAATTAAAACTCCAGGAAAAAAAAGAATAGAGTAGAGCGCCATAGTCAATTTAGCATTTCCCCCCGATGCAATGAAAATCGCTGACTGGATTTCCCGGTGAAGTATGCGTTGCAAGATAATCAACGGCATGAGTGTCAATAGGAACCATATTAAGCCAGTGAATTGGTTAAACATTTCTAAATACTTTATGGATTGTTAAACCAGTACAAGATTACTCTGATTGCCATTATCTGCCTCCCTTCCACAACGAATGCTATCTTTGGTTTAAATTATTTGGCGGCTGCCTGTACGATTGCCACGAAATCGTCTTCTTTTAAGCTGGCACCGCCTACAAGTGCTCCCTCAATTTCAGGCTGACTAAAAAATTCGGAAGCATTGGCCCCATTCACAGACCCTCCGTATTGAATTCGAATGGACTGAGCTGTTTCAGCGTCGAATATCTTTTCCAGGGTTGGGCGGATATGATTTACTAAGACTGCATTGGCATTCTCAGGACTGGAGGCCAACCCTGTTCCAATTGCCCAAATGGGTTCGTAGGCGATAACAAGGTTATCTTTGGCTTTGGATGATGAAATGTCCTTTAAACCTTCGTTCAATTGGCGCCGAACAACCTCACTCGTGCGGTCTGAATCGTATTCTTCTTTAGTCTCCCCAACGCACAGGATGGGTGTTAACTCGTGTTCCATAGCGGCGCGAACTTTGAGGTTAACGCTCTCATCAGTCTCACCAAAATTAGCGCGCCTTTCCGAATGGCCGATGATTACATAACTACAGTATTCCGAAATCATGTTAGGCGCTACTTCACCCGTGAATGCACCTTTCTCCTGCCAGTGTATGTTTTGCGCGCCAAGCTTAATATCAGTCCCCTGCAATAGGGCCGAAACAGCCATTATCGCGGGGAAAGGAGGGCACAGAACAATTTCCACTCCTTTGATTTCACGTAATTTAAGACTCATCGGGTAGACCAGGGACCTGGCCTGCTCGATAGTATTGTTCATTTTCCAATTTCCGACTACGATAGGAGTGAGCATAATCCCCCTATGGGATGTGGTTAATGAAATCTTCAGCCATCGCCCGGATCCAGGGTGAAGAATTCAGGTCAGAAGTAAGCGGTAATAAAATTAGCTTTGCCAAATCGTATTGCTGCTCAATAACCGACATCTCCCCTTCGAGCAGAGCAGATTCAGGCAATCCAGGATCGAGTGTGTTGACTTTATTGAGAAATACCTTAGCTTCAGTAAAGTTTCCATTGTAGTAGGCGTGCCGCGCTTGCCCTACCAAGCCGATCGGCTGGTCAACCTTCATGATTTCGTCGATCAACGGATAAGTAAGCTCTAGTTCCGGATCGGGCGCGGCCATATAAACTGATTGCCGGAAGTTTTCCTCGACTTCCTGCGGCACGTCTCCGCTAAACCCTATGCGTTTAATAGCACGTAAATACATCGCAGTCGAAGCGATCCAGGCTTCTCGTTCGCGAAATTCATTTCCGGCCTCTATTAAAAAATCTATATCGCCGGAAGCCAAATTGGCGGCTATGTCTAAATTCTCATAAGCAGGTCTGGGCATGCCAATATCCCAATATATTAAGGATAATTCAAAAAAACCATAGGGATCATCTGGATTGGATTTTGTATACCGTCGAGCTTCTATTAATTCGGGTGGGAAATCATCACGACCGACAGGTTTTGCCGGAAAATCTGATCCACTTGGACCATCCCTCCGTGGGACATCCACGACCCCGTTGGGAGCCTCTGTAGGCGCTCGATTAGCAAAAAGATCATCTCCTGCACCGGTAGCAAAGAACACAAACAGGCAGCATATTGACAAGAGTAGTCCGGAAGCGATAAAAACCCAAGGTGATCGTTTTTTCTTCTTTTTTGGCTCTTTACCTAAAGCTGTTTTGGCATTACTTGAAACTTTGGTTTTACCTGATTTTTGATCTTGCATCGCAGTGACCGAGGGCAGAGTCAAGGCTGTGCCTTCCATTGGCACACCTGCTGTAGCCCATGCACTAATAAAAGCCTTAGCCATTGATGGTACGTCTTCATACCTATCAGCACGGTCTTTAGCGAGCGCTTTGAGTAAAACCCGTTCTACACTTTCAGGGACTTTTTTATTAATGGTTCGAGGCAATGGTAGTGGCGTGTAAATGTGGTCGTGAATGATTGAAAATGGAGTATCAGCGCTAAAGGGAACTTGGCCAACGACCAACTCGTACAACATCACACCAAACGAATAAATGTCTGTTCCTTCGTCGAGGTCTTTATCCCCCCGGGCTTGTTCAGGTGAGATATATTGCGGGGTACCCATTATGGAATCTGAGGAGAGGGTCGATTCCCCTGCTTGTGCAATGCGTGCCAAACCAAAATCTGCCAGGTACATTAGTCCTTCATTATTAATTAATACGTTGGACGGTTTAATATCCCGATGAAGGATGCCTGAATCATGAGCATGTGCCAGTGCAGATCCAACCGCCTCAACAACTTGGGTTATTTCTTCTGACGATAATGAGCCCCGAGAAAGTCGAGATTTTAATGTTTCCCCTTCTATAAATTTCATTACCAAATAAGGGCGATTTTCATGTTCCGCATAATCATATACCGGAACAATCCTAGGATGCTCCAGCTTTGCCACAACTCGAGCTTCACGTTGAAATCGACCGAGAAAGGTTTCATCTTCATGAAACGCAGGATGAAGAACTTTAAGAGCCACATACCTATCCAAAGATGCATGGTAAGCCTTATATACAGTTGCCATTCCACCCTGGCCTAGTCGTTCAATTATTCGATATGGACCAATATTTTCACCTTCAGCGAAGGACATGCACTATCTCCATGGAAAAATTTTACTCATTATAGCCCATCTTAAATGATATAAACATTATGGCTCTGTAAGCAGATTGTAAAACCATTAAATATCATAATTAGAGATCTTGTAAAGCGGCCACTCCTGGAAGTGTTGATCCTTCAAGCACTTTCAAAAATGCACCACCACCTGTGGAAATGTGCGAAATTTTTTCAGTGAGACCGGATTGTTTTACTGCCGCCACAGATTCGCCACCCCCAACAATTGTTAACGCCTCAGACTCAGCCACAGCTTGCGCAATCCCAACCGTACCTTTTGAGAACGCTGGAAATTCGAAAACCCCCATCGGTCCGTTCCAGACAACAGTTTTGGCGTTCTGAATTACCTTCATATATTGAGCCACCGTTTCTGGCCCAATATCAAGAATACGCCAGCCATTAGGGATTGGCCCCGATGGAATAGTTTTTGAAGTTGCGTTTGGTTCGAATTTATCGGCGATAACCAGATCAATAGGCAGTCGTAGTTTAGAACCAGCATTAATTACTAAGTCACGAGCTGTATTCAAGGCTTGGTCTTCCACCAAGGAGTCACCTATTGGATATCCTTGGCTCTTGAAGAATGTGTTGGCCATACCACCCCCGATCATAATGGTATCGGCTTTTTTTAACAAATTCTGAATCACTCCAATTTTGTCACTGATCTTTGCACCCCCAAGGATAGTCACAAAAGGTTTGTCTGGGTTTCCAAGAGTATTTTTAAGATATTTAATTTCTTCTTCAAGCGATAAACCAGCAACTGATGGGATTAAACTTGCAACTCCTACGGTTGATGCATGAGCACGGTGCACAGACCCGAATGCATCATTCACAAAAATGTCGGCTAATGCCGCCAATTTTTTTGCCATTTCCGGATTATTTTTGGTTTCTCCAGCATGAAAGCGTGTATTTTCTAATAAAAGTATTTGACCAGGCTTAAGGGATTGGGTTGCATTTACCGCTTCTGCCCCAATGCAATTTTCAGCAAATGCAATGGGCATTTTAAGAAGATTTACAAGGTGATCTCCCTCTAGACGTAGTGAATATTTTGGATTGGGCTCGCCATTTGGCCGACCTAAATGGGAACAAAGGATTATGGCAGCCTGTTCTTTTAATAGATATTTTATTGTAGGGAGAGCAGATAGAATTCGCGTGTCATCTCCAACTTCGCCATCAATAATTGGTACGTTGAAATCTACACGAATAAGGACGTGTTTGTTTTTTGGGTTGATGTCATGGAGAGTTTTCTTTTGAACCATTGGCTACACGCAATTAACTCTTGAGATTATTCAATCCTACTCGAAGTCCTCTATACGGCTAAAGTGACTTTGCCAACAAGCCGGCCAAATCCGCAGTTCGGGCAGAATATGCCCATTCGTTGTCATACCAGGCTACAACTTTGACCATGTTATCTCCCATTACCATCAGCAAATCTGCATCAACAATAGACGACCGAGAATCGCCTTTGAAATCCACTGATACCAAAGGTTCTTCGCAATATCCCAATATTCCGGCCATGGGCCCATCAGCGGCTTCTTTGAAGGCCGATTTGAGCGCCTCCAGCGAAACGGATTTTTTGGTTTCGGCAACAAAATCGACGATAGAAACGGTCGGTGTGGGTACACGTAAAGCGTACCCATCAAACTTTCCCTCCAATTCAGGTATTACCTTTGCAACTGCTTTGGCGGCACCAGTTGTTGTAGGGATTATATTTAGTGCAGCAGCTCGAGCGCGACGTGGATCAGTATGTGCCAAATCCAGAATACGCTGGCCATTGGTGTAGGAATGAACCGTAGTCATCAAGCCCTTGACGATCCCAAATGAATCATTGACAACTTTTGCTGCAGGTGCGAGGCAATTTGTGGTGCAAGAAGCATTTGAAATAATATGATGTACTGCGGGGTCATATAAATCATCATTTACGCCCAATACAATTGTCAGGTCTTCATTTTTTGCAGGTGCAGAAATGATAACTTTTTTTGCACCGCCTTTTTCAATATGTGAACGTGGACCAGGGTCTATCTGGGAATCCTTAAATATACCTGTAGCTTCGATCACAATTTCAACACCTAAGTCCTTCCAGGGCAGATTGCCCGGGTCTCGCTCAGAAAATATTTTGATAACTTTATTATCAATTACTAAGTCGTTTCCCTTAACCTCAACAGTTCCTGGGTAGCGGCCATAATTTGTATCGTATTTAAACAGGTGTGCGTTCGTTTCTGCGTTAAAAAGATCGTTAATGGCAACTACTTCAACAGTGTCCGCAACTCGCTCTTTTATTCCTTTAAATACATTACGCCCGATGCGACCAAATCCATTAATTCCTACCTTTACAGTCATAATAAACCTCCATAGTGAAATTGAATAATTTTCTAAAGGCCCCTCAATAAGATATTTTATCTATTATGAGTCCATTGCAAAAATTACCTTACCACACCGTGAAGTGCGCACGGCACTTTGCAAAGAGCACAAAGTTCACGAAGAAAACATTTAGAATGCGTGTGAAAAATACGAGTTTTTCTCCGAAAGACAAGTTATCAGATGATTTTTGTGAGAAAACGACCATTTTTTTACAAGATTCTAAGTTTTTTAGAATAAAAAAACAAAATACTTTGTGTTCCTTTGTGTGCTTAGTGGTGATGAAGCTTTTTTGCTGTGGAGTATATTTTAAAACGCAGTATTATCCTATTCGCCCAAAGGACCAGTCCGCTCATAATACAAATCCATTAAGACCTGAGCGAGAGTCATCGAGTGATGCCGCCAAGGATTTTCATAATCGACAAAATCAGCAGTATACAGACGGAAATCAGTGCGTGATTTCTCATCTGCTCTGACCCATTCGTTCGGTTGGGCTAAACTGGGATTATAGTTATCATTACATAATACAATATCAAATAGATTATCTCCAACATATCCTTCAATAGCGCGGACGTGATCGTTACAAGAATAAGATTGTGTTTCACCTTTTTGTGTAGCGATATTACATACAAATACTTTGAGAGCTGGGCTGGCTTGCAAGGCAGCCATTACATCATGGACGAGCAGATTTGGCAACAGGCTGGTATATAAGCTTCCAGGACCTATAACAATCATGTCTGATTTTAATAATGCCTGAATAACAGGCGGAAATGCTGGTGCATCATTTGGCTCAAGCCAAACTCGGCGGACTTGCCCGTTAAACTCCGGGATGTGGCTTTCTCCACCCACACGAACTTCAGTGGAAACGTTGGGTAAATTCACATCTGCGACCAATCGGACATTATGCAATGTAGATGGAAGCACACGTCCATGGACGGATAATACACGGCCCGATTCTGACACAGCTTCTTCAAAACTGCCGGTAATATCACTCAGGGCTGAAATAAATAAATTTCCAAACGAGTGTCCACCTAAGCCTTGCTCCCCGCTAAATCGGTACTGAAATAATTGGGTTAATAGCGCTTCGTCGTTTGAAAGCGCAGCCAGGCAATTCCGAAAATCTCCTGGAGGTAAAATCCCAAAACTTTCCCGCAATCGGCCAGACGAGCCTCCATCATCAGCAACCGTTACTACAGCTGTGAGATTGTGAGTGTGATTTTTCAAACCCCGCAACAAAGTAGCCAACCCATGGCCACCGCCCAAGGTAACGATCCTCGGTCCCCTTTCACGGCGGCGATAATTGGCCAATCTATCTACGACATGGGATCCGGGTTTCATATAAGGCCGCATAAGAGATCGATTAAGTTCCCAGATTCCGATCCCAATCATGCTGATGCCGAGCAGACCAAAAGTGGCTATACGCATCCAATTTGGCAAAATTCTCAGTGATGCATTTGAAAGAAATGTTAGCAATGCCTGGTTCGAGGATTCATTTCGATACAAATCTAATAACAGAATTGCTATGCCCACACTTAACACGGTCATTCCAGTAAGTGCTAATAACAACCATCGTTTAACTCCCAATCCAGGCAGGAACCATCGAAAGAATCGGCGTACACTCGGAAATCGCTGAGCTTTATATCGGGAATTGTCCATCGGGCGAGTTTAGCAGTGAATTAAGGAAACGTCAAATTAATCTTTGATGTCGAAAATACCACCGGTATAATAGCACATATGGATGCATATATTGCCGTCGATATTGGGGGGACTTTTCTCCGCGTGGCCTCTTACCGTACAGGTAAAATCACCCAGCTTACATACGAACGAATCCACAGCGATGTCGAACAACCAGGGATTTACAACCGTTTGGTTAAAGTTATTGAGCAAGCCTGGCCCAAGGGACATACCGTCATCGCGATTGGAATCGCTGCCCCGGGTCCCTTAGACCCATTCAAAGGAATTATATTGGCTACACCCAATATCCCTGAATGGCACGATTTCCCATTATCAGAAAAGTTAAGCAGTCGCTTCAAGGTGCCGATTTATTTGGAAAATGATGCAAATCTAGCTGCTTTTGCCGAATGGAAATTCGGCGCTGGCCGCGGCCACCACAATTTGCTTTATTTGACCATCAGCACCGGCATTGGTGGCGGGGTGATCATCGATGACCGCATCTTACACGGGCATCATGGCCTGGCTGCGGAATTAGGACATGTCACGGTGCTGGCAGACGGACCAGTCTGCTCGTGTGGACAAAAAGGTCATCTGGAGGCGTTGGCCGCGGGTCCGGCCATCGTGCGGTATATCCTTGAACAACTGGAAGCAGGCAAAAAGTCCAGATTAAGAGGCGCTGAAAACCCGGATGCCCAAGAAGTGGCGGCAGCGGCCAAACGAGGCGATGCGCTGGCAAAATCCGCTTTTTCACGGGCTGGAAAATACCTGGGCATCGCTGTAGCTGGATTTCTGCATACGTTCGATCCATCCATCGTCATCATAGGCGGTGGTGTTTCCCAGAGCGGCACAACCTTGTTCGAGTCCTTCGAAGCCAGCTTGCGTGCGCATGTTTTCAACCCCCGTTATCTCGAAGAGATCACTATCACAACTGGCTCCTTGGGCGATGATGCCGGTCTTCTTGGCGCATTTGCTCTGGCACAAATGGAAGGGTCCGATCAATAATGGATTTTGATAAAGGTATTGAGGTTTGGCTGGACAAAAATTCGCATCTACCTCTGACTTTTTGCTTGCTACCGCTTAATAGAGGATCATTTCCCTTTGAAATGACAGGACCCCCGGTCTTTAAGTGTGTATATCCTGGCAAGGCAGCGAGGCAGCCACACAACGGGTGCGTAGCGGTATGCCGCCGGTCACCTGCTATGATGTTACAAATTACTGTGTGCTGTGTAAAAATCTGAACTCTAAAAATCCCACATTCGCGACTAATAAACTGTGAATTTAGTGTGCGGAATGTAGGATAGCTGAAATTTACTCATTTTTTGATCTTTCAAATTTCACTGGTTTATGCAAGGAGCAGTATTTATTATCTCGTAAGAAATAAGGCCCACTTGTATGTGAGCCTTTTATCTTCGTTAACGTTCTGCCTCAACTTTTATCAAAACAGCGCGAGTTGCAATTCGATACTTATAAGAATCATTGTCCTCACTGTAACCTTTGCAGGTTAATAGTGTCAGCCAGGCTCTGTCCTCATGCTTGAGTACTGATAAATCGTTGGGCAAAACAATATGGATCGTACGTACCTCGTATACGTAGCGCTGTCCAAAAGCATGCACAATCACCTGAGTGCCCCACCGCAACTTATCCAAGTTGACGAAAGGCCCCGGCTTGCCATTTGGCAGATAAACATGAGCGGTCACTACGCTGTTTCCCTGCCAGGACGGGAAGGCGGTGCCTTGTAGCCACCCGGCTTGCTCCCATAACCAGTCAACATCCCAGGATCCAGCAAATCTCGGTACACCTACAATGGATGTCTTTACGCCCAGGCTCGGGATCTCTAACCATACATCACCCAGAGCGGTATAGGCCTTATCAAGTGGCTGCTTCTGAATTAGTGATACTCTGCCAGGCGCAAATCCAGTTGCAGGCAAAGAATCAGGATCAGATTCCGTACCAGCTGGTTCGTTTATTGCAGCAACAGCTGAATCATTTACTGTAAGGTTGCCTCCTACACCAGCATCTGCTGTAACCAATACAGAATTCTGTATTGGCGGAATGCCAAGGCTATTTACTTCGGCTACAATTATTATCGTATAGACATCACTGACACCGAGCGTAGCAATCGTGACCGTAATAGTACGCACGACAACTGTATCAACTGTGGCTGCCGGGCCCGTTGTTGTATGCGAAATATAATCCAAAGTATCAGGTAAAGTATCTGTAACGATCACGTTTGTAGCTGGGTTAGTACCGTTATTGAAGACTGTTATAGTGAAGGTAATCTGATCGCCAACACCTGCCGAGGCCGGGTCTACAGCTTTGGTGACGGCCGGATCAATAAAGGCGGGCGCCGAAACACTATCTGAAGCTGAAACTTGGCTTCCAACGGGCGGCGTAGCCTCAGTCGTCGCTGTATTTATATAAGTAATAGGACTGCCACCGGTATCCACAAGTACTACCAATGTGATCGTTCCGTCCGCACCCGCCGCCAGGGTGTCTGTTCCGGTCAACAAATTGATGTTTGTATCGCCATTAAAACTGGAGTTGATTGAAAAATCTGAAGACAATACAGAAATAATGCTGAATGATGTTGGCGTTGCAAAAGCTGTTGCTAAATTGTCTGTAACTTGTAGACTGGTTAGGGTGGCATTGCCTGTATTTTCCACAATAAGCAAATAGGTAAATCTAATTAATTGGGGGCTGTCAAAGGTGACTGTGGGCAAGGTTTTTGTTATCTGAATTTTTGCGTCTTCCGCTTGATAACCAAAATCCACATCCGTCCGCGTCTGCCCGGCCGTCACTGTCACACTTGCTTCATGGGCTGTGCCGGTTCCATCCAGGTCAAAGGTCGGTACATATCCTGCTGGCAGCGGGCTTGTATCAATGCGCACATCATATGTGCCAGCCGCCAGGTTGCCGATTGAATAATTACCGCTTCCATCCGTTACATCAGTCGGTTCACCCACATCATAGACATTGTTACCGTTGCTATCGATGTATACGCGTACACCGTCAAGTCCGCTTTCTCCGGCCTGCGCGCCATCGCCATTGACATCACCCCAGACAAAGTCACTGATCACTGCGGCTTCCACAGAAACA
>JASJYH010000035.1 GCA_030123675.1 Anaerolineae bacterium | reverse complement strand
ATATCGTCTTGGGCAGCGAGAGCAAAGACCTGGCCAGGATTTGCCCCGATCAGCAGGGTCGCAAAATGTCCGTGATTCTCTGGAAAATCAAATATCTCCCCATATCGGTCCACGTTCCCAGCAATCGGGATTTCAATCACTGTTTCCGCAGAACCAGCCCGCTCGATCAGCCGGATAAAGTATCCGGAAGTACTGCTGCGCCCTGCAATAATATAGCCAGCCCGCATAATGGCTTTCAAGGTTTTATGAGCCGTCGGGCTTTTTACCCCGAAGCGCTCTGCAACCTCTTCCAACCGCGGGGACGATTCTTTTTCCTTTACATATTCGCGAATGAACTCAAGGTACTCGCGCTGGCGATTTGTGAGGGCGTGGGGCATCCAGAACTAGATGACCTCCCTTACAAGATTTTCAAGTACTTCCCAAACCTTGAGCATTGCGATGGAATCCTGTTCACAATAACGGAGCAAGTCTTGCCTAGTTTTGGGAATGTCTTTCTGGGCAGTTTCCCCAGTCATGATTTCCTTCCATGCCATCATGGCAGCGTCACCTTTTGAAATGGATAGTTCTTCATAGTTGAGATCATTATCTTGAACAAGTACAGGAAACACGTTTTTTATAGACGCGCTGCCATGAAAGTCTTGGTGTATGAAATGGCCTTTACTAAAGATCTCCATAAGATCAAAAATCCTGTCATTAATATTTTCCAGGGCTTCGCAATAATTTGGATACATTTTTGCCATCTCCCTGTTTTTTCCAGTCTCAAAAGATTTATTCCAAACAATAACGGATCCTGTTTCGCCAATATGCCTGGATAAATGCTCCACTATTTTTATCCCCGGATCACCAGCATCTGTAATAAGGCACTCAAAGTGCTCAGGCTTTGCACCATAAGAGGCAACAGTATGGAGCGAGTATTGGAACACCATGTGCTGATGTGGCCTGTAGCCTGCATACCAAGGCTGACCAGGATTGAAAGTTTCATAATCCAAGAAGTAAAGTGGATATTCCAACTTCTCAAGCTCAGCTTTGATTGCAGGATAGTTTATTAGCGGCTTTCCAGCCTTTACAACCCCGGCTTGCTTTTTCTGACGTTCTGTCAGTTTAAAGTCGTCTGGAATATCTTGAATTGCCAATACTCCACTGCCCTTCAGCTCTCGCAGCTTGTTTTTATGTAACCTGGCAAGCTCAAATATTGGGAATTCCGGCAGCTCAGGGTGACACAGTTTTGGACAGGGACAATCTTTTGGCTTCATACACTCTGAGATGCCCTCAGGGGTATCGCTCTCCGCGATTTTCCAGGCCTCTTTTCTGGCGGCGGCAACTTCACTTCTAAGTTTTTCAATATCATCGTTCATATTTAATAATGTAAAAAAGCTGCTTACATCCAAAGCACCCTCACGGATAAATTCTTTGTTCACATGCACAATGAACACATTCCGAACTGATATGGTTGCCTCGCATACCAGGCGTTGGAAGGCAACGTCATATATGTGCTCTTTTTTTATTGCGGTTGAGCTCTTGATTTCATATAAGTCATACACATCTTCATCAGAGTCAAAAATAATAACATCCACTCTGACTTGAAAATTTCCGTCTTTAAAAGTCTGCCCCCGATCTATTTTGGGGTCAAGCCCTTGTGCAGCGAATAGTTTTATAAGGAACTCCTCGCCCAATTTTTCAATTTCTTTACCCTGCTCAGATAAATGCCGATCGAAAGGTGAAAGAACTGTTTCTAATTGTTCGTGCTTATCAGCCCACAGATGCATTGGGGTATCGCGATAGCGTAAAAAATCTGTTTTGGTAATCATTCGAAATTATCCATATTCCTATAAATTGATTGTAGGTATATTTTCCATGGCGTCAAGGAAATTGATGCTTGACATCTAACTCCCAATTTGCTTTTATGGACACATTCACATATAGCAACAATTGCAACAATATCACATGAAAAAACATCTAGGGATGACAGAGATCGCAAAAATAACCGGCAAGCAAAGGTCAACCGTATTTAGGTGGGTGCAAGCCGGACGGTTTGGTCAAGTACGTAAGATAGGGTGTCATTTGGGCTTCTGTGCCCAATTTATTTAGTGGTTTTCAGGACGGAATGAGTATTCTGTCTCCAAACTTAGGGGGTGAAAACAACAGAATTATTATTCTGTTGGCAAATATTGGTAGTGTTTTTGGGGAGTTTTCTACCATAATAGCAAATAGCGAAGTGGAAAAACAGTAGAAACGCTGTTCTTGTATGGCGAGTTTTTTGGGGCGAACTATCTCTCACAAATGGAGGGGGTTTGTGTGATAGTATAACAGTTGCCTGTTTATCAGCAAACTAAATCCTTCAGACTTCTAACCCTTTGCAAAAGCAGACATCAGAACCGAGGTTGTAAACTCTGAGCGGACTTGATAAGGCCGAAGCGGGCGCTTTAGACGCAAGACGGATCAATAGACGAAATTCCCCAAAAAGAGGCGGTCGTCAGCCGAGGATGTTGTTCCCTATTTGAGAGAGCTGTGGGTCGAAATCCATCAAACACTGCAGCCCATGGAATTCATGGAGATATACAGAAGATATTCCAGCTACGCACGCTATAGCCTATTGAGACTATTATATAGGTACCAATGTTACGGATTACGCGGATAAACACGGGGCTTTGGACCTCTTACTAAATCTGTGGAATTATTCGGCGATTATCTGTATCTAAAAATCAGTTGCGACTCTGTCGCTCTAAAATCACCATCATAACAAAGGAGAAACTTTTATGCCTGAATTTCTACAAATGATCATAGATCAGATGACTGGTGCCCCCGCGCTCAATTTTATCAGTGCGCTTGGTATTCTGATCGGTGGTTGGATTATTGCGCTGATCGTCGGTGCTGTTGTGCGCCGCGTGTTCAAGCGTATTACGCTGGACGACAAACTCGCCCAATGGCTGTCGAAGGATGACGCCCCGCCAGTCAATTCGGCGCGCATCCTGGGTAAAGCTGCCTACTACCTGGTCATGCTCTTTGTGTTGGTCGCTTTCTTCGAGCGTCTTGGTCTCACGATTATTACCGAACCGATCAACGCTTTCCTGACAGTGGTGTTCGAAGCTGCGCCCCGGCTGTTTGGTGCTGGCCTGATTGCACTGGCGGCCTGGATCATCGCCAGCGTCTTAAAGTTCGTCATCGTCAAGGCGCTTGACGCCACGAACCTGGATGAGCGCCTGCGTGAAGGGGCTGGGATGGAAGAGGGCGAGACGAGTTTCAGCCAATCCATTGGCAACACCGCTTTCTGGTTCGTCTTCTTACTCTTCCTGCCAGCGTTGTTGAACGCACTTGGCATGGCCGGATTGGTTGCGCCCGTCCAGGGTATGTTCGAGGATCTGCTGGCCGCAATCCCCAATGCTCTGGGAGCGGGCATGATCCTGCTCGTTGGCTGGTTCGTGGCGCGCATCGTGCGCCAGGTGCTCACAAATTTGTTGTCGGCCGCCGGCATTGACAAGTTCAGCCAACGCATTGGCCTGGATGCCACGCTCGGCGAGCAGAAACTCTCCGGCCTGGTTGGCACTGTGGTGCATGCACTCATCATGATCCAGGTCGCCATCGCCGCTCTCGACGCTTTGGCCATCGAGTCCATTTCTGGCCCAGCGACCGCTATGCTGACCGCCGTCTGGGACAGTATCCCGAAGTTTGTCGGCGCCATCGTCGTACTAGGTGTGTCCTACTACATTGGCCGCTGGATCAGCCAGTTGGTGACCAACCTCCTGGCTGGCATCGGCTTCGACAAGGTGCTTGTCTGGATTGGGTTGGGGCAAGAACCCGTTAAAGGCTCGCGCACTCCCTCCCAGATCATTGGCACCCTAATGCTGGTGGGCATCATGCTCTTCGCAACAGTGGAAGCGGCCAGCCTGCTCGGATTCGAAATCGTGGCCGACCTTGTTGCAACGGTCATCGGATTTGCAGGGCAGGCGGTGGTCGCAGTGGTAATCTTCGGCGTTGGGCTGTACCTGGCGAACTTGACCCGTAACCTGATCGTAGGGGCTGGGATGAAAAATGCCGCTGTACTTGGTCGTTTGGCGAGGATTGCCATTATGATACTGGTAATCGCAATGGCTTTGGGCCAACTGGGCGTTGCAACCGAAATCGTCAACTTGGCCTTCGGCTTGCTGCTGGGCGCGATCGCAGTAGCAATTGCGCTGGCTTTCGGCCTGGGCGGCCGCGAAATTGCAGCTCGAAAGGTAGAAGACTGGCTCCAGTCCTTATCTAAAGAAAAATGAAAAATGTCGCCAAGATTAGCGCAGTGGTGCTCGGAGTGGGCGCCATCTAGTTGGGTTATGCGCTCTGGTCGGAAAAGCGCATGATGGCCGCGTAATTAACAGCGTTGCTATCGCCAACAGCAAGCTCTATGTAAGCAGACAAGTGGCCTCACGGCCGCTTGTTTTTTAATCTCACAAGCCCTATTTTGCCCGATAAGAGGGGCTAAATTCAAGACAGATTGAGTATTCTGTCCCCAAACTTAGGGTGGTGAAAACAACAGAATTGTTATTCTGTTGGAAACTTTGGGGGTGTTTTCGGGGTGATTTGCTACCATAATAGCAAACAGAGAAGTGGAAAAACAACTATGCGAATCCTATAGGTAGAAGTCTAAGCGTGATCTTTAGAAATCCAGTATTCTTTCAAGGCTAAAAGCGTACTCGGAATTCCATCTGGGATTTGACATTACTTGGCTCTTTGTAAGTTGTATCAATTGATTTTCAATGGAATGATGAAACTGGTCAACGTTCATAGTGATGGGATCAAGAATTTGCGTTTCCTTGCTAGCGTGCTCTACACCGATAACAATCTCTAAATTGCGTAGTGACCCAAGGTGTGCAAAAGGTTCGTCCTTAGGGACTTCTACCGGAAGATCTTCTCGAAATGTTCATCTGAGAAAAATTCTATTTCCTTGAATAGGGATTGGGTTGTCATTTCGCTCTTGAGATCTTGGCAATTGCACCGTAACCACCGAGTTAGATGATCTTTTCGGAACCATTGAAATGTTTGAGTTTACTTCAGCTACCATAAAGTTCAAATCAGCCTGTGTTGAAGATTGAAAATAAATATCTAAAAAAGCGGTAGCAATTAGATGTATTCTAGGGTTTATGCTTATTCTATTTTGGGATGGTTCGTGATCGAATGGCTATTGAAGGGAAATTTCACCAGGCATTATGTTTACTTTGATGTCGTGTTGTTGAGAACGGAATGATTGAAAATTAGCAATCAGAATACCTAATACCAGCAATGCAACGTATACCCAGACTGGAAAATAGAAATTCAACCCTACTGCGTTAGCCACCAATAGCAGGGCACCCAAAATGCTAGGCCAATAAACGGAGCCGATATTACTGTTTTGAATAAATATTTACAAAATAATTTGATAGTGGGCATATTCTATGATCCGACTGCTTTTATACTTGCGGTGAAAACCTAGATATTATAATGGTGTTGAAGAGTTTTTTTATTGGAGCAAATCAAGTATTTACCGCAATTTTTCTATCTCGTCTTCGAAGTTCGTTCATTGAGGCTAATCAACTTTGTATGGTTTGGTCAGGAACAGGATTACGATGCGTTTAATGAACAATGGTGAGGAAATCAAGAGGCAGATAAAAAGATTCATTTTGGGGACAGATGAAGAATTATCAGTTGAACCTTACGGATTAGAAAACATTATTGCTGAAGGAATTTTTCTTCCAGAGAGGGACATCACCCAAATCCCTATCGATTTTTTTCGAAGAAAACTATCATACTATAAGGCTCTCCAGGGGTAGGCAAGACATTTATTTCCCGTAAGATAGGGGATGCCCTCATGGAGAAGAAAGATAGCGAACGCCATGAGATGGTCCAATTCCATCAATCCTATTCCTATGACGATTTTGTACGTGGTTACCGACCTGATCCTGAAAGCCCGGGAAAACTCGTTGAAAAAGATGGGATCTTTCATAAGTATTGCGAAAAAGCACGAACAGATCCGGAACGGAAATACGTCTTTATTATTGATGAAATCAATCGGGGCAATCTCAGCCAAATAATTGGCGAACTGCTTATGCTCATTGAAAATGACAAGCGCGGCGCTGAATTTGCGGTGCCCCTGGTGTACCGAAACCCCGATGAACAACGTTTCTTTATTACTTCCAATGTTTATCTGATTGGCTTAATGAATACAGCCGACCTTTCATTGGCAATGGTCGATTATGCTTTGAGACGCCGATTTGCCTTTTTCACATTAACACCACAATATGAAAGCAAGCGGTTCCATGAATGGTTAACTGAAAGGGAGATGGATGATCCCCTTGTCAATCGAATCACAACAAAGATGAGTGCATTAAATCGAGAAATTACATGGGATACTTTGTTCTGTGCAAATTATCAGGTTGGAGATAGTTATTTTTGTCCAAAGGAAAATAATTTCTCTGGGTTGAAGTTGGATTGGTATCTAAGCATTATAGAAACCGAAATCGCCCCTTTGCTAAAGGAGTATTGGTTCGACAATACCCAAAAAGCCAATGACTCAATCAAACAGCTGCTTAGCTAAGAATGGTTATACCAGAACCCTTAGAAAAATCCCTTATTTTCTATACAGAATTCGGAATCCCCATCCGGAATCTCTGGTATATGGTCCTGTATGCCTGGGCGGTAATAGACTTAAGCGGGAGGGGAGCTCCACACCCCCCATCCCGCAATCCCAGCACATTGGTGCTGGGGCGAATAGCATCCCCCCTGTGGGTGCCAACGACCCTCAATAAAAAACACAATTTTAAGGTTACCGGAGTAAACAGGTGGGCGGTAATGGACTCGAACCATCGACCTTTGCGATGTCAACGCAACGCTCTAACCAGCTGAGCTAACCGCCCGAATTGGATGGTATTATAACGAGGGCTTGTTAATTTTGCAATGGCTGTTTTCAGCCTTTACCTTAAGACATTTCATTTCTCAAAAATTTATAGGCTTGGAATGAGAAATAAATACATACTCAATTCACATTAATATTGATGGAATAAATATGAAGTTGGAGCAAAAATCTCGAGAAGAGCTGGGAATCTTTTTAACGCAATATCTAAGTGAATTTGAAGCTCTTAAAGCAAAGGATATTAATCTCGATTTAACCAGAGGCAAGCCATCTAGTAAACAGTTAGACTTAAGTGTTGGGCTTGATAGCGTTTTAGAAGAAAATTATATAAATGTTAATGGAGTAGACACTCGAAATTATGGCGGGCTGGATGGCCTCGTTGAGGCGAAACAGTTGTTTGCTCCAGTTTTGGGTGTGGCTCCAGATGAAATTCTGATTGGGGGCAACAGTTCTCTCACATTAATGTATCAGTATTTAAATCTTGCAACCTTTTTTGGTGCAAATGGACCTGGAAGTGACTGGATGGGTGAAGGGAATCCGAAATTCATTTGCCCAGTCCCGGGTTATGATAGACACTTTACGATTTGTGAATCGCTCGGGCTTGAAATGATCCCTGTTCCAATGACGGATCAAGGCCCTGATATGGATGCCATTTTCAAGCTAGTTAAAAAAGATGTTTCCATTAAAGGGCTTTGGTGTGTCCCTAAATATTCAAACCCGACTGGAGTAACATACAGCCGTGAAGTAGTAAAGTTATTGGCAGAACTACCGAAAGTGGCTGGTAAAAATTTTCGGATAATGTGGGATAACGCTTATGCCCTTCATGATTTTGAAGACGAGCTTGTAATTGCCCCCCTGTTAGAACTCGCGAAAAAAGAAGGCACACAAGATTCTGTTGTGATGTTTGGTTCTACCTCTAAAGTGTCTTTTGCAGGCGCAGGCATAGGATTTATGTCTGCGAGCCCTTCAAATTTGGAATTTTTCAAAAAATATTTAAGTGTTCAGACCATAGGCCCTGATAAAGTTAATCAGTGGCGGCATGTGAAATTCTTTCGAGACATTGTTGGGCTACGAGTGCATATGAAAAAACATGCAGAGATAATAAGACCGAAATTTCAGGTGGTTTTCTCTAAATTGGAAGAGCTGGGCGAGCTTGGAATTGGTGGTTGGCTGCCAACCAAAGGAGGCTATTTTGTCTCATTTGAAACCCTTAAAGGACTTGCCAGTAAAATAATTACGCTTTGTGGAGAATGTGGCGTAAAATTGACTCCAGCGGGATCAGCGTTTCCTTACAAAAACGATCCGGATGATACAAACATACGACTGGCGCCTTCTTTTCCTGAAATTTCTGCTATTGAAGAAGCAATGAATGTTTTTGTTTGCTGTGTCAAGCTTGCCTCTGTACAAAAACTTTTAGAGAGCAAGTAGATAAAAATTACTCAGTCGATTTTATTTGGAAGGTAGGGGGCCAGATCGGGATCGGCCCATATGCCAAAGACGAGCGCCATTATATCCCCGGCCTCGAGTCGTATTATAAGTCGCTGGATGAGTTGGCAAAGCGATGGAAATAAAAAATGCGGACTGGCGATAACCAGTCTGCATTTTTCAACTTTAAGGGATGGAATTTGTGATGGCCGCGTTTGCCAATGCGATCACGGTATCGCGTGGACCGGCCTTTAGACCGAGCATGTATTGATAACCGCCATAGATCCACCAAACTGTGGCATCGCTGCAACTGGCTCCGCAAGCATAGTCAACAAAAAACCCGCTGATGTTGTTCGCCAAGGTGACTTGTTCGGCGAGTCCGGCTTCGAAGGGCAGGTTGCTGGTTCCGACAGGGATCAAAGCTGTGGTTTGCATCCCCGCAATGATGCCATAATGGCAGGCACCTGCGCCTTCACAGTCGATCCCGTAATCCAGGCTGAATTCATATGCGCCTGGGAATTCGCTAATCTCGAAGGGCACAATTTCAGGTTGCCCGGCCTCGACCGGAAATTCGGGCGGCAGCATCGGGGGAACACTATAGATGGCAATGGCTTGCATGTGCCCAAATGAGAAGGGTTCCACCCTGGGAAAAACCTGTCCACTGGTTATGGTTTGGGCCGAGGGGATGGTCACTTCCAGGCTGTAATCAATGATGCCTTCACCTGGTGAGAAGACCTCAATGAAGTAATCCTGCGATAAGGGCAGCAAGCCGGTCCAGGAGCTGGATGCGCTCAGGTCTGAGATCAGGATAGTCCCGTCTAGGCCCCAGATGCTGAGGGTAGCGGCGCCAGAAGCGTTGAGAATAACAGTCATCTCTTGGCCTTGCGAGGCGGCCAGTACATATTGGTGAGGGTTACCCCTGACCAGCTTAGCCTGTACTTGGGATGAGGTTGCGCCAGCTGCAAATTCAATCCGCTCTGGTTGGTTAATCTGCAACGGCAGACTTATCTTTCCCTGGGCACAAGTGAGCCGGATGGAATACACGAGTTGCTCAGGGGTAAGGATTCCAAAACATTCTCCTATTGGTCCATCTACGCCATCGCACAGGCTTATATCTATCGGCTCAAGCGTGACCATGATCTCGCAGGTTTTATTCTCATTGACATAACAGGATTGATCAGCGCTCGGCCCCGCGCCGCCATGACCCAGACAGGGCAATTGGCTTGAATTGCTCCAACCACGGCTTTCCAGTTTCCCCTTTACGGCATCGGACGGTTCAAAGATACTCTTGAAATTGTTTCCGTTCCCAAGCCCTATTAACTGGCATGCGCTGCCCGTTTCCCCGCTCCAGCTCCTTTCGACGGGAACTGTTTCGTTGGAGATCGTCAGTGCCAGGGATTGTCCCATTTCGATTGCCAAGGCTTCACATTCCGCTGTGGGCAAGGGTTGCATATCACCAGCAGGTGCTGGTATTTCGGCCTGCGGCTCTGACGGCATGGCAGTCAGGGTGGTGGCAACGATGGTAGACAGTTCCTGCTGCTCGGTTAGCGCCTGCTCTCCGCCACAGGCGCTAAAGACCAGGGCCAGAACGATTATAAGTACAAAGGTGGATAGTACTTTGTTTGTGTTCATAAGTCTCTCCCGGGGTCTGATGTGGATTGTATTTTTTATTTGATAACCTCAAGTTACTTACAATGTTAGTAGGATAACACGTTAGAGTTGGGTCGGGTGAATGAAAATTTGTGATCGAGTTTGGGCACTCCCTACAGTTAGGTGGTACCAACCAGTTATTATTCTCCATTAAAATACAGAGTCTGGAAAAAATTAGACCAAAAACTTAATTGCTGATATCTTCAACGTAATCAGATCCTAAGCTGCAAACTCCCTCTAAATTGGCAGCAACATTTTGCCACTCATACGCCTGATTGTTGTCCCTGGTTGCTTGGATTGCATCTCCGAGACAGCCTGGGCCGGCATTATAGTTTACGAGAGTAAATTTCCATAAGTCTTCGTAACTGGCTACTTTCCCAGGTGCATCATTACTGACATTGCGAACGATCCGTCCGGCCTGATCACAATTGGCCAGCATAGTATGTCCAAAAATACTGACGCTGACATCTGCCAGTGGTAGATCAATGCCAAGCGGACAATTAACACAGGTAGCATTGACTGAGTTGATCAGCCCTATCCGAAGCATTTCTTGTTCCTGCTCGTCAATGTGCAAATATCCTTTTTCACAGCGATCAGAACTAAGCACCAGGGGGCAAAATTGCTCATAAAATGAATAATTCCACAGGAGAGTTGTGTCGGCCCCATCTTCGGTGAGTTGTCCCAAACCAACATCGCCGCCTTCATATAGCGCCGGCCAGAATTGACTTTCACGCGCAAATAATCTCTTGAGCAACTGTGCAGGCACACCGGTCTCATGTGCAACCTCAAGGATCAAATTGTCGAAGCGATTTTGCCATTCTGTCACGGCAGGGTAGGCTAGCTCAAGACCACATGTGTTGGCTCCGAAACTATCTTCAAAGAGACCGCCATTTGCGCAACTATTGGCATCCACTAACCCTGCCAAAATTAAATTTGCTGCCAGGTAGTTATAAGGGATTTTGGTGCTTAAATCCTGTGCACGTTTGGGTGTCGTCAGCCATGTTGGCGGACCCCCAACCGGTGGGAATGATTCCCACGAATGGGCACAACTGGCTATTGGAACACCAGTCCATTGGCTGCTTAATACATCCACATACCAATAGGTTTGGTCAGGGTTGCCTCCGTTATCTGGTTTTACACGCACTTGGGCTTCATAGGTTTTGCTGCTATCTCCATAACTGGAGTAAGCCCAGAATTCTAAATTGACACCGTCTTCATCTGTCGGTGCAAGCCGAATACGACAAGGATCGTCACAAGAGAAGGGTTCACCGTCAATGCGCCCACTAATACCGATCGTTTCTTCATTGGGCAGGGGCTCAAAGCCAGTGATCACCAATTTTGGCATTTGTTCACATAAGTTAGTCGCTATTGTAGTAAGGGGGTAACAATCTTCAATATCTATCCAGGCCTCAGCCACGGGCAATTCAACCGCTACTTCGCGTTGGGATGGCACTGCATCTACCTGATAAATATAATTCCCATTACATTGATTTATTTTTCCCACACATGGATCTTGGTTGAACCAATCATCAAAAATGTCTTCGCCGCACCCGATGTGAACTTCATCAAGCGTTGGTAAGCCTTCATGATCCGTAATAATTTCACACACGAAGGAATTATCGGTGAAGCGGGCCATCCACCAAGTGTAGATAGTGTAATCGACCAGAATGGATGTGTAACGATCAGGTCCTGGAGGCGTATCGGCAGAAGCTTCCAGATTTAAGCTAGGGAAAGAGGTAAATGCGCCCCCAATAAGGACGATCAGGATGCCAATTGTCAAAGAAATGAATTTGAAATGATATCGTTTGGCACTCATATATACAAAAACCCCCTGGTATTATACCGGACTTTTTTAGCCTTTGTCTATTTCTTCGAGCATGGATAGGTCGCGGTTCAGATTGCGATATCGGATAATAAGGCTCAGTACATAAATCAGCATCACGCCAAAGGCGATTGCGTATCCAGCAATCATATAACCGGAGGTATCTGGAGGGGTTTCAATAAATATCATATTTGCCTCTTACTGCATAACTTTTAACTTCAATAGTTCGACTTTATCGGCCAGGGCGCCCAAGCGGATGCGGTTCCAGAACAGGTCTACAAATATTATTGTAAAGGAAATTAGGGCGAAGAAAAATGCGAATCTCATGTCACTGGTCATATTGAAGCCGCCTTGGGCCTCGGCGCTTTGCGTGCCAATAACCACCGGGTGAATGGTGCGATACAAGCGGATGGACATGAAAGTAATAGGTACACTGACCGAGCCGATGAGTGTGTAGATAGCCCCAAAGCGTGCCCGCCGATCTGGGTCTTCGATGCCTTGGCGCAGCATGAAATAGGCGATGTAGATCAACTCGGTGATCGTAGCTGTGGTTAAACGCGGATCCCAAGTCCACCAGGTGTTCCAAATGGGACGGGCCCAGATGGATCCGAGAACGATCGTGATGAAAAAGAACACCAAGCTAATTTCAACGGAAGCCACTTCGACCCGGTCCCATTTCAAGTTGCGGGTGACCAAAAAGATAATACCGGAGATACCCGCAGCGATAAACCCTAACATGCCTACCCAGGCGGTGGCAACATGAAAATAAAATATACGCTGCACCTGGCCCATCGTAGCTTCGGTAGGGGCAAAAACTAGGGCCAAGTAGGATGATACTCCCAATAGAATGAGAGCTAGTATATCCAGCGCAATTAACGTTCGAGGTTTTGTTTTCATAAGACTCCTTTGAGTACGAGATTAGACGATTAGAGAATAGTGAGCAGTACCTGTTTCCTACTTCCCTATTCTCTTTTTTCTATTCCTCAACGACATAATCAAAAACCATAAAGGCTAGGGCTATGAATATTACATCATAGGCGATCAACAAACGCAGCCAAGGAAATATATCATTGATATTGGCTCCACTCAAGAAACCGCTGCTAGCCTTGACCGCTGCAATCAAAATAGGTAGCACAACGGGGAACAGAAGAATAGGTAGCATCAGGTCCCGGGTGCGAGTCTGGACCGCCATGCTGGCAAGCAGTGTGCCGACAGCTGTGTAGCCGATTGATCCCAACAGGATAACCAACAATAGTCCCGGATTGAACAGATTGATGTTGTATAGCACGCTGTAAATAGGCAGGACAATAACCTCCATAATCAACATAAAGGTCAGGTTACTGATGGCTTTTCCAAAATAAATCGCCGACCTATCCACTGGCGAAAGCAAAAGACCATCCAAACAATCGCGCTCCTTTTCTACAGCCATCGAGCGATTTAGCCCAAGCGTGCCTGCAAATGCGAAAGTTGACCACAATACCCCAGCCGTGACCGTGCGACGCGTACCAATATCCAACTCGAGCGCAAAATTGAAGATCAATATCACAAGCAGTGAAAAAACAAGCATGGCTGAAATCGATTCGCGGGAACGCAGTTCAGCGACCAAGTCTTTCCAGACAATGGCGCTAATTGCTTTCCAGTAGCTGGATTTCAAAGATTGAGGCTTGCTTGTGATCGATTGTTCTGCCATACTAACCCGCCAAGGCCTGATTGTAGAATTTTAACAAATTACTTTTTCCAAGTTCATCCCGCGTAGACGAAGCTGCTATTTTGCCCTGGGAAAGGATATCAAAGCGTGTGGCCAAGCCTTCTGTACGAGAAAGGTTGTGGGAACTCATTACCACTGTCTGCCCATTTTTAGCAACCGTTTGTAATATGCCATCCAGCATTACTGAAGCTTCTTGATCTAATCCGGTATAAGGCTCATCGAAGAGCAGCACATCGGGGTCATGTAATATCGCGCGCCCAAGTGTCAGCCGCTGTTGCATACCTCGAGAGTAGGTCCGCACCAGGTCGCGCCGACGCAGATCTAAGCCGATCATTTCTAGCACTTCCGTGATCCGCAGACCGGCATTCTGGAGGCCATACATGCGAGCGTAAAACCGCAGGTTTTCTTCAGCGGTCAAGTCATTGTAAAGCAGGGACATGTGTGAAACCACGCCGATCAGCCCCCGGACAGCAGCCGATTGTTTGGGCAGGCTGTACCCGGCAATGTTTACCACTCCCAGGGAAGGCTTAGAAAGCGAGGCCAGGATGCGCAAGAAGGTCGTCTTGCCCGAACCATTTGGCCCGAGCAATGCCACAAACTCGCCTGGTTGGACTTCAAAATCTATCCCCCGCAGCACGGTTTTCAGTCCGAATCTTTTGACCAGCTTTTTTACTTCGATCATGCGCCCTCAGACCAAATCTTTCAATTGCGCCTTCAGCTTGGCTCGGCGGGTTTGGTAAGCTTTTTCGGGGATCCTTTTGGCGCGATGTAAATCGTCGATAGCAAGAATTGCATCAATGATTTCCTCAGCGCTTTCGAATTCTCCTTTTTCCATCTGTTCAGCATCGAGATAATTTTCATTCGGTTTGGCCCGCTCTCGACTGTAAAACCAGCCTCCTGCAATAATAATAATTACTATCACCAAACCTATGCCTATAAGCAGATTTTGTTGGCTATCGCTCTGATTAACCCCAGCGGCGAGTTGATTTCCAGAAACCAGCATTTCGAGCACAGTTCCAGTGCCTAGGTTATTGCCAGAATACATCTGTACTCTGATCCCATCTTGAATTTGTTGAATTCCATCATCTGTGACCTGGCTACTATTTATTTTTAACCCCTCAGGTACGATCACTATTATCGAATTAACAGGTAGAGCCAAGCGTTGGCTCATCTCCAATTCTTTTTCATAAGGTAGATTAAAAGCAACAATAAATGAATATAGATCTTCACTCGGAGGAAGTGCAAAGCCTTCATCGGTTGGAACTAACTTAGCACTTTTTTGAGACATTTCCAGGCCGACATTCATAGCATTTTCTGGTATTGGTAAAAAGGGCAAACTGGTGCCATTGGCTGTGAAAACATAAGCCTTATCACTCAGGTTTCTAACTGAGAATAGCTCATAAACCTGTAGGCCACTTTCTCCAGCTCTATCAAAGCTGATATGTAATTGTTCTACTACCAAGCCATCGGGATCAGTCGTGCTTTCATAAACTGTTAGATCGGGGAATTCCAGTTGGGTCGTGTTAGATTTCCCGAAAATCAATTCAGATTGAAAGATAATACCCTCGTATGCTGTTTCTGCCAAATAGATGCGCTCTTCAAGGATTTCTATATTGTCGAATAGGAATACCCCAAATTCATCAGTTTCAACCGATTGATTAAAGACTTCTGTAGGTGCGGCTTCGGATTCGATTTCATGCTCATATCCATATAGCGTGACGATTAGACTGGTCGGCGCATCACCACCAGAGCCATTGATAATAGTACCTGTGACAGTGCCAGAGCCCGCGACCGGAAGGGGCGCCTCAGTCGTGACCTCAGCCTGCTGGGTGGGACCGACGAAAGTTGCCTCCTCCGAGGCAGATTCTAATACGGGCGTAACGGTTGATGGAGGCTCTGTCTGGAGGGGTTCCTCGCTTGAAATAGGGGCAGCAGTTTCGAACGCTAGGGGTGAATCGGCGAATGTCAAAGTCCTCAGATATGCCGCTATTGCGCCCAACTCCTCTGCGGTCAATGGCTCCCCCAAAGTCTGGAACTCTTGATTGTCATCAGTGAGAAGGTCGATCAAATTATCGGATGAAAGCGCAGCCATCTGGGCTAGGTCCATGAAAATATCTAATGAGCAATCAGCGCAATATTCTTGAAACAGTTGCAACCCTTGGGTAATTTGTTCAGGGGTACTGCTCAACGTGAACAGGTAGGCTACTACGTCCCAACGTTCCTGGTCGTTTAAGCTAACAAACGGTGGCATGAATTTCTCAATATTGCCTTGGGTAACGGTTAGGAACCAATCTGCTGGTGCCGCCCCCCGCGCGAGTTCTGGCAACCCTAGTGGGGGAACGGATACCGGCAAAACCCCGCTTTGCGCGCCATCGCCCAAACCACTTTCACCATGACAAGCGGCGCACTTCTCGGTATATATGAGCGCACCGATTTGCGGATCTGGTGCAAGCTCTGGAAAAAGAGGGCCGAGGGTTGCAACTGGGGTTGGCGCGCGATATCCCGGTGGGGGCGTGACGTCTTCTGCAAACGTTATGTTGCAGGAGGCAAGGTATAAAGGGATAATTGCAATGAAAAGTATTGCACGATGTTTCATGTATTCCTTAAAGAGACTTTAGACATTAGACTTGAAAGTTTAAATGCCTAAAGCCTCATGTCTAATTGAGAGCTTTCCCACAAGACGGACAAAACTGGTCAGAGACCAGGATGACTTTACCACATATGGGGCAGAAGCCTGCCGATTTCTCTTTACGCATTTTCCTGCGGTCAGCGATCATCGTTTCCAAATCATCATCGCTGACTGCCGCCGTGTTTCCCTTAGCTGCTGCATCAACATGGCGTGATTTTACACTGGCTTCAATTCGACTTTCCGCATCATGTCCAGCTTTAGAGGCTTGCAAAGCATCTAGTTTTTTAAGGATTTTAGTGCCTGTTACTAACAATTCAGCCCGCTGTTTCGGGTAATCTTCTGCAGGGATTTTGCCTAACGTGTTGTCGAAATCGAGTTCTTGTAAAGTGTTGATCATGCGATCATACTCTGCCATTAAAGCTGAGTATGCATGGTCTTCGGGTGTGGCGCGACGACCGCGGCGTTGAATATAAGGCTGGCCAATGTACATCCCCACGAGAGTGAGAACTGCAATAGTAAAATAAATTGCTCCAGTGTCCAATGAGTCCTCAATCTACCTTAGAGATATCTTTTGCTAACAAAGGATCGATCAAGGCCTGAATCTCTTGCACGGAAACGAAAGGGCCGATTTTAATAGATCGCAATACGCCGTCACGGTCAAATATGAAAGTCTCCGGAATGCCTAAATTCCGATTGAAAATGGTAGAAATACGTGATCCCAGATCTGGTCCGTTGGGGTAGGTGATCTCAAAACGCTTTAGAAAAATCAATGAGTTCTCGCGTGTATCGGTCCAGGCGATGCCCAGAAAAACTGCCTCTCCCGCCTCTTCATAGGACCGCCAGGCCTCCTCGAGTTCTGCTGCTTCGGCCTCACAAGGCTTGCACCATGAGGCCCAGAAGTTTATCAAAACCACTTTGCCTCGCAGGTCAGAGAAAAGAATTTCTGGAACGCCAAGATAGGAATACCCTTCGAACATAGTCAAGGAGAAATCGGGCGGGGTCGAACCAATAGTGATAATCGGGTTTTGTGCTCTTTTCAGCGCCCACCCAAGCAGCACGAGCAAGGTCATCAACATAACCCAGATAATAATCTGGATTGATAAAGGAACGCCGCGCTTGGACGCGGGTGTTATATTGGTTGTATCTGCTGTCATTACGGTTTCCTATCCAGTGCCTTTTGTGCTCTTCTGTTCCGTATTCACCAAAGGCGCGCGGGCCTGTGTATTAGTTTCTCTTTTTCAGTTCCTCTTCCATACGTGTGATGTACTCATCATCAGATGTGAGCGCATCATCCTCATCCAAGTCTGCTTCCATTAAGGAGGATCGTTTCCAGGTTTTTAGCGCACGAAAGAGCATAAAAGCAGCAGCTGCAATGATGATCGGCGGTACCGCATAAGTAAGCCAGTAGAATCCAGTACGTGGAGGTTCGGATAATACCCGCGGGCCATAGTAATCCATAAAACTCTGCCTGATCTGTGCTTCACTTTTACCTTCCGCCAGCATATTGCGGATATCTTCTCGCCATGCTTTGCAGGCCAGTGTGGGGCACATGTCTAGGGGCGTGTTTGGACATACTGGGCAAAAAAGGTTTTTGGCGATAGCATTGACCTCGTCATCTGAGGGTATGGAATCTTGTGCAAAAACCGTAGCAATTATCAACGCGGAAATAACAAGGCTGAGAACAGTACTTCCTAAAATCCGCTTCATATCAAGCTCACTTCGATTAATCGGCGGCGCCAGGTTGAACTGCGTGCTTTCTAGCCCGCACGGGTCTCAAGCTGGGGTCTTTGTCTGGCCAGGCCGTGAAAAGCATGCTGGCAATTAACGCCAAAGAGCCAATCCATAGCCAGTTGACCAGTGGATTGTGAAAGATTTTAAATGTTGCGCCGGATGCTGATACTGGTTCCCAGTCCACCAACAGAATGTATAGGTCATCTTGTAAAGTGCTGCGCAGAGCGGGGATGGTCATTGTTTGATTGGAATCAAAATAATAGTCAATTCGTGGATAAAGCTGCCCAATATATTTATTGTCTTTGTATATATCTACCACCGCGCGTGTATGGTTTACACCTTTTTCAGGCACATCCCAGGAAGCCACATCATTGTAATTAATCGTGTATCTCCCTAGTTGCAAGGATTGTCCCTTTGAAATTGTGCCCTGGGTCTCGGTTTGGAAGAGCTCAATTCCTAGAATCCCGATTGCCATCAACATCATACTGATGTGAATCAGATAGCCACCATACCGACGTCTGTTGCGGCTGGCCAAACGTAACAATGATGTAGTAAATTTTTCTTTGTGGGCCCTTTGACGAGCGTGAGCGCTGCGAATTGTGTCGTATAAGGTTACGGATATAACAAAAGCCACTAAGAAGAAGCCAATTAAGGCGACCCAGTTTGTATATCCAGATAAATAAGCCCAAACAGGAATGAACAAGGCTGGGATGGTAGGTTTCCAGAGTGCACGCCCTAGCGTTAGAGCTGTAGATTTTCCCCAGGCTGTCAGAGGCGCAATACCCATTAGTGCCATCATTGTGCCAAAGATAGGTGCGTTGGCGCGTTCATAGAAGGGCGGCCCCACGGTGATCTTTTGTCCGGTGAACAATTCCGAAACAAGTGGGAAAATTACTCCCCAAAAGCTGACCACCAGTACGCTAAGAAAGAGCAGGTTGTTAAACAAGAAGAAGGCATCGCGCGAGAACATAGACTTCATTTCTGTTTCTGATTTCAATTCTGGCCAGCGCCAGATCAATAGCGCGATAGATACGATAAAGGTCATTCCAATAAAGCCAAAGAACATAGGCCCGATGGCGCTTTGGGCAAAGGCATGCACGGATGAGAGTACTCCGGAACGAGTCAAAAAGGTGCCAAAGATGACCAATGCATAAGTTAGCATGATTAGGATCATGTTCCAGTGTTTGAGCATGCCGCGTTTTTCCTGGATCATGACCGAGTGCAGGAAGGCGGTGCCGGTTAGCCAGGGCATAAAGGCTGCAATTTCCACCGGGTCCCAGCCCCAGTAACCGCCCCAACCAAGCACATCATAGGCCCAGCGCGCGCCTAATACGAGACCTAATGAAAGGAACATCCAGGCCCACAACGTCCAGCGGCGTGTGATGCGCGCCCAACGATCATCGGTGCGGCCTGTTACCAACGCGGCGATAGCGAAAGCAAAGGGGATTACAAACGAGACATAACCCAGGTACAGCAAAGGCGGGTGGATAATCATGCCGGGATGCCGCAGTAGGGGATTAAGGCCTTGTCCCTCATCAGGAATGATGGGCACGCCACCAGCTGGTTTGAATGTATAAGCACTTACACCGTCTATGGTTTGATAAAAGCGGGCAAACGGATTTTCAAAAAATACGTTCAACGAAAGAAAGAAAGCTAACGTGACTGATGAGACTACGATTACCCAGGGCAAAAATTCACGATCACGGTCCCAATTGCGCAAAGTAACTATGGATGTGAAAGCCGAAAGCAGCCAGGACCAGAAGAGCAGGGAGCCGGCCTGCCCGCCCCACCAGGCAGTGATTTTTAAGTAAGTGGGCATGGAACGGCTGGTGACCTCATAAACAAAGGAAACATCAAATTTGTTATTGATCAGCTGATAAATCAAGATCGCGGCTGCGAGTGTCAATAACGGGAAGGTGAGCAATTGGGCGCGCCTGGCGCTTTCCACCAAAATTGGGGACTTTTTTCGTTCACCCAAGATAGCAATAATTGCACTGTATAGAGCCAGAACAAAGGTGATAACTATAATTGCAAATCCTAAATCCGCGAGCATGTAGTCTCCTGATAAGATTACAATTCCTGACAGAGCATAGAAACCTGTCAGGTAATTGGTTTAAAGTTATCTAATGGTTCGGGTACAGCCTCTTCATATTTGGTAGGACATTTTAGCAACAGTTCATCAGCATAGAATATGCCGTCATCACTTATGCTTCCAACCATGATCGCCTGGGCTTCGCCACGCAGCAGGTCCGGCTTTGCGCCTACATAAACTACTTGCAAGCGTTCGCGCGTGGTGTCTACAACAGCTTCGTGCAATACCTTAGCCAGCCCACCTTGTGCTTCAATATCGGCATTATTACCAGTGACATGGGCAACCTCGAAAGATAGGGTCAAGGACTGTGCGTCATATTCAATTGTATCGCCATCCACAGCGCCCGAGACGCGTAGACTCTTGCCAGTTACCTGCGCTCCCTCAGCTTTGAGTTCGTCGATAGTCATGAAGTACTCTGCATTAGCTTCTGTAGATGTAACGATCAGGAGAACGACAGCCCCAAGAATGAGCAAGCCACCCCAAATAAATTTTTTCTGTTGCATAGCAACGCCTCCAAATTAAGCGTAAATCGCAAAATAAATTGTGTGCATGTTCATTTTACACATATAGATTAAGACAGGCTGAGAGCTCAATAGCGATACCTAAATTCCCGTCTGTTATGCAAATAATTATGGGCCGAATATCCAATTTTTTTCAGGTGCAAGGAAACTATTTTTCAATTCGTAAGCGAGATCCGCAAGTTCGACAGAAGCGATCCTTACGCTGTGCGCGTTTCCCACATTGATGGCAATACACATCCTCAATTTTCCCATCTTTAGGTACCAATTTTCGAGCCTTTCGGGGATCAAAATATTTCATCCCGATTTGCCATATATAAAACATAACCCCTGCAATCATAATAAACCCTAGGCCGCCTAATAAAAATGGCAAATAGGTACTTAAGGATATGCGCCCCTGTGTGCTTTCATTAATAATTCCGGTTTCGAGCGGTTGATCCGATACGGTTAATTGGTTGGATGTCTTAGTGTAGGTTAACTTTATAGGAACATGCTCACCCGCCTCTAAGCCATTAGAAGTCCATTCGAGATACTTCTGAGTGCTACCTTCTGGAGTAGATTCTGTCATCAGAGGAATGGTAGTAATTTCAGTCGTATCGATCGGAACTTTTATTCTTACAGTGAAAGTGTTAACAGCATAATTTCCAGGCCACCTATACGTGTATTTGCGTTGCGTATTTTCCAAAGTAAGGGGCGCATAATACTCGATGTGATACGAGGTATCGGTATTGATGGTCAAAGAGACATGTTGCCAGCCAGCTTCCATAAAAGGTTCCTGATGAGGAGCAATTAACAAATTGCCGGATGACGCATATGCAACTGCAATAAGGGTTGCATCGCTTGGGATACTTAAGGTCACATCAACAGGCAAGGGTGTTCCCTCCTCAAGGGTAAAGTCATATATAACCAACATAGCCGGTTGATCGAATTCTGGCCATAGCTGTACGTTGACAGTATTAAGGGAAACTTGTGTTTGGGCTGTTGAAGTTTGGGGTAGAGCGAAAACGGTTAATAGAAATGTAACCAAAATCCACTTGCGAATTGTGACGTGCATTGTGCCTCTGAGTAGAAATTTACCACAATCTTACCATTTATTCTGTGTCCTGTTTTGAGGGTGAAGAGGCTCGGATCAGATGCCAGCAGACACGATTGACTGGTGTAGGTATCCTAAACTTTTCTCCCAACTTTGTAATGGCGCCACATATCGCATCAATCTCTGTTTGCGCGCCGCGACTGACATCTTGGTACATAGATGAATGATTATCAGCAGTCTTACGGATTACCTCCTGCGTTGCTTTGACAGGATTCTCAAACGGCAACTGGATGCCCTGCGCCGAGGCAACATCTGCGGTTTCTTGCGCGAGCGCACTCATTATCTCATGTGCTGCTGGGCGATTCAATATTTCCCCATTTGGAATGCGCAGCAAGGCCGTTAGTGGATTAATAGCAGCGTTAACGACCAGTTTTCCCCAGATGAGAGACTGCGCCGCCTCCACAACCTGGACCTTGAAGCCTGCTTCCATTAAACCAGTCTCAACCGGCCCCAGATTTGGATGAGCTTCTAATGATATGGCTCCCTGGCCACCTACCCGAGCTCGTCCGGGTCCGAGCAGAGTTGCTCCAGTGGTGGTCACGCCCTGAGCAACCCGAGACAGGCCCAGGGTCTTGGCCAGAAGCGCTTGGTTCCCAATTCCATTTTGTAGAGTTAATGCTAGTCCATCTTCGGCAAGAAAGTTTGCTATTTTTTTGGCAGTGTGCTCAGTTTGCCAGGATTTAACCAAAACCAGAGCAAAACGGGCTCCTTTGCAATCGGTTGGATCAGCGGTTGCATTGACGGGAAAAGACCTTTCGACACCCTCTTCGTCTGTGAGCCGTGCACCGTCTTCACGCAGGGCGCTAAGGCCTTTCTCCCAACTGCCCAGCATGGTAACTAGATGTCCAGCTGCACTCAGGCGCGCTGCGAAAAGTGTGGCTAACGCGCCCGTGCCAACAATAACGATTGATACTGCTTCTTTCATAATTAAGTGAATTTTGAACGATCGAAACTCAGATAAATCACAGTAATTGGAGTTCAGATATTAACGCAGCACACAGAAAATCGCTCATACTTCAGTTTATTTGGGTGTTGGTGAAGTGGGCAAAGTTTATTCCCTAAATGCTTTTATCCAATTCATGTATAAGCGTAGCCCACTCTTCATCCTTCATCTCAATTGTGTGCTCGGCTGCAGGGAAAGATTTGGTTTGTACATCTTCAAGATAATTTGCAAAGGCCTTTTGCATGCCTGAGTGCATATCCGCATATTTTTTCACGAATTTGGGAGTGAAACGGTCGAATAGCCCCAATAGATCGTGTGTTACCAGCACTTGGCCATCACAGCCGACACCTGCACCAATACCAATAGTTGGAATACTAATTCTCGATGAGATCAATTCTGCTAGCCGGGCCGGGACAGATTCTAATACCAGGCTGAAGCAACCCGTACCTTCGAGCAGCAAGGAGTCTTCCAGTAGGCGTTTGGCTGTACGGGCAGTTAACCCTTGCGCACGGAAGCCTCCCAATTGGTTAACTGATTGGGGCGTAAGGCCAAGGTGGCCCATGACAGGGATTCCCGCATCGATGATAGCGCGAATGGCATTTTCGCGTTCACGTCCACCTTCAAGTTTGATCGCTTCCATTTTTCCGGTTTGTAGGAAGCGGCCTGCATTTCGCACAGCTTCTTCCACGGATACCTGGTACGACATAAATGGCATATCCCCAATTAATAGTGCAGTCTGGGCACCGCGTGCCACAGCACGACAATGATGCAGCATTTCTTCCATCGTGACGGAAAGTGTATTTTTATGGCCCAAAACCACCATAGCAAGTGAATCGCCCACGAGAATGGAATCAACACCCACCTGATCCATTGCTAGCGCAGTGGGATAATCGTATGCGGTCAGCATAGTTATCGGTACGCCGCGTTCCTTCCTATCTCGGAACGTGCGGGAAGTTATTTTTTTTCGTTTTGGAACGGAAAAAGTAGTTGGAGCAATTGTAGTCATGGTACCCTCCATTATTATGGTAGAGTCCGCTTGAGCCCTCCCCCTGATTTGGGCATCTCGCATAGTAGGGATATGATAGCCATCGCGTTCCTTACGGATACACGTGGTTATATATATTATTCCATAATAACCCGTTTTCGTATACTGTGCGTTGTGAGTTGCAAAATTGTTAGCCCAAAGTAGTAAAGTCCCCTTTGTGAAAAGTTAAAATATCCCCTTCGAATGACAAACTGATTCTTGACCATTAAAGTTTATCAGACAGAAAGTCTCCCCCAGGTAGATCCCACCAACAGCCTGACCCCATACCCAATCACAAACGCGGACAGGATCGCGGCGATGATCCCAACCACGGCACCAGCCCCAGGCCAACGGACTTCGGCAGCGTTCCCAGCCAGGAAACCGATATACTGCCCGGCCAGCCCGCCCAAAAAGCTAATGATTGAGATCGTGATGAAGATGCCAAGCACATCGACGGCGATGTTACGGGTCAGTTGGGTGCGGCTAAGTACACCAGCCTGGTAAGAATTCCAGTGTTTTCGGATGGTGAAGAGAATCGCGATCCCAACAGCCAGTATCAACACAGCCAGTCCCAATGAGCTTGAGAGCGCCGGCCAGAAGAACAAGGAGACCAGCAAGATTATTTTGAGAACTATGTATACAAATGGCCAGTATTTTTGGATAAAGGTGAACAGTTTTCAATTCCTATTATTGATTATTGCATCATGCCAGCCTACCAGAAAGATAGCTGTCTCATCGTGAGACCCAAACCATGCAGAACCAGAGCCAGGTTGCGCGCCATT
>JASJYH010000034.1 GCA_030123675.1 Anaerolineae bacterium | reverse complement strand
CCTGCGGCCTCCCTGGCCAATGTCGGCATGACGGCTAATGGGCGTGTGATCGAGAATGCTATTCGAAAATGGCTTTCCTCTCCCCTGGCTGAATTACGTGAGATCGGAGAGCAAGTCAAGCGTGTTGCAACGGGGGAGCTGCCCACGCTGGTTAAGTATGCAGAGCCAGTGGGTTATTTGGTCGAAGTCCCCCGCCGTCTGGCCCCATTTTCGCAGAAAAAGGAGGCAGAGAAAGAGGCGGGTGATTGGTGCTCTTTAGTCGATTACGATAAAACTGGCGAAGACAATGTCTTGGCTGCTGCCTTATATCGTTTCGGAAATATGTCCTTTGTAAAGGCATTGGAGCAGGTGCGGGATGGGAGCGAACGCGACAAACTGGCCGAGACCTTGTTAGGGGGATTGGGTAAATTCGATGTGCCATTGCGTGAGCTGGAACACTGCTACTACACATTCGACTTAATTATGGATCAGGGTGCCTATGCGGAGTTCAAACGTCACCGCATGATGACGCAGACCCCACAGCTGCAAACCGCCGCGCTGGGGTATGCGACTCCCAGTCTAATAACGGAAGCAGGTTTTGGGTCCCAGTATGAAGCGGCCATGGGTGCTGTTCAAAAATTTTGGGAAACACTTAATAACTTCAATCCACAAGTTGCCCAGTATGTTATCCCAAACGGATTCTACCGGCGGGTAATGGCTACCTTTAATTTACGTGAAGCCTATGCTTTTTGCCAGTTGAGAGCAACGTCTAATGCGCATTTCTCAATTCGCTTGGTGGCCCAACGCATATATGACGAGATTGCTCGAGTGCATCCCACCCTGTCTAGGTATATGAAGCTGCCAGATGAACCATGGCAGAAAATTAGACAGAAATACTTTAGTTAAGGGTTTTAACTGGAATAGCCCCTTCATATCTATTCCCAAATATCTCATCAATTTGGCCCAATAATTCGGGCGTGAATTTATCAACAAATTCTATGGCTTTCAAATTTTCTTGCACTTGTTCCAGGCGGCTTGCCCCGCAGATGACTGTGTTGACGTAGGGATTTTGTAGGCACCAGGCTAATGCAAACTGCGCCAAGTTGGCCCCCATATTTTTGGCGAGCGGTTCCAGTGCTGCCACACTAGCAAGTTTTTTCTTATCGGTCAGGCTCTCGCGCAGCCATTCGTAGCCATCTAGCCCGCCGCGGCTGTCCTTGGGTATACCATCCTTGTATTTGCCGGTTAACAAACCCGAAGCCAATGGGCTCCAAATAGTCGAGCCATAACCGTATTCCTTGTACATTTCAACGTATTCCGGACTGAAGCGCTGGCGCTCAAATAGATTGTATTGCGATTGCTCCATGATTGGTTTGTGTAAATGGTGGGTTTCGGCTATATCAATTGCCGTTACGATTTCCGCCGGCGACCATTCCGATGTGCCCCAATAGAGCGCCTTGCCCCATTCGATGATGTTATGCATGGCCCAAACTGTTTCTTCGATGGGCGTGGTCGGGTCTGGGCGATGACAGAAAAGCAAATCAACATACTCTAGGTCTAGCCGTTTGAGCGAGGCGTTGATGGCCTCAATCAAGTACTTGCGGTTGAGCGTGTTCTGTTGGTTTGGGCCTTCGTGTAATCCCCAATAAAGCTTGGTCGAGATCAAATAACTCCCGCGCTGCCACCCAAGTTGCTTGAGGGCTGCCCCCATTACCTGCTCGGATTCTCCACGCGCATACGCTTCGGCGTTGTCAAAGAAATTTACGCCGGCATCATAAGCAACCCCCATCATTTTTACAGCAGCTTTAATATCAACCTGAGAACCGTAGGTTACCCAAGATCCAAGAGATAATTCGCTCACCTGTATTCCCGCTTTTCCTAGATGTCGATATTTCATCGTGGCTCCTCTTGGTTGGGTAGAAGCGATTATACCTTCAGCCGACAAGTATAATACGTGGGTATGAAGCGCGCAATTCTCGTCCTAGGATATTTGCTCATAACAGCATGTTCCCCGCAAACGGATTCTCAAGCTCCTGGTGCAGCTGATACGCTTATCCCTTACCAGACGAAGACTCCCAGCTTGACCCCTGAAAATCCAGCCGGCCTAGTTGTTTCATTTGAGACGCCTTTGCCAACCTCAACTGCCTTTGCGTATGAAGTACAGCTGGGGGATACACTGAGTCAAATTGCAGAGAAGTTTGGGGTCTCATTAGATGATTTGAGAACCACCAACCCAAATATTTCTCCAAACAGTATGTCGGTTGGGACGGAACTCAAAATCCCCAGCAACCCGTCCAATCCGACCGGCGCTTCAACTTCGACGCCCGTGCCTGCTACCGTTAAACAAATCGAATGCTATCCCACAGCGGACAAGGGCATGTGGTGTTTTGTTTTGGTCCATAACGATACGCTTAATGTGATCGAAAATCTTTCTGCGCAAGTGACTTTGGTAGATGTTGAGGGCCAATCTTTGGCTAGCGCTCAAGCGATATCGCCCTTAAATATCCTGCCAGTGGCTGCCTCACTGCCCTTGATAGTTTTTTTCCCGCCAGAGATCCCACCGAACGCTCGGACTCAAACTCAGATCCTGACCGGCATTCAACTATTATCAGACGATCCGCGTTATTTGCCCGCCATAGTGCACAACACCCTTGCTCAAATAGACGCTTCAAGGCGTAACGCGAAGGTTAGTGGCACGATTCGTTTGCCCGACAACAGCAATCCAGCCAACCTGATTTGGGTAGCAGCGGTGGTCTATGACCGATCTGGACGAGTGGTGGGGGTACGGCGTTGGGAATCGACTGCAGAAATAACTCCCGGGGCTAGTTTGCCTTTCTCATTTGAAGTTTCTAGTTTGGCAGGCGAAATTGAACGAGTGGATTTTGTGGTGGAGGCTAGACCCTGACCCCCTCCGGCCTTCCCCCTTCGTAGACGACACGGCCACCTCCTCCATTTTCCACATTGCTATCGGGAAAATGAATGAGGCAGGGTTGGAGCAATTATTTCCCTTCCAACCACATATATCTTTCGTGGGGAACAGCAATTGGAGTAAAGACATATCCCTTCACGTAGGGCTTGACAAGTATGTAAGAAAGCGGGTGGGTGGTAAAAAGCACTGGTGCATCGTCCACGATGATTTGCTCAGCTTGTTGGTACATCTGAATGCGTTGGGTTACATCATGCTCCACGCGTGCGGCTTCGAGCAGTGTGTCCAGTTCAGGGTTTGAATAACCGCCAAGATTTTGAGCCGAACTGCTGTGGAAGAGAACGTCCGCAAAGTTTTGCGGGTCAGGGTAATCTGCACACCAGCCGCCGTGGAAGATTTGTCCGTGATTGCCGGTCTGAATCTGGTCGTAATAAAAGTTTGGTTCCAAATTCTCAACCGTAATTTTCACACCCAAAACTTGCTGCCACATTTGTGCCAGGGCAGCCACGTCCGCGCCGATGTAGGAGCCGATACCAGCATCTGTATAGGTAATGAGGGGCAAGTCGGATCCATATTTAGATTCGGCCAAAAGTTTCCTGGCCCCTTCAGGGTCATAGGTTAGGCCCTTCAGTCCGATATCGAAGCCGGGCAGGCCGGGTGGGTAGGGGCCGATGGCATGCAGCGCTTTTCCGCTCAGGATCACATCGATGTATTTTTGTCTGTCGAAGGCCAAAGAGAATGCCTGGCGAACTTTCAAATCATCGAAGGGCGGCTGAGAAATATCGAAAACCACAAAACTTGTGCACAAGTTTACACCTGTCAGTAGTTCGTTGTGTAGCGGCTCAGTTGGGTCAAGAAACCGGTCGGCCGCGTAGTATGGGATCCCAGTGATATCAATGTCACCCACTTCATACAAACGGATGCCAACCCCACTATAAAGCTGAACGATCACAGTTGGAATGGATGGCATTCCAAGATAAAAATCTGGGTTGGCTTGGTATGTGATCCTTTCAAAGCGCAACCATTCGGTGAGTTTGTACGGCCCCGTGCCATTTGGGGTCCGATACCAATCCTGCCCCGATTCCAGATTGGCTTTATCGAGAACAAATGCGGTCGGGTAGGTTAGCTTTAGCAAAAAATAAGGTTTGGGTGCGTCGATCGTAACTTGCAAAGTGTACTCACCCAGCGCCTGCAACCCGGAGATATGTTCAGCACTCCCATCAGCGACTGCTTTTGTGCCGACGATATCACCCAGATAGGTCAGGGCTGTATCAGAGGCCAATTCAGGGCTCAGAGCCCGTTCCCAAGAGTAGATCACGTCTTGGACAGTCACAGGCCGCCCATCGTGGAAGCGGGCGTTTTCGCGCAAGTGGAATGTGTATGTTATTCCATCAGGGCTGACATCCCAGGTTTCTGCCAGATCGGGTGACAGGTTGAGATGGGGGTCGAAAGAGACCAAACCGCTGAAAACTAGTTTGTTTCCGGAGCCGTGTGTAGTTGCCGGGTCAAATTCGCGTGGATTTGTGCTCTCGCCTCCAGACAAGACCAAGGCCTGCTGCGGTGATCCTTGGAAGGGGGTTCTGGCTGATGCGCTTCCGGGGACGAGTGCGAATCCAGAAAGAAATAGTACCAGGGTAAAGAAAGTGTAGACCTTGTGTACCTTATTCATTACGGTCCCCTTTGTTTTTCTGGGTAGTCAAGTAAATGCCCAAGCCGAGAATAACGAATAGAATAACCAATATACAGCATATAGCCACCAACATTAGGGTAAGTGAAAGCGGTGGGCCACTTGGTTGTCCCGTCGAATCAGTAACTGATGAAGTTGGTATGACGAGGGGTGTTGGGGTAATAACCAGTGGCACACCCACGAAAGGAACGTAGGTGGGGACTGTGGTTGGGGACGGTTGTGAAGTCGGTTGCGCGGAATCAGGTTGCAACGGAGCCCCGATCGCAGCTCGCCAATTGTCTTGCAATCCATCAACATTAAACCCGTAGACTGATATCAAGGAATCGTCAATCGTTGTTCCATCACGTAAAGTAATCAGCAGGGTATTCATCTTTTCTTGCCCGAAAGTGTCGATCAGGAAATTAATGATGCTGTAGGATTGGCTGTATGAAAGACTGGCTTTGTCAGGAATTTCTGAGAAGCCGCCGCTAAGAGAGCGTACGGTCAACAAATTGTCGTTGCTAATGGCTTCGTTTAGTTGGCTTTTGGAAGCTGGGTCGAGCTCACCTTCGCTGTATACTGCCAAGCCTTCATTAAGCCAGGTTGGAACATCCCCCAAGCAAGAGAATGTCAGATGCCCAATCAATACATGGCTCAACTCATGGGTAATTGTAGCGCGACCCCATTCGAGATTGCGTTGGGAAATACCAATGATGACAATATTGTGCTCGGGAAATGCCAAACCGCCCGTCCAAGAGGGTTCGTAAAGAATGGCATCTTTCATATCATCGGTATTGGCGTAAATATAAAGGTGGATGGGTTCCGTTGGCTCCAATCCGGCATCCGCTTGAAGGCGCATTAATCCAGTACTTGCTGCGTTAAGTAGGTCTTGTGCAAATGCCTGATCTCCAGAGTACCAATGCAGGTTGATTAAGCCGGAGGTGGTGATTTGCCAACTATGCTTGGTACCTAACCAGGTTAAGGTCTTTTGTTCTGAGACTTGATCCAGACCGGTCTGATCCTTGTAGCGCCATCGCCACCAGATTGTCGTACCTGGAGGCAGTGAGCCAGATTGTTTCATCTCCCAGGTCCACTCAGGTTCCACTGTTGTGCCAGGAGAAAACTGCGGAAACGCTTTGGCTACCACGGTACCGCAAGTCAACTCATTGGTGCCATATTCGAGCACAACGGATACGATTTTAACGCTGGATTCAATAGTGGCCTGGAAAGTAATACTATCCGGAAAATTAAGTGTTGGCTGGTTGTTTGTTACATTTGCTGCAGTGGCAGCAGATACAACTTCAGGATCGGCAAGCGTGAGAGGGACAAGTAGTAAGCTTAAAATTAGTATTAAAAATACCGGTCGCATTTAAAAACTATCTCTTAGATTTGGGGTCAGGCTAGTCTATCATACAAAATGCTGCGTTATTATCTAAACCATAATTCTATTGTATTCGAGTATACATGTAAAAGTAAGTCTTGAGATTTATGCAAGATGCAGTAGATAAACAATCTCTATCAATATTGTTATGGGGGAGTGCCTAATATCGAGGACATAAAATTTATGTCACTCTGCCCGCGCCAGTGTTGCACATCGTTCTCCCGAAGAATGATAAATTGTGTTCTGGCTACCTGACACTTGTAATTTTGGACGCTTATTCACGCAGATTTGCAAGATTTTTCTGTTTTCTTTCTCTCATATCACACTTTATCAGCGTTCACCTGCGTCCTGGTTTTGAAACTGTCAGGTGGCTAGAATTGTGTTTGAGTTTAGGCACTCCCAGTTATGGCCCAAATTGATGCAACTATTAATATACATGTATAATCTTTTGGCTCCCATTTGGGGGGTATATTTGAGGTCGTTATGGCGTTACGTGGAAATTTACGCGATTTTACAATTACGCAACTTCTAAATCTGATTAATTTGGCTGGTAAAACCGGCACATTAGTTGTTGAGGGAGTCTCTGATAAGGCACATGTTGCCTTCGATAATGGCAAATTAACATTTGCTCGCATAGGGCGGGAAGACAATCGTTTAGCAACGATTTTGCACCGTGCCAACATACTTAGTGTGAACCAATACCGTGCGCTAATTGAGCGCACCGGTGAAATGACTGATAAAGAATTGGGATTGTTACTCATCAATGGTGGTTATGTAACACAAGAAGATATCATCATAAAGCTGCAGGAATATTTTACCGAGATAATAAAGCGGCTATATACATGGGTGGAAGGCTCTTTTCGATTTGAATTGGATATGCCTCCACCCGAAGATCGAATTAACGTAAGACTCGATCTGGAAAATTTAATTATTGAAGGTTCGAGGCAATTACGCGAGTGGGAGCAATTACAAGATGAAATTCCGAGCCTGGACATGGCTCTGAAATTTACCGATCGACCGTTAAAGAATGTGAACCTAAATGTGGAAGAATGGCGAATTGTTTCTTATATAAATCCAAAGAATACAATGAAGCAAATTGCCAGTAAAAATAAAATGAATGACCTGGACGTCCGCCGCATAGTGTATGGCCTACTACAAGCAGGCCTGATCGAAATAGTACGTCCAGAAGGTGTAGTGATTAAACCAAGTCCAAAGACGTTTCCAACCCAGAATAAAGAGGAGCAGAAATCCCTTGTTAATAAACTTATTGGGCGAATTCGCACTCTCTAATCCCAATGCATAGGAAGGATTTGGAATTATGCAAACCGTCAAAATGGTTGTAACAGGACCGTTCAGCGCTGGTAAAACACAGTTCATCCAATCGGTCAGCGAGATCGATGTAGTAGATACAGAGCGTAAAGTTTCGCGTGCCGATGAACGTTCGGTTAAAGAAGCTACCACAGTGGCGATGGATTATGGTCGAATTACAGTCGATGAAGACCTAGTTTTATATTTATTTGGCACACCAGGTCAAAAGCGATTTGAATTCATGTGGGAGATTCTTTCAGAAGGGATGTTGGGCTTCATTGTCATGGTGGACAGCACTCGCCCAGAAACTTTTCGGGAGGCCCGCTCTATATTAGAAACTTTCCGAGCGTATTCGCCGACGCCCTATGTAGTGGCCGCCAATAAACAAGACATTAAGGATGCCTGGGATACGGAAGACATGCGGCATGCATTGCGACTGGATAAACAAATCAAACTTTTACCCTGTATTGCAACGAAAAAAGATTCAGTTAAAACTGTATTGTTAGAATTGTTATACAGAATTCTTGAGGAAATGGAGACCGAGGGGTAGGGCAGCGGTTTTATAAGATCTATGTCATCTATCACAACTGACCAGGGAATTGTCCATTACGAAGTATTTGGACGTGGACGCCCCGTTATCCTGTTACACGGTTGGCTGGGCTCATGGGGCTTATGGCAGGAAACAATGGCCTATTTGGGCAAACATTACCGCACATATGCGCTTGATTTTTGGGGATTCGGAGAATCGGGGAAGAAACGCGAAACCTATGCTGTAAAAGATTTCGTCAGCTTAGTAAATCAGTTTATGGAACAGTTGGGGATTGTAAGCGCCCCGCTCGTTGGTCATAGTATGGGCGGCACCGTTGGTTTATCTGTTGCAATCCGGTATCCTGAGCGTGTATTAAAAGTTGTGGTTGTTTCTTCACCAATTACCGGATCTTCATTAGCTTGGCCGCTGAAATTGGCAGGCTATCGTCCAATTGCCTTTTTGCTTTTCAACATCATGGGATTATTTCGGTTGGGTGTCCGATTTGCGGCCCCGTTTATTAGCTACGATCCACGGTTTCCAAAAATGATGGACAGAGACTTATCCCGGACCACCGTTGAATCTTTTTTACGTAGTATCGCATCGTTACGTCGAACGGATTTGCGACCGATGTTGAGTAATATCCAAGTGCCTGTAATGGGTATGTATGGAGACAAGGATAATATTGTCCATCCAAAACAATGGAAACTGCTTGCCGAAGGGGCGTCACAAAACCACACTGAACTATTTCCAAAAGCCAAACATTTCATCATGCTGGATGACCCCAAACCTTTTATGTATAAGCTTAAATCATTTCTTGACTTAAAAACGTCTGTTGCATAATAAATACACCTGACACCAGCTAACCTTTTAAACAGGTTTACAGGCAGGCATTATTGACACGTGAGCCAGTTACGGTGTAGGTTGGGACACAAATCCGTTATAATTTTTATTGTTTCTTATTTACCGTAAATAGTGAATATATATTTCATGGTTGGGTGCCGCCTCTTTTGTGAGAAAACAATCAAATGCTGAAGATTATTCTAAACTCCCCGCATAACATTCCGCCGTTTAATGAACGCGCGCGTGATTTGCGCATCCAAAATCAGCCACTTTGGTTGCACCAGCGTAACGTACTTGCGCCATATGTGACTCAGGAGCGCGAGTTGGAACCGGGGAAAGAATTACCGACTGTACAAGGACCGACCTTAGTGTACCGTGACAACCTATTTTTCGATAAGTATTATATTGCTGAGTTCCTTGCACGGGCTAAAGACCAGAAGCGCGCAGTGCGGGCAGCCTTTTCAGTTAATGACCCTGCCTTTCATGAACATGCCTTGCCTCTTTCAAGCTCCTATACTCCCGCAGGGGATACGTTCTTAGCTGACTTGTGGTATTACCCAAATGGTCCTGTTGAAGATAGCGAGCCACTTGTTATAGATATGCAATCCCGTGAAATGGGATATTATCACGTCCCAACGTATATGGCCGACCAATCAGGTGACCTGGTGTTTAACGTCCCATTACGAGCCCTGATTGCGATCGATTCTTGGGTACATGTGCATATGGCTGATGTGGTATTTGGTATGTTTGCGCGAGGAGCCCGTTTCGAGAAACGCCTTAATGAGGATACTTTATATAAATTGAAGGTGATGAGCAAAGCGCTTTATGAAGGGCGTCAATTGCTTGAATGTTCAGTTTTGGTAAAGGTAGGCGAAAACTGTGTGATCGATCCACGCGCGGTTATTCATGGCCCAACTACGATTGGAGACAATGTTATTATCAACGCTGGTGCTGTGATCGAGAATTGTATTATTGGGAATAATGTTAATATTTCACAAGACGTGCAATTAATGCTATCAGTCGTAGGTGATGGAACTTTTCTTCCTTTTCGCTCGGCTCTTTTTATGACAACCGTTATGGACAATAGTATGATTGCACAGAATACTTGTTTGCAAATGAGCGTAATAGGTCGTAATACGTTTATCGGGGCAGGTTCGACCTTTACAGATTTCAATCTTATTCCATCTCCAATACGAGCGCTGGATGGTAAAGATAATTTAGAATCATCAAACAGACCAGTAATTGGAAGTTGCGTGGGACACAATTGTAGGATTGGGTCTGGGATGATCGTTTATCCAGCGCGCACTATCGAATCAGATGTTGTCCTGATACCTTCACAAGAAAGACGTATCATTGATCGCAATATTACCTATAAAGATAGTGATCATCATCGTCTGAAAAATTCTACATTGCATCAAGTTCGTTATCGACCTCGGGCCGGACATCCGGAGGTGGAATCCTGGTGAGCCAATGGATTCTTTTGCATTTATTATTCACCCGATTGACCCAAAGAGGGATGTCAGCCGGAAATATCCATTACTAGGGCGTGTACTGAACGAACGCCAGATAGATTTTTTTTCAACTTTTTTCCCCCCGGTTTACATCTCAGAAATTGAGGGCATCACTTCGAATTCTACTGGCAAACAAATCAAAGGTTGGTTTATCGCAGTTCCTTATACTCCCAGGCGAATGCTGCAATTGCCGGAGCGTATGGTTTATCGAAAAATTGTCCAGGCGGGCCGCATGGCTGAACGCCTGGGTGCCCAGATTTTAGGGCTGGGCGCCTTTACCTCTGTTGTTGGTGATGCTGGTGTTAGTATCTCGCGTTCACTGGACGTGCCAGTCACCACAGGGGATGCATACACAATTTCGATCGCTGTGCAGTCTATTCGCGAGGCCGCCAGTCTGATGGAAATTTCTTTGCAAGCTGCAACTGTGGCTGTTGTTGGAGCAAACGGAGCGATTGGTCGGGTTTGTGCTGAATTGTTGGCCGAGGATGTCGCAAGATTATATTTAATTGGTCGCAGGGAAGAAGCCCTGAATGAGTTACGAGAGCAGTTATCAGGACCAGGAAGAGCCGAATTAATTGTAAGTACAGATTTGGATATGTTGGCCAAATCGCAGCTGATTTTGTCCGTCACAAGTTCTTTAGAAGATATAATTCACCCTGAGGATTTAATGCCTGGTAGTGTTGTCTGTGACGTGGCAAGGCCTCGGGATGTATCTGCAATGATAGCCGCCACAAGAGATGATATATTAGTAATTGACGGTGGAATGGTTAATGTGCCAGGCCCCGTAGATTTCCATTTTAACTTTGGCTTTCCCCAAGCTAAGGTGTATGCCTGTATGGCTGAGACTATAGCATTGGCATTAGAAGGTCGTTTTGAAGATTATACTTTGGGCAGGCACATCACTCGCGAGCGAGTAGAAGAAATAACAGAAATATCAGAAAGGCATGGTTTTCGCTTAAGCGGGCTTCGCTCGTTTGAACGAGAAGTAACACCCCAACAAATTGAAACTGTGCGCCGGAATGCCCGTAAGAGGCTGCGGCGCGTATAAAGGAGGCTCTATGGGTAGGCCCCGCCTTATGGTCGTTGAAGACGACATCGACATTGGAAACATGCTGAAAATTTATTTCAGCGGATTAGAATACGACGTGGAAGTCGCTACGCGTGGCTCCGATGCCTTGGAGAAAACCAAAAAGGTATTGCCGCATCTGATTGTGTTAGATATTATGTTGCCTGATATTGATGGGTATGAAGTTTGTCGCAAATTGAGGACCAATACCCGAACCAGCCACATACCGGTTATTTTCTTAACACAAAAGGATGAGCGTAGCGATAAATTGCAGGGACTCGAGTTAGGTGCGGATGATTACATTACCAAACCATTTGATATTGAAGAGTTGAAACTTCGAGTGCAAGGGGCTATTCGTCGTTCAGAGAGGGAGAGTCTCACTGATCCACGTTCAGGTCTACCAGCGGGGCGGTTGATCGAGGAACAGTTGCGGAAAATTATCCGTGAGCAAGATTGGGCTTTGGTTGATATTCGTATCAACCATTTTGATCCATTCCGGGATGTGTATGGGTTTGTAGCCAGTGATGATGTTTTGCGCTTCATGGCCATGATGCTTAGTGAGATTGTAGATGATTTAGGCACACTGACTGATTTTATTGGCCATGCTGGTGGTGATAATTTTATTATCATTACTACCGAAAAGGCTGCTTCTTCTCTTAGTAAAGTATTGAAAGATCGTTTTGCGGAAGAGGTTCAAACTCACTATAACTTTATCGACCGCGAACAAGGGTATATTGTGACCGAGACGCCCAATGGCCCTGAAAATATGCCATTTATGACTCTGGCAATTGGTATTATTAACTCTGCGGAACATGATTTTGCAGATATCCGTGAAATTACTGAAATGGGCGCCGAAACACGGCGGAAAGATATTCCTGGAGAATTAGTGGATTAGGATCTCGTCGTGGAAACTGGCTTAGGATTGGGTCTTGGTTTAATCGTTATTGGATTGGTAGCCGTTCTATTAGTACTGGGTTTATTGCGTATGTTGCCCAATAAACGTTCTAGGACTACTGTCCCACAATCCTCCTTTGATGATCTAAGCAATTCAGAACAAACTGATGCCGTTATTGTCGTGCAAAGTGGAGGTCGGGTTGAGTATTTGAATACACCTGCACGAGTGTTATTTGGAATAGGGGAGAATGAACACGCTGATCTAGAACAGCTTTCAAGACGTGCACGACCCTCAAATGACTTCCTTTTTCTTTTTTCGAAAGAAAGCATTAAACGGATTTCCATAGGTTCACAATTAACAGAAGCAACTTCATATCGTGTGCCTGGATATATGCCGTTAATGATGGTCACGTTGCGAAATCTGGATCTAATTCCAGCCTTTAATGGTAAAGATGGGGAAATATCTGTCTCTATTCTGCGCGTGATTGCCGAATTTGGACAATCGGTTACTTCCAGTTTGGATTTGGATAAAACCATCAAATCGGTGTTAGACAATGTAGGCCTATTGATTTCGGCAGATGTTTTAGAACTTAAGTTGTGGGATGAAGTTAATAAATCCCTAGTACCATATCGATATGAAGGTCGGTCAGACAAAGCCCGAAAACTGCTTCGTGGAGAACAATCTTCATTTGGTGATTATTCTACCTCTTTGCTCAAAGAACGGAAACCGGTGTTCCTTAGGGATACCTCAATGGATGAATATAAATCAGGAATTGAACGCACTGAAACCTATTCTGTTCGCTCGTATATTGGAATTCCATTACTTAATGGTCATGATCTGGTAGGCACCCTGGAAATCGGGAATTTGGCGGGTAACAGCTTCGATCAACAAGATCTGGAAATGCTAAATCTTGTCTCCGGTCAAACTGCTGTTGCTATCCGGAATGCGTTGTACTTTGAAAAACAAGAAAAGCGAACTAATGAACTTACAGGTTTGGCTAACTTGGCCCAAGCTGTAAACGTAAGCCAGAATATGTACGAACTTTTCGAAAGATTGGTTAAGAGTATCTCTCCCTTGTTTGATGTTGAAGTACTTGGATTTTTACTATTTTCCGAAGGTAAGCGCATTCTAGAGGGGCAGGTACCCTTCCAAGGGCTGCCACCACACATTGTTGAGATTTATCGCACTAGTATACCTATACAAGGTAGTGCAGCAGATATCTTGGCCGAACACAAACCTTTATTAACTTTAAATGCCTCTGAAGACAAATCTTGGAAAACACTTGGTATCCAGCATGTAGCCCAGGCCGCTAGTTTGCGAGACTCAGCGTTAGTTCCCTTGTTGGCAGACGAGCGCATGCTTGGATATTTTCAATTGTCTAATCATAGACAAGGGCTAATTGCCTTCTCAGAAGAAGAACTGAGATTAATGAATGTTGTCGCAAATCAAGCCACTGCCATTATCGAAAACGCAGTCTTGGTGCAACAAGCCCGTCAACGTGCTTATCGATCTGATTCATTGCGGCGAATTGCGAGTCTTTCCTCCTCAGCTGCATCAATAGATGAGATCTTGGTTCATTCTTTACGGGAGATGGCGCATTTATTCCAGGCTGAAATAGCGGCAGTCTTTCTATTGGATGAGAACAGAGGAGAACTGCTTCTCCATAGTAAAAGCACATATTGTATCGAAGAGGATTTGGTTGATTCCTTGTCTCGTGTGGCTATCACAGATAGTCAGTACCGAAACACGGTTTCAGGCAGTCAAAAGCCCATTCTATCGGGTCGCTTGAGCACTGATATCAATGATGTACCTGTATACCGCCAAATGTTCACCAGCCTGCGAATGGAATCAGCTATGGTTGTACCCTTGGTGGTCCACGATCGTAGTCTTGGAGAAATATTTCTTGGTAGTCGCAAGCCTGAATTATTCAATTCGTATGACCTCCAAATAGTTACCACTGCAGCAGGGCAACTTGCCTCCTCCTTGGAAAATGCCTACTTGGTAAAACAGACCGATGAAAACCTAAGGGCCCATGTTGACCGCATGAATTCTCTTATGAGGATTCATCGCGAATTAAATTCTTCATTAGATGTGAATGAGATCCTCGAACTGATTCATAGTGAGAGCTTGCGAATAACGGGTGCAGATTGCGGCACTATCTTGCTTACTAATCCCTTGAAAAATGGCGATTCTCCGAAATTAGGCATGTCTATTGGCTGCGTTGACGAGGACTATTTAAAGGCTATGTTGGTAGAAATAGCTGATGTAGAGGAACCGCTTGTGGTTGGAGATTATGAAAAGGAGGCGGCCTCCCCTCCGCATGAGGGTGTGCGATCTGCCTTGTTTGCACCAATCAGACAGGATGGCAATTTAGCGGGAGTAATTCATTTACATGCTAATAAACCAAATTTCTTTGTCGAAGATATCGTAAATCTGGTTCAGACAATGGCTGTACAGGCATCTAGCGCATTAAAAACCGCCAACCTATATCAAGCAGAACATCAACAGGTAGAAGTCTTACAGCGTAACGCGAAAATGATCTCAAGCTTGATGGATATAAATTTTGGATTAAATTTCGATCAACCCCTTGAACAACAATTACGCTCGCTCGGAAACGCCATTAGCGAATCTACGCCTTTTCAAGCTGTGCTCTTTAGTGTTTATGAACCTGATACGAATATGATGCGTGGAATCACAGGGATTGGTTTCTCGCAAGAGAGACTTGGAGAGTTGACATCTCAAAAACAAGCATTGACAAGTGTGGAACAAATGCTTGAGCCAAAATATCGTATCGGACAGGCATACTTAATCCCAGCTGAGAAAACTCCATTTTTACCAGGTGAGGAAGACCTTGAAGCCTCAGAATTAAAGACTGATGATAAATCTAACGAAAATACATGGGGGCCAGAAGACAAATTATATTTTCTCTTAAATGACACCCAAGACAACCCATTAGGAATGCTTAGGTTAGAGGCACCCGAGGATGGTTTGCGACCTGATAATAGCATAATTGAGGCGCTAGAAATATTTGCAACACAGGCAGCATCAGTTATTATCAACTCAACCCGGATTAATCAAATCCAAAACCGGGTCGAAACACTATCTTCGGGTCTCCAGCGGCAACAACGATTATTAAATGTAAGTCAAAACGATTTGCCATTTTTATTGCATAAAGACCTTGAACAAACCCTCTCAATTCACGATTTAGATCGTCGTGCACAACGACTCCGCGCAGGGTTGGCGATTACTGAATCCGTTAGCAAACAGTTGGATTATTCTTCAGCATTATTGGCTTTAGGCCGTCAAGTGCTAACCCAACTTAGTATGTCTGTGGCCTTGATAGCTGAAGTCGCTCCCGAAGGCCCGCGCCTTTTACATATTTTGGGTAGTGTCCCTCGCGCGACCAATCCAGAGACGTTATTTGGTCAACGTAACCCGTTGCGCGCCTGTCTTCAGACCGGTAAAACTATTCTGGCTGCAAATGAAGATGAAGCCGACGAATGGCATGATACTCCTCTGCTCAACGGATTACGAGCCAAAGCCTTTATTTGTTTGCCGATAACCGTCCAAGAAAAAGTTGTTGCGGCGCTGCTAGCTATCAGCCCGGAACCCTTACCAGCATTTACCGATGAAGATCGGCAGATATACCATCAAATAGCTCGCCAAACATCAGTTATCTTACAAAATATTTCTTTATTAAGTGAAACCCGACGTCGTTTGCAGGAAGTCGATCTATTGTTAGACTTCAGCCGGCAGATAAGTGGATTGTCTCCTGACGAAATTGTAAAAGCCTTGTTGGAAAATGCACATCGGGTGATTCAACCTGCCTCACATGCAGGGGTGGCAATGCTCTGGGATGATGATTTATCCTTGTTAACTCCCCGAACAAGTGCCGGATATGCAGATAATGATAGTATGATGAAAATCAACTATAAGGCGGGCGAGGCATTGCCAGGGTTGGTTTTTGAGACAAAATCAACACGTCGAGTAGAGGAATTAAATTTTGCGCGTGATTATGCTTTGTCAGCAGAAAACCTTGTTTTATTCCGCGAGGCCACTGGTGGCCGATTACCTGTCTCAACATTGTTAATTCCGATAATCGCTGGGGATCAAGCGCTGGGCGTTTTGGTATTGGACAATTTTAATACCCAATCCGCTTTCAAGCTGGAAGATGAGACGCTATTGTCTTCATTGACTCAACAGGTCGCTCTGTCATTGGAAAATGTCCGCTTGGTGAATAAAACCGAGGAACGCGCCGGTCAACTTCAGGCTTTGAACACCGTGGCCGCAGCAATGACCTCAAGACTAAAAAGTGATGAATTGGTCTCATCATTGCTCGATCAAGTCCGCACAGTGCTCCAGTTTGATACAGCAACCCTGTTACTCAGGGATGAAGACCAATTAATAGTAGCAGCTGCCCATGGATTTTCTGACGCCGAACAACGGCTGGGATTATCCGTGGCTGTGTCTGACAGCGCTTTATTCCAAGAAATGATCCAAGGTGGCCGGCCTATTTCGATAGGTGATGTGCGTCAGGACACACGATTTCCACAGGTTGAAGCGCCGCGATTATCTTGGTTAGGAATACCGTTGATCTCGAAGGGTGAAGTAATTGGTGTCATAACTTTAGAGAAGTGGCAGCTAAATTTCTACACGCCGGAACAAGTACAAGTTGCAACAACATTTGCTAGTCAAGCAGCTGCTGCCTTAGAAAATGCCCGTCTTTTTGAAGATAGTCAAAATCGAGCCGAAGAACTTGATCGGCGTTCTCAGCGTCTGGCTTTATTGAATCGTTATTCTTCTAAAATGAGCGGTATTTTAGATGCAAGTCAAATATTAGAGCATACAGCGAAAGAATTGCATCAAGCATTTTCCGCACTGAATGTCTCAGTTGTTAACTTGGGTGGACAAGTAGTAACTTGGTCCTTCGCCACAGCAGAACAGAAATATAAGCTGCCCAAACAATTACCAGATTCTCCTATCTTTAACCGTATGCGCGAGTCGCAAGGAGTCTTCACAAGTGAAGATTTCAAGAAAGAGCCCGACCTTATTTCGCTAAACCCAATGCTTGGCAATAAAAAAACCAGCGTGATAGCCTTACCAATAATAAGTGGAGGCAGTTTAAGCACCATTTTATTTATACAAATCCCGGTCAACCAGCATTTAAATCCTGCAGAAATAGAACTAGCGCTGACTATAGCAAACCAAGCTTCTGTGGCCTTAGATGGAGCTCGATTATTCCAGGAAGTGCAACAACGGGCCCAAGAAGCGGCTGCCTTAGCAGAGGTAGGCCGCGATGTATCTGCTACTCTTGACCTTGAAGAACTATTAAATCGAATTGTTGTTTATGCAAAAGATTTATTACAGGTTGAAACGAGCGCAGTGCATATTCCAGAACCAGAGTCTAATGTATTGCGTGGTATCGCAATTGTTGGAAAAGACTCTGTAGATAAGAAAAAGACCCCACTAGAAATTGGCGAGGGCATATTAGGTGTAATTGCCAAAAGGAAGGTAGGAGAAATTGTAAATAATGCTGAAAACGATCCGCGAGGTCGTAGATTAGAAGGAACACAGAATGGCGTAAATGAGCATCTAATGAGTGTGCCAGTACTCACTAAGGACCGATTGACAGGATTAATGACTGTGTGGCGCAGTGGTAGAGGCTTGGAATTCACTGAATCTGAATTAAAGTTTTTGAATAGTTTGGCACAACAAGCCGCAATAGCTATAGAAAATGCACGCTTATTTGCAGAAATAAATCGACTTGCTGAGGAAATGGAACAGCGCGTCGTTGAACGTACCTCTGAACTTGAAATAGAAAAAGCGAACACAGAAACATTGCTCCGAATTCTTACTGAAGTATCTGCAAGCCTTGACCTTGATCGCGCCCTGAGCAGGACTTTGGCTTTGCTTAACGAAGCTGTAGGTGCAGAACAGGGGACGGTTATGCTTTTACACGCTGAAGACAATTTGTTACATTACCGCGCAGGATATGGATATTTAAGTGGAATAAAACAATCTAAAGGCTACGATTTTACTCTGAAGGTAGGAGAAGGTTTGGCTGGTTGGGTTGTTGAAAAACGAGAAGCGACTCTTGTAGAAGACTTACATAAAGATCATCGCTGGGTTAGTTCAGGAACAAAATCGAGTGAACATCGTAGTTCGATTGTGACTCCTTTGTTGGTCGGGGAAGATGTAATCGGTGTCTTAATGATTTTTCATCGGGAAGTAAATTTCTTTGGTCCCGAGATGCTCGGCTTGGTAAGAGCCATTGCGGGCCAAGTGGCGATTGCCATTAATAATGCTCACCTGTATGAACTCATCCGTGATCAAGCAGAACGACTGGGTGGTATGCTACGTGCGGAACAAGAAGAGGCCAGTCGCTCCCAAGCTATATTGGAGGCAGTTGCTGATGGCGTTGTAGTTACAGGCCCAGATGCTCGAATCACATTCATTAATAGTTCTGCCTCAACAATATTAAAACTTGAACCGGAAAAGGTCATTGATCAACCTTCCGATTCTTTGGGTGAAATATTTGGAAAAGCAGCAATTCCTTGGATGGAAACTATTGCGAATTGGTCTACTGACACATCCTCATTTGAAATCGGCGAATCTTATGCAGAACAATTAGAACTTGAAGACGGACACATTGCATTAGTTCATTTGGCTCCAGTGGTTCTGCAAGAAGATTTTCTAGGTACCGTCTCCATTTTCCGAGACATCACACATGAAGTTGAAGTAGACAGGCTGAAGTCCGAATTTGTGGCGACAGTCAGTCATGAATTGCGTACACCGATGACTTCGATCCGTGGATATGTGGACATACTATTGATGGGTGCAGCCGGTGTGTTGAATGATGACCAAACCCATTTCTTAGATATTGTTAAGAACAACGCCGAACGTCTAAATATACTTGTTGATGATTTGTTAGATATTTCCCGTATCGAAGCTGGTCAAATCACCCTATCTAAAGAATCCATAGACTTGCGTGAACTGGCTGAAGATGTGTTAAAAGACTTTTCACGTAACTCAAAAGAAGATAACAAGCTGATGACCTTCTCATTAGATGCAGATAAAAACATCCCGAATGTCCGTGGTGATTTGATACGTATTCGTCAAGTACTAGGAAATTTGTTAGACAATGCCTATCATTACACCCCAGAAAAAGGGAAGGTAACGGTGCATATTCAAGCAACAAATGGGTCCGAAGTCCAGGTGGACATAAAAGATTCTGGCGTTGGAATACCCGTTGAAGAGCAAGAGCGTATTTTTGACCGCTTCTACCGTGGAGAAGACCCGCTTGTGCTAGCCACACCTGGCACCGGATTAGGCTTAGCAATCGTTAACCAATTGATAGAAATGCATCAGGGTCGGCTTTGGATGCAGAGTGATGGCGAGGGAAAAGGAAGTACTTTTTCATTTACATTGCCAGTTGATATAAAGGACGAATAAGGGAGCTATGGCGAAGATACTGATTGCAGAAGATGAACCTGATATTCGAGAACTAGTCGCTTTCATATTGCAATTTGCTGGATACGATGTAGTCACTGGTACGAATGGAGAAGAAGCCGTACAACTGGCAAAATCTGAAAGTCCTGATTTGATTTTGCTTGATGTAAGAATGCCGCGTATGACAGGATACGATGCCTGCAGGCAGATTAAAGCGGATCCAAATCTTAAAAATGTGCCTGTCGTATTTCTCTCTGCCAAAGGACAGGAGGCAGAAGTACAGGATGGTATGGAGGCTGGCGCCGAGGAATATTTACTTAAACCCTTCGCCCCCGATCATTTGACCGAGCGAGTGCGTTCGATCTTAGCAAAATATGGTAAATAAAGAGCAATTATTAATTCATGGTAGTTTCCTAAAAGTATGAGTGCAATTCTTCTAGATAGTCAGATTGTTCATTACGAGGTGCTGGGACGTGGTCGCCCTATTATCTTCCTCCATGGTTGGGTTGGCTCTTGGCGATATTGGATTTCTTCAATGCAGGTTGCTTCCACATCGTTCCGCTCCTATGCGCTTGATTTGTGGGGTTTTGGTGAATCAGCACGCAATACAGCACGCTATTCTATCGAACATCAAACCGATCTTTTGACCCGTTTCCTAGAGGAATTGGGAATAGGTAAGGTAGCAATTGTCGGGCATGGCCTTGGAGCGTTGGTGGGCTTCAAATTTTGCACTAGCTCGCCCAAAAATGTAGATCGCATGATGGCTGTAAATTGTCCTATGTTTTACGATTCAATCAACGCACGCATGCGGACTTCCTCTTTGCCGGATTTGGTTGGCTGGCTTGGTAGCAAATCCGAAGACTCGGCTACAGCCCTTTCCGACGCTTCAAAAGCTGACCCAAAAGCCATTTCTGAATCTATCAATAGTTTCCAATCAAACGGATTGTTCGGGAAGATGCGCCAAACAGATATTCCATGCCTGATGGTTCATGGGTTGAGTGATCCGGCCATCCCTGCCCCACCACCGGATAATTCAATCAACTTACCTAAAATGATGCACCATTACGTGCTGGATGGCTCAGGGCATTTCCCCATGATCGACGAAACCACCCGCTTCAATCGATTGTTAACTGATTTCATGGCTCTCGATTCTGGTATCAGTCCCCGAGAATTGCAAATGAAGGAAGAGTGGAAACGCCGAGTTCGTTAACAGTGCCAGATTAAAAATCGCTTATTCTGTTTAGTTATCTTGACAGAGTCAATCTGTCCTTTTATACTGATTACCACACACCGGGGAGTCCCTCAAACGGGCTGAGAGGAGCGGAAATCGCTCGACCCACAATACCTGATCCGGATCATGCCGGCGGAGGGATAATAAGAGGTTAATATCCTCCCTCGGCGGAGGATATTTTTTGTTAAGGATCGTCATTTTTGCGAACGGGATTTTGCCTAATTATGACCTTGCTCAATCTTTGCTGAAAAAGGAAGATTATATAATAGCTGCGGATGGTGGCGCCAATCACCTGTCCCATATGAATATTCTGCCAAATATTGTCATAGGAGACCTAGATTCGATAGACCAAGAATCCATAAATAAGGTTAAGGCTGGCGAAGTCCAGGTCAAACGATTCCCTGCGGACAAAGATGAGACAGACCTTGAACTAGCCTTAGGTCACGCTATAGATATGGAACCAACTTCGATTTTGATCGTAGGAGGCTTAGGCGGCCGTTTAGATCAAACTCTTGCCAACCTATCGATATTAAATCACCCAAATTTGTCCGAAATTGACATCCGCCTCGATGATGGTTTGGAGCAAGCCTTTTTTTGCGGACCATCTGTTGAAGGGGCTAAACAAGCAGAAATCCATGGGAAAAGGGGCGATACAGTTTCGTTGATACCCTGGGGGGGCACTGTAGAAGGGATCAATACAAAAGGGTTGCAATGGCCCCTTGAAAGTGAAACCCTATATCCTGAAAAGTCACGCGGAATTAGTAATATTATGTTAGATGAACTGGCAACTGTAAGCATTGATTCTGGATTGCTGCTGATAGTCCATCGACGATCTATCCAATAGGAGATTAATTATGAAGCAATATGTTATTTTATTTATGTCATTTATTTTGACAGTAGGCGCTTGTGCCCCGAAAGGACCTGTTACGTTGACAGTGATGACGCATGACTCATTCGCTGTAAGTGAAGAAGTGGTGCGTTCCTTTGAGCAAGCTAACAATATTAAAGTTACCTTTTTGGCGAGTGGTGATACCGGTGCTGCGCTCAATAAGGCCATTCTAACCAAAGATGCTCCACTGGCCGATTTGTTCTTTGGTGTTGACAACACCTTTATGTCACGCGCCCTCGAGGCAGAAATCTTTGAACCTTACCGACCACAGGCCTTGGAAATCATTCCAACTAATTTTCAATTGGACCCCACCTCAAACTTAATTCCGGTCGACTATGGGGATGTTTGTATCAACTACGATAAAGCGTATTTTTCGGAGAACAATCTGTCCGTTCCTGAGACATTCGAAGATTTATTAAAACCTGAATATTTTGGTTTGTTGGCTGTCGAAAATCCAGCCACCTCTTCACCGGGCTTGGCTTTTCTACTAGCGAGCATTGCACATTTCGGCGATCCTGATTATCTGAAATATTGGGGACAATTGCGTGATAATGGCTTGATTGTTGTAAGTGATTGGGAAACGGCATATTATACAAACTTCAGCGCCTCCTCCGGACGCGGCCCACAGCCAATGGTGGTTTCTTATGGCTCCAGCCCCCCTGCAGAGGTGATCTTCTCCGAAACGCCATTGGATGACGCCCCCACCGCCTCCATTATTGGACCCGATACCTGCTTCCGTCAAATCGAATTTGTCGGTATCTTGAAAGGGACAGAACAGCGTGACTTGGCAGAAAAATTTATCGATTTCATGCTTGCAGAAGATTTTCAAGCGGACCTGCCACTACAAATGTTTGTCTTCCCGGTCAACCCGGATGTGGACCTACCGGATGTATTTATCCAATATGCACAAATCCCTGATCAACCGGCCCTACTTGACCCAGCAGACATAGCCGCCAACCGAGAACGATGGATTAACGATTGGACAGATGTTGTAATTCGGTAACCTTAATTAATGAGTTCCACAATTAGCCACGAAAGAAATAGGGCCCAGAAAAATAGATTTTCTGTGCCCGCCTGGTTAACTTCTCGATTATTCTTGTGGCTTTTTCCCATTGGGTTTATCGGATTATTTTTTTTCTATCCCCTTACTCGCATTCTTACGTACAGCCTAAATGTTTCGGTCTTCACTCCTGAAAATATTAAACTTATTTCTGACGTATTACTTTTTACTCTTTATCAAGCCTTACTTTCTACCCTCTTAACCCTTCTGTTGGGCTTACCCGCTGCCTATCTTTTTGCCCGTTTTGATTTCCCCGGAAAATCATTGATCCGGGCACTCACAGCCGTCCCGTTTATGTTGCCTACTGTGGTGGTTGCAGCTGGATTCAACGCATTGCTCGGTCCGCGCGGCTGGCTAAATCTGGGCCTGATGGCCAGTTTGGGCTTGGAGACGGGTCCTATTCAATTCGTGGGGACTTTGGGTGCGATCTTACTGGCCCACGTTTTTTACAATACCACTATTGTCATCCGTTTAATGGGCAGCGCTTTCTCTCAACTAGACCCTCGCCTGGAAGGGGCCGCGCGTTCTCTCGGTGCCAACACCCTAAATGTGTGGGGCTATGTGTTTCTGCCATTGTTGCGACCGCATTTATTAGCAGCCGCTCTGTTGGTTTTTCTGTTTAATTTCACCAGTTTCGGTGTTATCTTATTGTTAGGTGGGCCAAGCTTTACGACTTTAGAAGTTGAGACCTATATCCAAGCTTTGCATATGCTCAATTTGCCCCTCGCAGGCTTACTATCTGTAGTCCAAATACTTTGCACGCTAACTTTTTCAGTGATTTATACCCGGATCATCTCAAAAGCAAGGCTGCAAATTTTCCCACGGGCTGATCAATACAAATTGCAGCGCCCCCACACACTGGGCGAAAAAGGGTATGTGATCGGTTTAAATGTGATTCTGATATTTGTATTTGTCCTGCCAATGTTGGCCTTGCCACTTCGATCCGTTTTTCGCTTAGAGGCTGCCCGTGGTGAACGAGCGGATGTAAAGTACGGCTTGACCTCAGAATATTATAGCGAGCTATTTACCAATCGAAGAGGTTCGATATTTTACGTACCGCCTATTCAAGCCGCATTCAATTCGCTGGGGTATGCGGGAATAACCGTTTTAATTTCCCTGATGATGGGATTCCCAGCGGCTTCTGCTTTGGCGCACCCGGGCAAATTGGAACGATGGCTTGATCCGCTTTTTTTGTTGCCGCTGGGCGCATCTGCTGTGACGTTGGGATTGGGATTCATTATCTCGTTCAATCGGCCACCCCTACGAATGTTGGCTTCACCTTGGCTGATTCCTTTAGCGCACTCGATGGTGGCTCTGCCATTTGTTATTCGTACGCTGCAGCCTGCCTTAGCATCCATCCCGGATCGCTTACGAGATGCGGCATTTATTCTGGGAGCATCCCCGTATCGTGCATGGTTGGCGGTTGATTGGCCGATCATTTGGCGTGCCTCGCTGGCCGCAGCAACTTTTGCGTTCACAATTTCACTAGGCGAATTTGGTGCAACGGCATTGCTGACCCGCCCCGAATACCCGACCATCCCCATTGCAATTTACCGATTCCTCTCCCAACCAGGTGGCTTGAATTATGGCCAGGCCATGGCTATGGCAACCATATTGATGTTCTTGGCAACAGGCGGGATTATGTTGATTGAGAGATTTCGTCCTCCCGGGGCTCGTGAATTTTAATGGAGATGGAACCTGTAAGTATGAGGGATACTCTAAGGGTCCTTTTTCGATCTCATAATGCTTGAATTGATCAAAATCCACAAAGAGTTCGATAAGCAGCCCTTGCTTACCGGCACATCATTTTCTGTGGAAGCTGGCGAAACCGTATGTTTGTTGGGGCCCTCTGGCAGTGGTAAGTCTACGCTCTTACGCATTATTGCCGGGTTGGAACAGCCAGAGAGTGGCCAGGTCCTCTGGAATGGGGCAGAGCTTATATCAGAACCGGCTCACAAGCGCAACTTTGGATTGGTATTCCAAGATTATGTTCTCTTCCCTCATTTGAGCGTTGAAGAGAATGTCGT
>JASJYH010000033.1 GCA_030123675.1 Anaerolineae bacterium | reverse complement strand
GATCTACTGGCCGAAGGCTCAGCACGCGCTGCAGAAAAAATCGGTAACGGCACCGAGGAATTCCTGATCGTCAGTAAAAAGCAAGAAACCCCGGCTCATATGCCCCAGGTAAAACCCACACTCGGCGTCATATACGCCGTCAACCCCTTTGGCTCAGATCACCAATCCAGTGAGCATGACCCCTCCTATGGAGAATATCCTGAACGGATGGCACAGATCGGCTTGGAAAATCCGATGGAGTCTCCGGATATTAACCTGGAAAAAGTACGTTTTGCCTTGCGGACCCAATGGGCCTACAGCGCAACGGACAGTGTGGATGTATGCCAATTCGTCTATGGCCCCGCATGGCAATTGTATGATATGGAACAGCTGCGCGGGACGATTAATGCCATCACCGGTTGGGATGTGACGATGGATGAATTGCTTGAACTGGGCGAGCGTCGAGTTAATATGCTGCGGGCCTTCAACGCACGTGAAGGTATTGGTCGCGAGCAGGACACACTCCCGGAAAAGATGTTCAAAAAAGCCCTCAAAGGTGGCCGGACAGACAATGTCAAGGTAGATCGCGCAGAGTGGAAAGGAATGATGGACACCTACTACCGACTATCAGAATGGGATCTGACCACCGGCAACCCTTCCCAAGATAAACTAGAAAGTCTGGGAATTGGCTGGGTGATGAATTAACAAAGCAAGGCTTAACAAAGTAAGGAGTAAGTACACTAAGTACTTACTCCTTTTATTTTATATACCTCTAAATTTTGAAAAGGTTATTCTATTTGAATTAAATTGTTACAAACTTTTTTCATCTTTTAGATTTCAAGCGCAGCCAACCTGCCTGGCCCTACGGTAATGCCTCCTCCGACGTGTGTACCTGAGTCGGCATACTCTGCAGCAACATTTAGTTTTTTGAGGATCTCATCCAGGTCTGTTCCTTTCATACATACCTCGAATTTAAGAATATCTAGTTTCACGCCATTTTAGGGCTGCCTTCAATCCTTGCTCTTTAGTTATACGTTCAAACTCTGCCAACTCGGGCACATTGGCGGTATTCAACATGCTACTTTGGTCAATATTTGTACCTAAGGCCTCATTTAACCCCATAATTTCATAAGTTCTATTAATCGGTAATTTGGTTAATCGCATTACTTCTGGTGGCACCAAGGCAATTTTGACAGCCAATGCGCGTGTTTCTTCTTCCAGTTTATTTTCAGATACAACCCGGTTTACGATACCTAGCTGTTTTGCCTCCTCAGCAGTGACAGTATCCCCCGTGTAAAGTAATTCCCGTGTCTTTTTCATTCCAATGATCCAGGGCATTAAGAGAGTGACCGGTCCAGAACCAAAACGCACTTCTGGCTCGCCAAAGGAAGAGCCTTCGGCCGCTATTGTAAGATCACAAGCCAGGGCAACTTCAAAGCCGGCCGCCAAACAATGTCCTCGAACGGAGGCAATGACTGGTTTTTCCAGGTTCCAAATTGCCATGGTAACGTCCATGTCTTGTGAAAGGGAACGGTGCCAATCAGCAGCAGTCTTTAAGGGCGGGTCATATTCTTCTGTCAAATCATAGCCTGCACAAAAAGAGCGTCCGGCGCCAGTTAATACAACAACTCTAACAGTATCATCCGCTTCTGCTTTCTTAAGCGCCTCTCCCAATTCACGCCAAAGCGGTTGTGTGAGGGCATTCAATGATTTAGGGCGATTTAAGGTTATCGTTGCAACCGGCTCATCAATTTCATAAATAATATTTTCGAAAGTCATTCATCGCCCCTTATGGATTTGGGTATGATTAATGCATCAACAACCACCGCCCCTTTTGGCCCGGCGATTAATGGATTTATATCTAGTTCAGCGATCAAGTCTCCGCAGTCAGCTGCAAAAAGTGCTAATCTGTGTACCGTATCAATGATGGCTTCCAGATCGCTTTTATCATGGCCGCGGACACCTTTAAAAATCTCTGCGAACTTTAGGTCGAGTATCGCATCTTTTATTTTATTTGCATCAGTGGGTAGCCAGATTAATTTAGTGTCTTTCAAGACTTCTACCAAGATACCGCCGATACCCACCATTAATAAGGGACCAAATTGAGGGTCATTTACAATGCCAAGCAATAGTTCAATACCCTCTGCTACCATTTCTTGGACGACAACCTGGGGTCCCAATCTTGATTCCAAATCCTTATATGCTGAAATAAGTTCATCCGAATCAGTTATATTTAAATGTATTCCCCTAACTTCTGTTTTATGAGTTGAGCCCGCGGCTGTTTTCAAGACGACCGGGTAACCAATCTTTTCAGCTGCGCCCAGAGCTTGATCAATTGTCTCCGAGCCTTGTTCAGCAGAAATAGCAATACCGTATTCAGATAGCATCTGTTTGCTTTCAACTTCGTCAAGCGCTTTTACTGCCGACTGTAAACGCTTGCGGATATCAGCAATTTTTCCTTTCGAGGGTATTTTTATTAATTTATTTTTTGACGAATTAATATTTTGGAAATGTCTCTGAAATTCAGCATAGTCAAAAACATGCTTAATAGCCCGCAAGCCTGTTTCCGTTCCTATCAAAACTGGTATACCCACTTCTCTAAATTGGGCAGTTTTAAAATCGGCTGCTGTCGCAGAGGCATTTGCCAATACGACAAAGGGTTTATTAAATTTATCTTTAATCCGAATTGTCATTGCCTCATATGTAGGAGGCTCTGTATTCATCGGGTACAAGTCTATGCATAATGTGGTTAGTCCGGTATTTGGATCAGAATCTAAAACTTGCATCCCCGCGGTAAAAACTTCTTCCCATTTCTTCTCTGTCCCAAAAGCATCCAGTGGATTCTCCGCTACAACGCCAGGTTCCAAAATTTCCTCTAGCTTCGTAATTGTATTTGGTTCAAGCTCAGTAAAATCAATTCTCTGATCTTCTGCTAAATCGACTAACATAGAACGCTCTCCCCCAGAATCAAGGATTGCGGACAATTTTGAGTTATGGGGTCGCATACCGGTCTCAAACAATTCAAGTGTATCCATCATTTCATCTAATGACCTAACCCGCTGGACACCATAATATTTAAAAAGTGCATCATAAGTCGCATCTTCCCCAACCAATGCCCCACTGTGGGCTTCGGCAAGCTGTGCGCCTCTTTTACTGCGGCCGACTTTGAGGGCTACAACAGGTATATTATGATTGGCTGATTGCTCAAGCGCCTCGCAAAATTTATCTGGATCGCGAACGGTTTCTAAAAATAGCCCAATAACTTTTGTGGTTGGGTCTGATAAAGCAAACTCCATATAATCTGCCATAGTGGTGACGATTTCATTACCGGATGATATTACGTAGTTGAAATTAATATCTCGATTGTTTTGCAACATTGCATCCCATACGGACCCGGAATGGCTGATAAATGTAATATTACCGGCTGGTTTGCCTGGCACAACAGGATATCCCGACATAGCCAACTTTTGGTGATATGAGAGGATGCCCATGCAATTGGGTCCGCAAATGATCATACCGGATTTTTCGGCGGTGTGAATTAAGGCATCTTGTAAGGGAACACCGTTATTTTCACCGTATGCACTAGAGAAAATAACTGAAGATGGAATTGATAGTTCGGCTGCCTCTTTAAAAATCGGCAGTAATCTCGAGTTCGATATAGCCATGACTGCGCAATCTGGCGGTTTTGGCAAATCGCTCAAAGACGGGTAGACTTTTTGGTCATAGAGGGTTTGATATTTAGGATTGACCCCATAAATCTTTCCCTTATAACCCATAACTCGAAGATTGTTGTAAACTATACCGCCAAAGCGATCCGGCTCGCTGATTCCGACAATTGCCAAGCTTTCAGCTTTCATCAGAGAGGCTAGGTTTTTTTGACGGATTTTTTTATTATTTTCGGGCATTATTTTTTGCAAGGACGACTTTCAACGAGTCTTCTAACACAGTCGCTGTTTTTGCAATGTCTTCGTCAGAAAGGGAAGCACACAAAAACCAAGGCTCACGGGAATCTGGCTCAGGCATCACGCCTCGCTTAAACATTTCGAAAGTAACATTGTTATAAATATCATGGTCCATCTCAATCCACTCTCGGTATTCTTTAGGGGCTTTATCAGCTAACCAGAACATAAACATGGCCGGGTGACCAGAAAATGAACATGGTAGCCCGGCAGATTTTAAGACTCCAGCAATGGCCTCTTGTAGTTTTTGGCCTTGTTTTTCAATGATTGCCAAAGCATCAGTGTTCATTAAAATGTCCAAAGTTGCATTTGCAGCCCCCATACTTACATGATTTGCAGTGAAAGTTCCACCATGCGCCACCCCTTGTCCGACTTGGTCCATTATTTCCTTTTTGCCACCAAAAGCGGCTACCGGGTACCCGTTCCCCAATGCTTTTGCATAAGTCGCCAAATCGCCTTTAACTCCATAGTATTCCTGAGCCCCACCTTTGGCGATCCGAAATCCAGTTTTTATTTCATCCATGATCATCACAATGCCATATTGATCACATACTTTTCGAATAGTAGATAGCCAATCTTTGGCTGGTGTGATCCCGCCTGCATTCCCGAGTATAGGCTCAACCAAAATGGCTGCGAGCTCATGGCCAGATTGTTTTACTACCCTTTCTAAATTTTCAAGATCGTTAAAGGGCAGTATTAGGACTAGTTCTTGAATTTGATGTGGAATCCCTGAACTCATTGGAAATATAACAGGGCTACGACGATTGCTATTATAGCCATCTCCTTCACCAACGTTTGTTGAAAACATCACATAATCATGCAGGCCGTGATACTGCCCTTCAAACATAATAAACTTTTCCCGTCCAGTGTAAGCACGGGCCAAACGCAGAGCATGCATGGTTGCCTCTGTACCGGAATTGGCAAACCGGACCTTGTCGACGCCTGGGCACATCTGCACTATTTTCTCCGCAACTTGCTGTTCAAGGGTATTACTGAATGCAAATGTTTGCCCCCTTCTCATAGCGGTATAAACTGCTTCGTCTACGCGGTCATCAGAATGGCCTAATATGATTGGTCCCCAACCCAAGCGATAATCGATGTACCGATTTTCATCGACATCCCAAATGTAAGTCCCTTTACCGTGTGAGATATAGAGAGTATCTTCAGGCCCCCAATATCGAAAATTTGAATTTACCCCTAATGGTATCGATTTTAATGCTGATTTATGATATTCAATTGATTTTTTTAATCTGGTCATAAAAAGCCACCTATTGTATAGTTCTTGGGTTATTTGCGTGGATTCTAACATTCAAAATAAATATAGTCAACATGATTTTTGACACATTTCCGTTGGAAATACAGAAAATCGTTATTATTATGTTGTTTATTCGATTTTTATGGTATTATACTGCTAAATTACTAAGTAGATTTCGGAAAGTGCTTAAACTTAATAAAACTCCCCAAAGGGGACAATGTGCGAGCAGCGCAAAGCAGTCTCCCCATTATCAAGAGACTGCTTTATCCCTTCGGGGTTCGAAATACCAACAGGTACACCGTCTCCCCCCGTAGGCCGTGCGACCGCCGTTCGTCGCGAGTAACGAAGATCCAGTCAAGCCGGACGAACGGTGCTACGCGAAGACGGGGATGCCGGGACGGTGCGGCATCTAGGGATAGCCTTGCGGTGTGACGTGTTTTTAATGGATTTTTCACCGTTCAATTAATTTCAGCCACGGATTTTGATGTCTAATGAACAGAGAATATCAAATAGACGATATTGATATTGCTATCATCAAACGTTTACAACAAGATGGTCGTAGCCCATATGCTGATATTGCGGCAGAATTGGGTTTTGCTGCTTCGACTATTCAACAACGCGCCAATCGAATGATAGATAGTGGGGTGCTAAAAATTCGCGCTGTCACTGATCCCATGGTTTTAGGAGTTCCCATAACGGGAACTCTTGGATTCAAAATTGAAGGTCCTTACTTACGCACTGCAGCCAAAAAGATAGCTGAGTTTGAGGAAATTGGATGGGTCGCAATTTGTGCCGGGCCATATGACATACTTGCAGAACTAGCTTGCAGTAGCAATGAGCACCTCTTAAATATGATCGAATCTCTTTCAAAAATTGAGGGAGTACGATCAACGGAAACATTCTTATATCTTAAAATTGAAAAAAACACATTTCAATGGGGATTACCTTAAACCAATCATTCTATAAAAATGGAGTATTTTCATGACCGCTATTTATCCAATTGGAAGTCTTCCGCCGGTAGGCGAAATCCCAAAAAAAATGTTTGCCCAGGTAATAAGGCAAGACAGATTCGGGGACCCAAGCAAGGCGTTTCAAGTAGAAGAAATTGATACTCCAGAAATAAAAGCAAATGAAGTACTAATCGCTTCTATGGCGGCCGGAATAAACTTCAATAATGTTTGGGCTGCAAGAGGCATCCCCATTGATGTGATCAAGATACGCCAAAAAATGGGAGAGCCTTACGACTTCCATATTGGTGGTAGTGATGTTGCTGGAATTGTGTATGCGGTTGGAGACAACGTCAATTCGATCTCTGTCGGTGATGAGGTTGTTGTCCACCACGGACATTGGAATGAAGAAGACCCATGGGTAAAAAAAGGCAAAGATCCTATGATAGCTCCCTCTGCCTCCATTTGGGGATACAACACAAACTTTGGTTCATTTAGTCAATTTTGTATTGCCCAAGCCCATCAGGTAATGCCAAAAGCAAAACATCTTTCATGGGAGCAAGCAGCTGCACCCACTTTGGTTGGCACGACTGCTTACCGTATGTTGTTTGGCTGGGCAGGAAACACATTGAAAGGAAATGATGTGGTCCTAGTATGGGGTGGCTCTGGCGGTTTGGGGACTCAGGCGATCCAAATCGCCAAAATACACGGTGCAAATGCAGTTGCGGTTGTTTCAGATGATGAACGTGGTGAATATTGTAAGAAATTAGGTGCTGTTGGCTATATAAACAGAAATGATTTCGACCACTGGGGAGTGGCTCCACATTGGGAGGATATGGACGGGCAAAAAAAATGGGTGGGTGGTGCGAGGGCATTTGGAAAAGCGATTTGGGATGTGCTTGGAGAAAAACGAAGTCCAGATATCGTTTTTGAGCACCCGGGAGAGGCGACACTTCCGACGAGTGTTTTTGTGTGTGAAGCGGGTGGAATGGTTGTGATTTGTGCAGGCACAACCGGGTACTCGGCTACGCTAGACCTCCGTTATCATTGGGTACGCCAAAAACGCCTCCAGGGTTCCCATGGCACAAATGATGAGCAAGCCTATTCTTATAACCAATTGGTGATCGATGGAAAAATTGATCCGTGTGTAAGTGAGGTATATTCGTTTGAAAATATTGGCAAAGCCCACCAAGATATGGAAAGCGGAAAAAAAGTTTTTGGAAACCGAGTTGCTCTGATTGGCGCCAGCGAGAAAGAATTGGGGAAGGAGTAACCCTAATCACTTCGATCTTTATTTTTCCTTGGAATTTTCCAATTACAATAGCACAATATGAAAGCCCTCATCCTACCTTTCTGCCAGCGAGGCAAGTCAAAATTTTATATATAAAGAATTATCTCCAAATTAGAACTGCGTTAGAAAAAATAACCCCTTGGTTCGCGAGTGAAACCTGGCGATCAGATTATGGAAGAAATACTTAATGTGTGTGTTACGGAATCAATTCTTCCTGATACATTTCATGTTTTTTAAAGGGAGCTTAAGTTTAGCGATCAGGTTAATATAGTGAGTTGATATCAAATGGAAACAACAGCTTTTTGGACAGATCAATTTCCCAGACCGGCAGAATTGCCTGTAGCGGTTGAATTGCCCTCGAGGGTTGATGTGGTCATAATAGGCAGCGGATATACGGGGTTAAATGCAGCTCGGGTACTAGTAAAAAGCGGAGCCAGTGTGGTGGTGCTCGAAAGAAAGACAATAGGTTGGGGGGCCAGTTCACGTAACGGCGGTATGGCAACTCCGGGATTAAAGCAGAGTATTACCAAAATTTTTAAACGATACGGACCCGAGAAAGGACGTATGTTTTGGAAGGCTTCACTAGACGCAATTGATTTGTTAGAAAAAATTGTGGCAGGTGAAAACCTTGATTGTGATTGGTCACGTAATGGACATGTAGCACTTGCTTATAAGCCATCTCACTTTGAGGGGATGAAAAAGGCCGCGGATTGGTTCGAGCAAAAGTTAGGATATTCAATGCAATTGGTATCCCCTTCTGATTTGAAAATGGAAATTGGATCTGAAGTATTCTTTGGGGGCCTGGCCGATGATTTTAGCGGCGGATTACAACCGGCAAAGTATGTATTTGGTCTGGCCACGGCAGTTGCAAAACAGGGGGTGGCTCTATATGAACAAACAGCGGTTACTCGCATCTCTAAACAATCAAAAAAATTCAAGGTAGAGGCCAGCAAGGGCACTATTATTGCTGACGAGGTAGTGCTGGCTACTGGTGGATACACAGATAGGTTGGTACCGAAATTAAAAGCAAAAGTGTTCCCAGTCGGTAGTTATTGCATAGTGACAGAGCCCTTAACTGTTGAGCTGCAGAAAAAACTGAGTCCGAAGGGACGGATGTTTTATGACTCAAAAATATTCTTGAATTATTTTCGACTTACACCTGACGGACGGATGTTGTGGGGTGGGCGCAACAATTTAAGTACATCCTTGGGGTTAGAGCAAAGCGCTCGCATTCTACGTCAACAAATGGTAAAAACCTTCCCCGATCTTAGGGGTGTAGCCCTTTCCCATTCATGGACAGGTCAATTGGGAGCCACTTTTGACCTGATGCCTCACATTGGCCAAGTGGATGGCCTCCATTATGCTTTGGGCTACAATGGTCACGGGCTTACCATTGCCACCTATCTTGGCACGGAATTAGGTTTGTTGTTATCGGGGCAGAAGACGAGCAGCCCCTTTGCTGAAATTCCGCACCCGACGATGTTTTTCTACCGTAACAAACCGTGGTTCATTCCTCTGGCAGCACAATATTATCGTTATTTGGATTGGATATCTTGAAAATTATATTTTGAACCGAGGAGAAAAATGATGTCAAAAAATAAAGTATTGAACTATATCAATGGAGAATGGCAACCATCCGCAACCGCTGACTATATAGATGTTGTAAATCCTGCCACACAAGAAAATTTGGGACGTACGCCGCTCTCATCAGCGAAAGAGGTAGATGATGCGGTCCAAGCTGCAGCTGCTGCGCTTGTCGAGTGGCGACAGACACCCTCCACTGATCGCATCCAATATTTATTTAAGCTCAAAAATTTGTTAGAAGAAAATTTTGAGGAGCTTGCCCGCACTATCACGATGGAATGCGGGAAAACCCTTGGCGAATCCCGGGGGGAACTGCGGCGTGCGATTGAAAATGTGGAGGTTGCTTGCGGTATCCCCCTAATGATGCAGGGGCATGTATCAGAGGATATCGCTTCGGGAATTGACGAGTTAATGATCCGTCAGCCTGTTGGCGTTTGCGCTGCGATTACCCCCTTCAATTTTCCAAGCATGATTGTTTTCTGGTTTATGCCGTATGCCCTGGCGTGCGGTAACACATATATTGTGAAACCCTCAGAAAAAGTTCCCCTAACGATGAAAAAAATCTTTCAGCTGTTGGACCAGGTCGGTTTCCCCAAAGGTGTAGTAAATTTAGTCAATGGCGCCAAAGAAGCGGTGGATGCTATTTTGGATCACCCTACTATTCGGGGGATTAGTTTTGTTGGCTCCACACCGATAGCCAAATATGTGTATACCAAGGGTTCAGCCAACGGGAAAAGGGTGCAAGCACAGGGAGGAGCCAAAAACCCCATCGTTGTGCTGCCGGATGCAGATATGGAAATGGCGAAGCAGATTACAGCTGATTCTGCTTTTGGCTGTGCCGGCCAACGCTGTCTGGCAGGTTCCGTTGCGGTAACAGTCGGGGAGTCGCAGGGTCCTTTTACCGAAGCAATTATGGAAGCCGCCAATTCCCGGGTCGTGGGCTACGGATTGGATGAGAAAGTCCAGATGGGAACCGTAATCAACGCACAAAGCGTAAATCGGATCGAGAGTTTAATCCAACAAGGAGTTGATGAAGGGGCCAAGTTAATAGTAGACGGCCGATCTGCCTCTATTCCCGATTACGGTAAGGGCAGTTTTATGCGACCCACAGTTTTAGAGAATGTTGATCCAGCGGGAACCCTAGCCCAAACTGAGATTTTTGGACCAGTATTGAGCTTGATCCATGTCAATACTATTGATGACGCCATCCAATTTGTCAACAGTGGGCAATATGGCAACATGGCCTGTTTATTCACAGCAAGCGGAGCCGCTGCAAGAAAATTCCGCTACGAAGTCAACGCGGGTAACATTGGTATAAATGTAGGTGTGGCGGCCCCCATGGCTTTCTTCCCTTTCAGTGGCTGGAAAGACAGCTTCTTCGGAGTTTTACATGGCCAGGGCCGGCATGCGGTCGAATTTTTCACTCAAACGAAAGTGGTGGTTGAGCGATGGCCGAAAGAATGGTCGAGAAAATTCTGATCGTTTATATCTAATCAATATGCTTATTGCTCAAACGCAATTTGTAATTGGAGAGATTTTCAATGAAATTAACTCATAAGGAATTGGTAAAGCGCAATAAAACCTTTACGATGACCAGTTGGACAGCCCAAAAGGACTGGGATCCAATCTCGATGGTTCGCTCGGAAGGAGTTTATTTTTGGGATGCAGATGACAAACAGTATCTCGATTGGTCTTCACAATTGCTCAATGTTAATATCGGACATGGGCATCCGCATGTGATCAAAGCTATCCAGGAGGCTGTCGCTAAAATGGGCCATGCGTATCCAGGTATCGCCACTGAAGCACGCGCTCAATTGGGTGAACTTCTGCGCGAAATAACACCTACTGAGATCAGCAAGAGTTTCTTCACGGTTGGAGGAGCCGATGCAGTCGAGAATGCCATGAAAGTCGCTCGCCTTTACACTGGCAGGCAAAAAATTATCACCCGCTACCGCTCATATCACGGTGGGACATTTGGGGCGATGTCTGCGGGAGGAGATCCACGTCGGCTGCCAAACGAACCGGGAGTGCCTTGGATTGTGCGCGTACATGGTCCTTTTCCCTATCGAAGCCCGATTTATCACGGCCGGACTAAGGATGAAGGCGATAAAGTAGCTGCCGACTTAATCGAGCAGACTATCTTATTTGAAGGACCACAAAATATAGCCGCCATATTACTTGAAGGCTACAGCGGCTCAAGCGGAATCATGCAGGGCGGCGATGCGTTTTGGAAAGGCATTCAAGAGATATGCGATAGACATGATATTTTGTTGATTATTGATGAGGTCATGAGTGGATTTGGCCGTACGGGCGAATGGTTTGGGATCAACCATTACCCATACGTTAAGCCGAACATTTTGGCAATAGCCAAGGGCTTGACAAGCGGTTATATCCCTTTGGGAGCCACGTTAGTAACAGACGAAATTGCTGCCTACTTTGAAGACAACCCCCTCTGGGCCGGCCTGACGTACAGCTCACACCCACTTGCCTGCGCCGCTGGGATTGCCAACATCGAAGTGTACAAAAAAGAAAACTTAATTGAGCGGGCTCGGGAAATGGGCAAAGTATTACGTTCTGGCCTAATGGACCTTGCAGAACAACATCCCAGTATAGGCGAAGTACGTGGTACCGGACTTCTTCAAGTAATTGAATTGGTCAAGAATCGAGAAACCCGCGAACCGATGAGCGGCTGGAATCTACCGGCGAGCGAACCGATGCGCAAGGTGGCAGCTATATTACGGGAACAAGGGTTGAGTACCTTTGTGAAGTGGGATTGGATTTTCTGCGCGCCGCCTTTGATCATTAACGAAAAACAGATACAAGATGGCTTGGCGATGATTGATCAGGCTTTGACCGCGGCTGACGAGTATTGCGATGCTTAAAAGCCGCGTTCCTACTTACTTGATAGGTATGTTTTTTCGGATACATCTAGCAGTGATTTTATACCTCTGGGCCAGTCATTTCTCCAATCGATCTAGTCAATCATTAGCCGTAAAATAAGAAAACCTTTTTTTTCTGAAATACCAATATTATCGAATAATTATTTCTCTAATGGAAAAATAACGGAGAATTCATGGAAAGAAACGAAGAAATCTTATACAACTTAAGCCTTATAATATATAATTATTTTGGTACTTTTATAAACAGATATAAAATAAACGAGACGCAATTAGGAGACATTGCATGACAGTACCCGCTGTAGAACTTGTAAATGTAATTAAACATTTTGGCGACGTAGTCGCTGTGAATGATGTAAACCTGAAAATTGAAGATGGAGAATTTTTCTCATTGTTGGGGCCATCGGGATGTGGCAAAACAACAACCCTGCGCATGATTGCCGGATTGGAAACCTTGACATCTGGCGAAATCCTGCTTCGTGGAAAGGCTATTGGACAGACGCCGGCATTCAAGCGACCGGTGAATACTGTCTTTCAAAATTATGCCCTTTTCCCACATTTGACTGTCGAACGCAACGTGGCCTTTGGCCTTGAAATGCATAAAATCCCCAAAGAGGAAATCAAAAAACGCGTCGCTGAGGCGCTTGATATGGTTTTAATGGGAGATCTTAGTCGGCGGCGACCGAATCAACTATCGGGTGGGCAACAACAACGCATTGCTTTGGCACGGGCCCTGGTAAATCGCCCAGAAGTATTGCTGCTGGATGAGCCGCTTGGTGCGTTAGACCTGAAACTTCGGAAAGCCATGCAGCTTGAATTGAAGCAACTTCAAGAGCAGGTGGGTATCACTTTCATCTACGTCACACACGACCAGGAAGAAGCCCTAACTATGTCTGATCGGATCGCAGTGATGGATGAGGGCAAAATACTCCAAATTGGTGCACCCCAAGAAATATACGAACATCCGAACACGCGCTTTGTAGCAGATTTTATTGGAGAGACAAATTTCCTTGAAGGCACTGTTAGTGATATTAATGGAGAAGCTATTGACGTCTCCTTGGATGATCATACGATTGTAAAAGCTCACAGTGATTTATCAGTCCAAAAAGGGCAGAAAGTGGGAGTGGTAATACGTCCAGAGAAAATAAATCTGGCATCATCTGGCATGGTGGAAGGGAAAGTGTTGGAAATTATCTATATTGGCACTGACACCCGCTACGTTGTCCAGCTAAAAGATAATACCAGCATTACTGTCCGCGAACAGAACCTCAACAGCACTCAGGCAAATAAATACAAAAGGGGTGATAAGGTAGGTTTGAACTGGGATCCAGCGAATGCGCAGGTCTTGAAGAAGTAGGAGCTAGATATGGCAATTGAACCACGCACGCGACGTGAGCGCATTACTCTAGGCGTATTACTAAGCCCAGGGTTATTCTGGCTGATCTTTTTCTTTGCGCTTCCGTTTTTATTAATCTTCATTTACAGCTTCTTGGATAGAGGAAAATTTGGCGGCTTAGTGTGGGAGTTTCAGTTTGATAACTATATTCGATTTGCTGACCAACTTTATATTCGGATTTTCATACGTTCAATAATCATTGCAGCGATTACTACGGTTATTTGTTTACTAATTGGCTATCCAATGGCCTATTGGATGGCATTGCAACCGAGTAGAACACGCAATACACTCTTGCTAGTGATTATGCTGCCATTTTGGACAAACTTCGTAATTCGGACTTACGCGTGGAGGATGATCTTAGCAAGGCAGGGACAAATCAATCAATTGCTTATCGCGCTAAATATAATAACTAAGGAGAATGCGCCAACTTATCTAAATACCAACGGGGCGGTTATCCTGGGTCTCATATACATATGGCTAGTCGCTATGATATTGGCCTGCTATGCCAGCATCACCGGATTAGACCGATCACTTCTGGAAGCAGCTCAAGATCTATTTGCGAATCCAGTACGTACGTTCTTTCGTGTCACCCTGCCACTTACTCTCCCAGGGATCATCTCAGGTTCCATCTTGGTTTTTGTGCCCTCTTTCGGCGCGTTCGTTACACCCGATATGCTGGGTGGCGGTAAGGCGGATATGATTGGCAATTTGATTTCACAACAGTTTGGAGAAGCAAGTGATTGGCCATTTGGTTCAGCAATCTCTACAATCCTGATGGTTGTTATGCTTTTTGGCACTTTACTCTATTTCCGTGGCCTGCGCAGGGAAAAAGTTCAAAGTTAGGGAAACGTAATGACAGATCAAATACCCTCAAAAACACATCAAACCCAATTAAGGCTCGATTATCTGGCTAAGGGATACGCCAGCTTCATAAACCGGTTAAAGCAGTTGTTTTTCAATGGTTATGCAGGCCTGGTCTATTTATTCCTTTATGCCCCGATTATCCTGTTGGTTGTGTATTCATTTAATGAATCTCGTTTCCCCACTTACTGGACAGGATTTACGTTGCAATGGTATCGAGTATTATTTGATGATCACTTGGTCGGTGCCGCCCTGAAAAACACGCTTATCGTTGCTACCAGCTCAACAATTATTTCCACAATCATCGGGACGATGATAGCCATAGGGGTTGAACGCTACCGTTTCCGAACAAAACCAGTTGTGGATGGTTTGCTTATCATGCCCATCATCATCCCAGATATCGCCATGGCGATAATGCTGCTGGTCTTTTTCAAATTAATCAAAATGAATTTGGGTTTATACACCATTATTATCGCACACGTAGCCTTTAATATTTCATTTGTGGCGATTATCGTCAGAGCGCGCATGGCAACACTCGGTACGGCGATGGAAGAAGCGGCCAGCGACCTTTACGCAAACGAATGGCAAACGTTCTGGCGTGTGACTTTTCCTCTACTAATTCCAGGCATTCTTGGCGGAGCTCTTTTTGCCTTCACGCTCTCGCTGGATGATTTTGTAATCACAAACTTCACCTCGGGCCCTGGATCAACCACTTTACCCGTTCGAATCGTCGGAATGACAAGAAGAAACATTACCCCGGAAATTAACGCGCTCTCAACGCTGATGCTCATTTCCGCAATGACCTTGGTCCCATTATCATTATGGTTACAAAGGAGAGCAAAAATGTCTTGATATTAAATAATTTTGAAGATCTTACAGTCAGAGAAAGTGATCAATTTAACCAATAAAAAAGGAAGGTTTAAGATGAAGAAGATTTTACTTAGCATGTTCATGATATTGATCATGATTGGTGTGGCAGCATGTGGGCCTAGCGATACTGCTGATGTCGGTGGCGAAACCGACACAAGCGGTGGCGAAGAAGCCGACACTAGCGGTGGCGAAGCCGATACAAGTGATGCCAAAGAAGATGGCGGAACATTGTACTTCTATACCTGGAGTGAATATATCGATCCAGATATTTACGCACAGTTTAAGGAAGAGACTGGCATTACCGTTGTGGAAGACATTTTCGGCAGTAATGAGGATTTGCTTGCCAAGCTGCAAGGTGGCGCCACAGGCTACGACGTATATGTTCCCTCCGATTACATGGTGGAAATAATGATCGAACTCGATATGCTGGCGGAACTCGACCAAAGTCGCCTTGAAACTATCGGAAACCTCGACCCGACATTTACCAACCCACCTTTCGACCCCAATATGGGGCATTGCTTGCCTTATTTCTGGGGCACCACGGGCATTGGCTACAACTTGGAAGATTGGGATGAACCGCCAGATAGTTGGGCGTACATATTTGACCCAGAGTTAGCTAGCAATTTCAGCGGTCAAATCACGATGCTGGACGATATGCGTGAGGTGTTTGGCTCTGCGCTCATCTACCTAGGCTACAGCGCTGGTACGACTGACGAAGCCGAATTGGCCGAAGCGAGGGACTTAGTTTTGGGTATAAAAGAACATTTATACTCATTCGAATCAGATACCTATGAAGACCTGATGCTGACCGGGGAGACCAGAATGTCCCAAGGCTGGAGTGGCGACATTTTCGCCGCTGCGGTTGAGGATGAAAATCTTTGGTACATTATTCCCAAAGAGGGTGCGGTAATGTGGGTGGATAATTTGTGCATCTCGGCCGATGCCGGAGCCGATCCTGAAAGACTGGATAGGGTCTACCAGTGGTTAGATTACCTTAACCGCGCAGACATCGCAGCTCAGAACACAAACTGGGTGTGGTACGCTTCACCCAACGCCGCTGCTGAGGATGGGATTCTGGAAGAAATCCTGACTGAACCGGCCATCTATCCCGATGCAGAAACCATGGAAAGACTGGAATTTCTGGGAAACGTTGGTGATTTCACAGAGACATACTCCCGTATGTGGACAGAAATCAAGGCAGCAGATTAGTTTAAACATCCAAGTAACAAGTTGATACGATTTATACGGGCGGCTCCCAAGATATTACGGGGCCGCCCGTATTAGACTCTCTTCCACTAAATAAAGGTAAGAACCTTGAACAAAATGGATATTAACGGCCAGTTCACTTCTGGTAAGTCCATTGAAAGCCTTCAAATCATCTATCCAGCCACAGAAGAGGTACTGGATGAGGGGCCTAATGGGGTTGTTGAAGATTATCTAGCAGCTGTCGCAGAGTTTGTGATCAAAAAGGGGATCCGGAGTCGATAATACATCTGGCATTTCACCATCAAAGGAATCCCGCATGGAACATGAAATTGAATATCCCGAGGAAATGGTAAAGATGCTGGAATTAATATGGGGCGAAGGCTTCATGGCACCAGGTGGTGAGGGCAATGTGGCCCATCTAATTGATGGGTTGAATGTTCAAAACAAGCGTATATTGGATATTGGTTGCGGCATTGGTGGGCCGGCCTTTGTTCTTGCAAAGAAATATGGAGCAAGGGTGACAGGCATCGATATTGAAGCCCACCTTATAGACCATGCCCAGATTAGGGCAAAAGAGTTGGGGTTAGAAAAACAGACTGAATTTAATTTTGTTAAGCCGGGAGCATTGGATTTCCCCGACGAGTCATTTGATGTCGTTTTTAGTTCCGGTGCATTAACTCAGGTTGAAAACAAATTAGGCATTTACCAGGAGTCTTGGCGCGTTCTGAATCCCGGAGGCACCTTAACCTGCTACGATTGGATGAAACCCAAGGGCGAATACAGTCAGGATATGCTGTATTGGTTCGAGTTGGAAGGGATAACTTACGCTATGGAAACCCCTGAACGCCACAAAGAAACTTTTCAAGAAGCAGGATTCATCAATGTTCGGATAAAGGATAAATCGGACTGGTATCGGCGCGAAGCGATAGTAGAATACGAAAAGTTGAAATCCAATCTCTACACCTCAATGGTGGAATTATTAGGGCAAGAAGATGCCGATCACTTCGTAGAAAGCTGGCGGATGTTGGTGATCATTTGTGACAACCGTGAAATGCTCCAAGTATATTGCCGTGGACAAAAACCAACCTGAATCTGAGGGTGTTGATCGCACCAGTTAAATTTCCCTCTGGAGGAACTAATGGAAATTATTCGAGCGAATCTCAACCATTTGGACGCAGTCGCAGTGCTTTTCGACCAATACAGGCAGTTTTATGAACAAGAACCAGCTCTCGAAGCTTGCAAAGCTTTTCTCCAGAAAAGGATCACCAACGAAGATTCGATTATCTTTATTGCTATCAATGAGGAGGGAATCGTCGTAGGGTTCACACAACTGTATCCATCCTTTTGCTCGGTAGAGCTAAAACCAATACTGTACTTGTACGATTTATTTGTTGCATCCAGCTCAAGACGGGCTGGATTCGCAAAGGCATTAATGCAACGAGCCTCAGACTATGCCAAAGAATTGAAAGTAGATCGACTGACGTTAGAAACAGCAATCGATAACATCCCTGCCCAGGCGCTTTATGAATCCATCGGTTATGGACGTGATAATGAGTTTTTTACTTATCACTTTGAGATTGAATAAAACAAGGAATACAGATAAAGTGTCCAATTTTGACTTTATCTCAAAGGCTAACGATCTTTTAATTTTCTCAGCTCAGCGATCGAATCCAATAATTCACTAATCCGCCTTGAGATCATTGACTCATAAGATCATACATAATAAATTAATTTAGGTAAGTTCTACAAAGATACTACAAAGGAGTTTTTCTAAAGTGATTCACCCCAAATGGTTGAGTTCCGCCTCTTGCCTGCCTCAGGTCTGTTACCAATATTTCGATCAGTTGTCAGTCATCATTTCGCAAAGCTGATGGAGGTGTCGGATAATCGGGAACATCGCGCCGAAATTCATATGCATCCATCATTTGTGTTATTGTTTTCTTTTGGAGCTCGGTTAGGTCGAGAAACTCAAAACCGATATTATAAAAGGCAGGGTTTAAATCTGGATCACAGTGGGCAATCCGCGCGGAAATATTCAGGTGATCGACATCAAAAAGGTGCACATCGGGCAGGTCGAAGCGTAAAGGTAGGACACTGTTTTCTTCTTGTTTATGCTCACTGATTATCATCGCACCGGATATGCTCAAATCACCCAAGTAACCAAGCATCTTACCCTTGTTGCGTTCAAAGACGCGAGAATAAACAATTAGATACTTGCGTTCAAGTTTACGTCTCTCATCCATTGCAACTCCTACTATATCAGTGTACACGACTTAATCCGCAAAATCAACTATTTTATCCAAATATTACTGTCGTTTTTTGATTCGCATATACCATCCGAAGGAAACGATTGAGTTTATTTATGGTTCAATAGACCCATGCGCTGGATTTATATTTCTCCGCATCTAGACGATGCGGTTCTCTCCGCTGGTGGATTTATTTATGAGCAAACCCATGCTGGAAACTCTGTGGAAATCTGGACGATTATGGCAGGGATACCGTCACGGCGAGATTTGTCACCTTTTGCTCAGGAACTTCACAAACAGTGGGGAGCCAAAACAAAAACTGCTGAAGAATTCATAAAATTGCGACTTGTTGAAGATGCCAATGCTTCAAATATTGTAGGTGCAAAAACTCGCTACTTTAATTACCCGGATTGCATCTATCGCATTGGGCCGGACGGTGACCCGCTTTACTTGGATGTGTTCTTAGAGCCAGATCCAACAGAAGTTGATTTGCCGGATGAGATTGCCAGATCCATAAAAGCGCACCTGCAACCAAAGGATCAAATCATCTGTCAACTTGGAATTGGGCGACATGTAGACCATCTTATCGTACGTTGGGCTGTAGAAAGGCTTGGGCTTCAGTTGTGGTATTCAACTGATGTACCATACTTGTTCAATAATCCCGAGCAATTAGCTCCCCAAACTGCTGGGATGAAAAAGATTTTGCATCCGGTAACGGCAGCAGGTTTACAAGCATGGATAGAGGCGATAATAGCCCATCAGTCCCAGTTAAGCACACTTTTCGAAAGTCCGATTAATATGAAAGAAGAGATAACTTCCTATTACAAAAAAGCAGGCGGCATCCATTTTTGGCGAAGAAAATGAGCCTTTTATGGCTTGCTTCTACATTTGAAACATGATATATTAGGGCGAAATTTCGGGACAACTTAATATCAAGCTCACCTTGCATCTCTAATTTTGGAGATGCAAATTCTATTCGTAGGACAAAACTATGACAACCCCGTTCTTAACTAAGGAAGGCTTTGATAAATTAGAAGAAGAGCTTGACCACCTGCGTAAGATTAAACGGCAGGAGGTTGCTGATCGTCTGCATGAGGCAATAGATGGGGGTGAACTGATAGAGAATGCTGAGTATGAAGCTGCCAAAAACGAACAGGCTTTCGTAGAAGGGCGCATCCAGGAATTGGAAATGCTACTTGCTACCGCGCAAGTAATAAAAAATAAAAAGAAAGTAGATTCAGTTCAAGTCGGATCAACCGTGACAATTAAAAAAGCCGGCGCTGATGAAGAATCCTATACAATTGTTGGTGCGGCAGAAGCTGACCCAGGTAAGGGAAAAATATCAAATGAATCCCCGATGGGAAAGGCCATTTTGGACCAACGGGCTGGCGACGATGTACAGATAGAAACACCGGACGGTGATTACACTGTGCGGATCGTTAAAATCGGTTAGCCGGGGTTTATCTAATATTACCCCGCGCACCTACATCAGGAGCGCGGGGTTTTTTAATTGAGGTTGTCATGTCAGAATACACATCACTTGAAAAAATACGCCTGGAAAAAATTGATAAGCTGCGTGCTGAGGGAATCGAACCGTTTCCTGCTCGGTCCGAGCGCACTCATACAAGTGCTCAAATAATTACTGAATTTGAAACCGCAGAAAAAAAAGCAAGCGGAGATAATGTTTCTGAAATCGAAGCCACGCTCACGGGCCGTATCCGTGCTGCGCGCCCAATGGGCAAAGTTACATTTGCACACATCGAGGATAGCGAAGGCAGTATCCAACTGTTCTTGCGCGTCAATGATATTGGGCAAGATAAAGTAACTTTCTTCAATGAAATGCTCGACCTGGGTGATTTCATTCAGGCTACCGGTACGATGATGCGGACGCGCACAGGCGAGGCCACGCTTCTTGTTCAGGACTTCAAGCTGCTGGCCAAGTCCGTGACCCCGCTCCCGGCTGCCAAAGATGAAAAACTTGATGACGGGTCGGTCATTCGCCACGCTGCGCTGGAAGACCCAGAATTGCGCGCACGCCAACGCTATGCAGACCTGGCTGTAAATCCTGAGGTTCGTGAGGTTTTTCGAAAACGGGCTGCGCTCATCAAGTCCTTAAGGGACTTCCTTGACGATCACGATTTCCTCGAAGTTGAGACTCCCATTCTGCAGCCACTATACGGCGGTGCAGCGGCGAAACCTTTTACCACACACCATAACGAACTTGATCAAGATATGTACTTGCGTATCTCGTTCGAACTTTATTTAAAACGATTGCTGGTTGGCAATTTTGAACGCGTGTATGAAATTGGTCGTGATTTTCGCAACGAAGGGGTATCTTATAAACACAACCCTGAGTTTACGCAACTTGAATTCTACTGGGCCTATGCTGACTATCTTCAGGTTATGGAACTGACTGAGCAAATGGTCTCAAACGCTGCAAAGGAAGTCACAGGCAGTTACAAGGTACCTTATCAAGGCCAGGAAATAGACTTTAGCCCACCCTGGCGGCGACTGGAAATGCGCCAGGGCCTACTTGAGACCAGCGGCATTGATATCAGCAAACACTTAGACGCCAAGTCCCTATTCAAGGCAATTGCGGCCAAACATAAGGATCATAAGCCCGATCCAAATGCAACCCGCGGAAAACTGGTCGATTTTCTGCTTAGCGAGTTCCTTGAACCTACCTTGATCCAACCAACATTTCTTTACGATTATCCGCGTGACATTTCACCCTTAGCCAAATCCAAGCCCGACGATCCGTTAACTGTGGAGCGTTTTGAGGGCTATGTTTCCGGCTTTGAGTTGTGTAACGCCTTCACCGAGTTGAACGACCCAATCGACCAAGAACAGCGCTTTATCGAGATGGGCCGCGACTATGATAAGGGTGATGCAGAGCGCCACCCGCTCGACGAAGATTACCTGCGGGCTATGCGTTATGGTATGCCGCCTAACGGTGGATTCGGCATGGGAGTCGACCGGTTGGCGATGCTCCTGACAGACAAACACTCCATCCGGGATGTGTTGCTCTTTCCGGCATTACGAACCGAAGAGAAAGAAGATTAACTCCAAACAGGGCAGGTTCTCCTGCCCTGTTTGGAGTTAATAGGAGTAGGGTATTGTGGCGAGCCTATTGGAAATACAAGAACAAGAAATTCGGAAATTAATTGCAGCTGGCACGAAAATATCTGCGGTTAAACTCTACCTCGAGTTCACAGCCGTCGGCCTGAGAGAAGCCAAGGATGCGGTCGATGCCATCGAACGGGGTAGGAATGGAGACGTCCATTCGCCGGATCGTATTGGTGGGCATAGTGATTTGGTTTTTGAAGATCATATCAGGGGTTTATTGGCCAAACGCCAAAAGATTCAAACGATCAAACTCTATCTTGAAATCCTTATTACAGAATTGAAAGCTGCCAAAAAGGCTGTTGATGCAATCAAAGCACAAATCAGCTCCAACCCGCCGCAGGCCCCCGACCGGGGCAAGCTATTTAGGCGAGCACCAATGGCGGTGATAAAATAGCTTTGATGGACGAATCTGCCCTGATCCAAGAAGCCCAACGCGGAAATCTGGATTCCTTCAATACCCTTGTCCTGACCTACCAAGACAGGCTATTCTCCACAGCCCTGCGGATCACAGGCGATGAAAATCAGGCTGCAGACGCTACCCAAGAAGCATTTCTGTCTGCTTTCCGTGCTATCAAGTCCTTCCGCGGTGGATCGTTCAAAGCTTGGTTGTTGCGAACAGTTACAAATGCCTGTTATGACGAAATGCGGCGTCAAAAACGGCGCCCGACAGTGCCGCTCGAACCTGAAACCGAGGGCGCTGAAGAAATGAGGTCTCCACGCTGGATCAGCGACACTTCCCTGAAACCCGAAGAAGAGGCCGAACGCAATGACCTTGAAGATGCCATTCAAGGTTGTTTGGATGCACTACCTATTGAATTCCGAACAGTTGTAGTATTGGCCGACGTCCAAAGCATGGATTATAAGGAAGTGGCTGCAGTGGTTCGGGTTCCACTCGGCACCATTAAAAGCAGGCTTGCACGCGGACGCTTGCGATTACGTAAATGCCTACAGGGCTTTTGGGAACTTCTGCCTGACGCTTATCGTCTAGAAGAAGAGAGCCTATCCACATGAATCCAAGCCCCTCCACTCGTGATTTAGAACAACTTTCCGCTTATTTGGATGGACAACTCAAGCCGTCGGAATCAGCCCGGATCGAATCACGGCTCCAGATGGAGCCTGAGCTTGCTACTGTGCTAAAAGAACTGCGCCAAACCCGGGCCATCTTGCGCCAAATCCCTCAAAGACGCGCTCCGCGAAACTTTACCTTGACTCCCAAAATGGTTGGTTCGAAACCGCCCATGCCACGTACTTATCCAATCTTTCGATTTGCCTCCGCCCTGGCGACAGTTTTGCTATTCGTCACAATTGCCACAAACTTTATAGTTCCCCGCTTTTCCGGAAAAGCTGAGCCCTTCTTGTTTACCAGGAATGATGTTGAGGCACCCGCAGAGGCAATGGCTGAGGCGGAATCGATGGAAGCAGCAGCGACTGAGGCGCCGATGGCTGCACCCGAGGCTATGGCAACCGAAGTAATGGCTGAAGAAGCTATGGCAACCGAAGCAATGGCGCTAGCAGGTGCCCAAGGCCAGGCCTCAGATGATTTTCAGTCTGCTCAAGAAAGTGGCACTACTATATTGCCTGCACCTGCAGTGGAAGACAGCACCCGCATCGTTTCGACACCACAACCTGTTGAAAAAAGTTTGTTTGATGAGGATGCTACGGGCCAAACATTGACTGAGGAAGGTGTTCCAGAGATTGTCTCCGAGGATAAGCAAGAAACACAGCCCCAACCCAAAATTCGTGCCATTTGGCAGGTTACCCTGGCGGGTATTGCATTTTTCAGTGGATTAATCGCGCTTATCTTGCGTTCAACTGCGATCAGGAAATGGCGCAAGATCGTCAAGTAAATTATTGCCCGCGTTGCGGTACCAGCGTAACATTGCAAGAACGGCTAGGGAAATACCGTGCGGTCTGTCCGCAATGTGATTGGATCCACTTTGCAGACCCAAAAGTGGCAGTCGCTATCCTGGTAAAACAGGATGAACGTGTTTTGCTCGTGCGCCGATCTAACGAGCCTTATCGCAATTTATGGGCCTTACCCGCCGGTTTTGTCGATGCGGGCGAGGACCCGGCCAAAGCCGCCGAACGGGAATGTTTAGAGGAAACAGGCTTATCGGTCCGGGTAACAAAGGTTTTGGATGTCATCGCAGGCAGAGAACAAAATCGTGGCGCCGATTTTGTGATTGCCTATGAGGGCCAAGTCGTTACAGGAAAATTATCCCCTGGGGATGATGCTGAAGCCGCCGAATGGTTCAGTCTTAAAGATTTGCCTCCATTGGCTTTCAAAGCCACTCAAAAAATGCTGATATTAAGCAATAAATAGTTCAGGGTGTCCATAAAACCCAGGTCTTTAATGATAAAGTTAAAATCAAGGTACCCTAATAAATACTATTAATGTAAACATCAATAACGTAGAAACAAAGACCACCAATAAATGGAGGCCTTTTTGGTTGTCTATTTATGCTAAAATGAAAATTCTGTTATGCAACCTATTCTTGACTTACGCCCCTCGCCCATTGCGGGCACATGGTACGAGGCGAACCCCGATATTCTTAAAGGTGAGATTGATAGCTACCTCGATAGTGCCAAACTCCCCGAGCTGAGAGGGGAAGTTATAGCTGTTGTCGCGCCGCATGCCGGAACCAAGTACTCTGGTGGGGTGGCAGGGTATGCCTTTGCAACGCTTCGCGACCGGTCGCCCGATATCGTTGTTGTTATCTCGCCTATGCATCATCCCTATACCGAACCATTAATCACCTCCAGCCACGATGCATATTCCACACCCCTGGGCGCGATCCCTATCGATAAGAAAATACTAGGTGAGTTAAATTCAATTCTGGGCGCCGATCTGGGCTTTGGCTTGTCGCCCGTCTCGCAGGACCCGGAACACTCCTTGGAAATCGAACTTCCTTTCCTGCAACGCGCCCTGAGATCGAATTTCAAGCTGCTGCCTATTATGCTGCGCGCCCAGGATCTACGCATCTCAGAAGGCTTGGGGAAAGCCTTGGCAAAAATACTATCTGACAAAAAAACCATTCTTGTGGCCAGCACGGATCTTTCCCATTTCTTTGATCAGGAAACCGCCAACAAACTGGATGCCGAGATGTTGGGCCAAATTGAAAAATTTTCGCCAGAGGGTGTTTTCGAGGCGGAAAAGACAGGCACAGGCTTCGCCTGCGGATATGCCGCAGTTGCAGCTGTGTTGTGGGCGGCCAAAGAACTGGGCGCAGATGCGGTCAAGGTCCTGAATTATGCTACTTCCGGGGATGTGACCAAAGATTATTCCAGTGTGGTTGGCTATGGTGCTGCGGTTGTATTAAAGCAGAATTCCTAAGTCGGCACACAACATATCCCCTCTTTTGGGATAATCTATTATGCAGTTAAATCGCAAATATCCCACATCCGTACCGAAAAAACTGCAAATTTAGATTGCGGAATGTGAGCTTACTGCCCTTTATACCATTGTTTTATGGCATCTTTGAATGCAGCTTGTAAGCGCT
>JASJYH010000032.1 GCA_030123675.1 Anaerolineae bacterium | reverse complement strand
ACATATATTCGAATCGCCTATTTCTTCATGCACCCGGGTTGAGTTGGGTTGCATGGCCTTTTCAGGATCAGAGACAATTGGCAGGTCTTCATAATCAACCTCGATAAGCTTTATTGCCGCTGCAGCCTGGGCTTCCTGTTCTGCAATTACGATAGCTACTTGGTCGCCAACAAAACGGACGATATCGCCACTCTGATTGGATGATCCGGGACCACACAGTACGGGTTGATCAACCCATTGCAAGCCATATTCGTTAACCGGGACGTCTTTGGCTGTATACACCGCAACAACACCGGGGGAGGAAATGGCCTTATCAATTTTTATATCTAATACGCGAGCATGTGGACGCCCCGCAAATAAGGTTTTCATGAACAACATGTCTTCAGCAGACAAGTCACCTGAATAATTTGCTTTGCCTGTTACCTTCCCTAAAGCGTCAATTCTCGGAATAGATTGACCAATTATTCTTGGAGGCATAATTTATTAGCGTTTGTATTTTTTAATTTTTACCTTAGGCGGTGGTGCATCTAATGGGCCATATTTTTTGGGGCCAAATAATCTGTAAAGAACGGCATATAATATTGATATGATTCCGCCGATGATTACTATATAAAGAAAGGTCACCAATATGGTCGCATACATGCCTTTCCGTACGAATATGACTTCGAGTATGTCAACCAAAACAGGAGCAAAATCTAACCATTCTGGTAACTTTGGTGTGCCAAGCAATTCCTTGGGGACCCATCTTTGTCGAATAAGGTAGGGCATTGATACTTGAGAGGCAGCATACGATAACACTGGCACAATTAATATGATCAAAAATCCAATGCCCCTCCATATCGGATGAGGATTTTCAATTCCTTTTGGATTTCCCCGCGAAGTTGATGAATATCTACTCATACTTTGGCTCCTCGTTAGGTCTTAATTTTGGCTGCGTCTTCAATCGCTTGGACAATCTTGTAATATCCTGTACAACGACAAAGATTCCCAGTTATGGATTGTTCTACCTCATTACGCGTGGGGTCAGGGCGTTCTTCGAGCAACTTTGCACTTGACATCAAAAATCCAGGCGTGCAATATCCACATTGGACAGCCCCAGCAGCGATAAATGCATCTTGAACCGGGTGAAGTTGATCGTCGCTGCCCAATCCTTCAATAGTGACAATTTGGGCGCCATGCGCACGAGGCGCCGGCACAAGACAAGACATAACTGCTTTGCCGTCCAAATATATGGTACAGGCGCCGCACTCTCCTTCAGCACATCCTTCTTTCGTGCCCGTTAATTGGCCCTCTTCACGCAGCAAACGTAATAAGGTCTTATCGTGACCACTTGAAAATTGTCTCTTAGTCCCATTAATTGTAGTGTGGATTGGATTCTCAGGAAATTCCTGTGTCTCCATGATGATAGTTTGGGTGTGATTATTTCCCCATAACAAGACCGGTTCAAACGGGGTGGAGGCCTGCTCTTCACCATTGAGCAATGATCGCAATCCACGCGCCGTACAAACACGCACCATCTCGCGCCGATAATCAGCAGAGCCCCGAATATCGTCAATTGGATGGGAGGCTTTGACTGCTAATTCAGCGGATTTATTAATTACATCTTCGGTCAGTGTTTTGCCTTTAAGATATTCCTCAGCTTCTTGGGCATGGATGATAATAGGAGTCACGGCGCCCAGTGTAATTGAAGCTGATTGAACGGTAGCAGCATTCAATTCTAGAATGATCGCTACGTCGATGATGGAAATGGCCTGTGCGCGTCTCAAAGCCAATTTTATGAAAGTCCCTTTTTGATTATTTTTCAAGGCTGGAAATGCGATATCGACCATGATTTCGTCAGGATTCATAACTGATTTTCGCACCCCAGTATAAAAATCCTTAAGCATAACTTTCCGCTCCCCTTGTTCTGAGGCCAAAACTACCCAGGCGCCAAGGGCCATCAACGGGGTAATCGTGTCATTGGCTGGAGAGCCGGTGATCAGGTTGCCTGCAACCGTGCTGCGATTGCGAATTTGCGGGGCACCAACTTCCCAGGAAGCCCGCATTAATGGAAATGCGCGTTTTCTTATCAAATCGGAGCCGGCGCAATGGTTGTGAGTAACCAACGGACCCAGATGAATAACATCATCTTCATCAATTGTAATTTTATCTAAATCCGGTACGCGGGTGATATCGATCAAAGTGTGGATACCTTGTCGAACGCCTCGTTCTATTTCAAGGATCAGGTCAGTGCCCCCAGCCATAATCCGGGCTCGTTCTCCATGTTCGCCAAGGTAGCGGAGTGCATCTTCTAATGAAGCCGCATTGATATACTCAGACCACATACATATTCCTTAACCTATAGTACTTTCTGATTTAATTTCCAATAGTGAAAATTATTGACCGCTGCCATTAATTAATTCACTTCGGCGCTCAAACGTGTTTACAGCCTCACGGGCTAAGATAATTAAGCTTCGAATTGCTGCATTTAAGCCTTGCTCATCTCCAAAGCTAGCTTCAAGAGTGTCCAATGCGCGGTTGAGCTGTTCAGCGGTATCAAAAAAGGCCAGGTCAAATTGATAAATCTGTTCTAGATCATTTTCCTTGATTTTAACTGCATCAAAAAAGCCCGAGTAGCCATAGCTGGCTGTTTTAATCTTGTCAGCGAAGGTGCGTAGTTTAATGGCTGCTTGCTCCATTTCATCTAACAACTCAAGCTTTCCATCGCTGACCATGCGGGTCTGTAGATTTGAGGTACGGGTCCAAAGATCCTCAAAACGTTGAGAAACGGATTCGCGAATTATCTTATCAGCAGCGCGCCGATTTTGTCGCTCAATATAGCCCTTAAAACCAGGAATGATGCTCCCTAATTTCTTGATAATATCTTGCTGGTCGGTAATTTTTTCAAATAGATCACTCATGGGTACCTCCCATTCTAACTACGTAGGAACTTGGTGCAAGTAACATATTGTGGTATTCATTATAGCCTGAGTTTGTGGTTATAATCAAGAAAACAACTTTAATTGTTATACCTTCAGGAGACTTTGGCGATGGATTTGTTGGACCTAAACAAATTGGTTGATGAAAGCCTAGACATTATTGGGACAAAAGTAAAAGTTAATGATGCTAAAAAACTAGGCGAACATATCGACAAATTGGTTGAATTATCTGCTAACGGATCAGGCCAAGAGCAGGGCTGGGCTCGTTTTCTTGTGCGGTCGGCCGCTTTGGATCTCGGGATTATTCCTACATCTATCCACGACCTTTATCTTGCACGGGGGAGAGGGGCTACTCCCGTTTCTTGGACGACCCCGGCATTTAATTTGCGTGCGTTATCCCATATAGCGGCACGTGCAATTTTTCGCGTAGCCAAAAAGATCGACGCGGCAGCATTTATTTTTGAGATTGCTCGCTCTGAAATTGGCTACACGGCTCAACGGCCGGCTGAATATGCTACGAATATTCTCGCAGCAGCAATTGCAGAAGGGTATAAGGGACCGGTATTTTTACAGGGTGATCACTTCCAAGTATCGGCCAAAAGATATGCCATTGATCCAGAGAGTGAACTCAATGCTGTAAAGGAATTAACAGTTGAGGCACTTGAAGCTGGTTTTTACAATATCGATATAGATACCTCCACATTGGTGGATTTAAGCAAACCTAGTGTATCCGAGCAGCAAGCCTTAAACTACCAACTCACCGCTCAATTGAGTGCTTTTGTGCGTGAAAACGAACCTAAAGATATTGTTACCTCGATCGGTGGCGAAATTGGAGAGGTAGGCGGATACAACTCAAATGAAGAAGAATTACGGGCTTTTATGGCTGGATATATTTCTGAATTTGAGCGATTGGCTCCGGGAGTTCCCGGCCCTAGTAAAGTCAGCATCCAGACCGGAACTTCGCATGGAGGCATAGTGCTTGCAGATGGCTCATTAGCCGATGTGAACATTGATTTAGAAACCTTGAAAAAATTGAGTGTCATCGCACGCGAAGACTTCGGTCTTGGTGGGGCGGTTCAGCATGGTGCCTCCACATTACCAGAAGAGATGTTTAATCAGTTTGTTGCGCACGAAGCTGTCGAGGTCCATCTCGCGACCAATTTCATGACAATGTTCTATGACCTGGCACCCTCTGACTTGCGCGCTGAGATGTATGCTTGGCTGGATGAGAATCATGGTGATAGTCGCAAGCCAGACATGACTGACGAACAGTTTTATTATAAAAACCGAAAATATGCCATTGGGCCTTTCAAATCGCAGATGTATGCATTACCAAAGGATGACCTAGATAAATTGAGTAGCGCCTGGGAAAAGCAATTCAGCAGCCTTATGGCTCTTTTGGGTGTCGCAGGTACGAAAAAATACGTGGATGAGTTTGTGAAACCTATCATAGTTAACCCCAATTTAGAAAATTATGTAAAAGATGCTGTGGCCGAAGAGGATGTGAGCGATTTGGCAGATTAGATTAGAATCTGTTTTGAAGTTCATACTAAAACATGAATTGCTTTTATTAAATCGTTCTTCATTAAAAACATCAGATAAATTTACAGAGCATTATCAACCCATTTATTTCTTCGTTCCGCCTCAGTTAGATTATTATTGCGCCATTCATTGCAACGATCTGCTAATTCCTCAGCGTGTTCATAATAATAAGCCTCTTCGCGACGTTCGCGCTCATAAAGCACATATGGTTCTAGCTTTTCCCAAGATTTTGCAATCATGGGGTGCATCCAGGGCATAATTAAATCATCAGGAATCCAACCCTTGCGTGTGAGAAATGCGACTCGATCCAGGGAGTTCAAGACCCTTTTTATGGCCTCTTGATCCTTTTTCTTCATGCGTCTCAGGCCAACTTTTGGATTAGGGTTCAGGTTTTGGAAGATGCGTCTGCGGGCCTCAATGTTATCGAGCGAGTTCATTTCATGGAACAAACGGTCAGCAACATCCATGTGACGGGTATTCGCGATTTCAGATAATTCCTGATAGGCGATATATGCAGCCCCAAATACAGCTGCAGCCGTAACCGCTGTTGATAAGGATTCTAGAATCCCTATCAAATTATTATCTAATTGAAATTTGTTCCATAGAAATGAAGCAAATAGTAGCCCAAAAAAACTTATGCCAAAAGTCAGACCAAAGGTTGTAACAGTTTTAATAAATTCTTTGTTATTCATTAATTTTTCCTAATACTGTGTGCTGCGTTAATATCTAAACTCCAATAGCTGTATTTTATCTGTGTTTTGATCATTCAAAAAACCCATACGTAGTTCTCCATAAATACCAGTACCTAAATATTAGATTCTTTCTGTAAAATCCTTACGATACGTTTGACAATTTGTACAAAATGGAATTATTTATGCGAGACACAGTAATTCGAAGACTGCCTCGAAGTTAAGCATCCCCAATCTTTTTTACATTAAACTCAACTGGTTTAGGGGCTGCGAAATTTTAGATACCGGTAGCAGGATAAAGAACCGGTTCGAGGCGGAAGACTTAGCTTGCTACCATTTCCTGGGACGGATTAACTATCCTGGCAGCTATCGATACCCTGCTGTGCCTCTTCCATGAAGGGTTCCAGGTCGAGTGCTTGGTTAAAATATTCAATAGCAGTTCCACAATCGTTTAATTCGAAGTAGATTTCTCCAACCGCTTCAAATATCCATGGGTCTTGACCGCTATTTTTTACGGCGTTATTAAGGAGATCTTCAACCCCTTCGGATTGGCCTGTGTTGAGATAAGCCCAGGCCAAACTTATCTTGGCCCAACTGTTGTGGGGATCCAAATCAATAGCGGTTTTGAAAAACGATATTGATTTTTTCTCATCTCCAGAATTTTGGTGGAGAAGACCCATGGCTTCGAACAAGAGTGATTGATCAGGGAACTTTTGGAGCGCGTCCTCGAGAAAGGTGAAAGCTTTATCAGTTTGACCCATTTCATAATATAGATCTGCCAATATAGCATAAGGCATACTCAAATCAGGGTCTAATTCTATAGCCCTTTCGAAGGCTCCGATTGCCTGATTGTTTTCCCCATTATCAAGGTACATCCAACCCAGACTCTCATTAAGTTCGTGAGAGTCTGGGTTCTCCTCAAGGCCCTCTTCAATGATCGAAATAGCACCTGGGAGGTCGTCTTGAAATTTATACACTTCTGCGAGATTCCACCAGCTACTAAAAAATGCCGGCTCAATTTCTAATGCAGTCCGGAAAGCATCTTCGGCCTTCTTATACTCGCCCATTTCGAGATATTGCAGGCCTAAATTTTCATACACAAAGGGATCATCTTCTCCGTACCCATTCAGAGAATCTTCAAGTATTTCTATAGCTATATCTGATTGCCCCAGGCCCTGATAAGCACCGGCTAAGCCTTGTTTTGCTGAGCTTTTGTCGCCTCCCTTAGCAATAGCCATTTCAAAATGGGTGATTGCTTTTTCATAATCCTCCATTTCAAGATAATGCCAGCCGGCAGATTCCTGCACCCAGGCTTCATCAGGGTTAATGGCAAGTGCGTCTTGAATTGCATCGTCAGCTTGGTCAAAATCACCATTGGTATAGTAGGCCTTGGCCAAATCCAAGGCAATTTCTTGGTTTGTTGGATCTTGCTCAAGTGCAGAGATGAGATCATCAATTACGGTACCAAAATCTCCGTTAGCAAGATTTGGATCAGTATCTGTCTGAATTTGTTCGAGAGAGCGTGTTTCTAAGGGTTGACCGATAAAATTCAAATCATCAATTGGAATCACGCCCGTCAGTAGCAAGGCAGCTCCTATAACAAATAAACCACCCAAGGCACCCAAGAGCGGCCAGTATCTGACAGGTTTCTTTTGTTTTGCTGGTTTAGCATTAATCGCTTCAACAGTGGATGGTAAGGGATTGATTGGCAAGCCTTGATTATCTACTTCCGTCGCTGCTTCAGATGCAGCGATAACAGCAACCCCTGGAATTCGAGCCACTGTTGGAAAGGAATCCGTGGTCTTCAAAAATTCCTCAAGCGCCTCGGCCATATCCCCCGATCTGCTGAAGCGATTCTCAGGCTCCTTTGCCATCGCCTTAAGAATGATGCGCTCAAGCGGCTCGGTAATATTTGGGTTTTTTGAACTCGGCATTGGGAGGGGTTCCAGCATGTGCTTGATAACCACAGCCATCGGTGTCTCGGCCGTAAAGGGCACCGCCCCGGTTGCCAATTCGTATAAAATCACGCCTAACGAATAAATGTCACTTTCTTTGCCTACTTTTTCCCCGCGGCCCTGTTCAGGTGAAATGTAGGCGGGCGTGCCAACCGTCATACCTGATTGAGTTAAGAAACTACCTCCGACCATGGTAGCCAAACCAAAATCAGTCAATAGTGCCCAATCTGTTTTTGGTAAGAGAATATTGCTGGGTTTTACATCTCGATGGATTACCTTTTGTTCGTGCGCATAGTCAAGAGCTTTGGCAACCTGGCTTAGCAAAGTCGCTGCTTGGGTAAAGTCTGGACGGCTGGACAAGAATTCTTTATATGTTCCGGCATCGACATATTCCAAAACAATATAGTTAATGCCTTGGTGTTCGCCAGAATCATGCACCATTAAGATGTTGGGGTGGCGCAGTTTTGCAATAGACTTGGCTTCGCGTTCAAATCGAATTGCAAAAGATTCATCTTGCTCCGACAAATAGGATGGCAACACTTTTAATGCCACATAGCGGTCTAAGGATGGTTGATACGCTTTATAAACGATAGCCATGCCTCCCTGTCCGATTTGGCTTACAATCCGGTAACCACCCAAAGTTTGTCCAATGAGTTCATTCATCCTATGCCTCCAAGGAGATATGGATTCTGCAAAATTACTTTCACCAGTAAAAAATTTCGGGTGAATGAATATATTTATATTGATTTTACTAATTTCAGTTCGAATTAATGAATTATGCTCTCCACGCTCAAGTGTAAATTTACCGATAATTATTCTACATTATATTACTACAACAACATATCCACCAAATGTTCGGGATATTCTTGACCATAATGATGAAAAGTATGCTTTAAAATTCTCTTACAAGTTGCCAGTATAATGACTGCCAATATAACTTGGGTTGAAAACATTATGCCACTTTCAGATCAGGGACAAAACTTAAATCGATACATACTCATTCCACGCACGGTCATTTTCCTACGCCGTGGAGGCTCGTTTTTGTTATTAAAAGGCGCACCGACAAAACGATTATGGGCAGGCAAATACAACGGCCTTGGCGGACATATCGAAGCGGGGGAGGATGTGCTGACTGCGGCCCAACGGGAATTGCTCGAAGAGACTGGTCTCACAGCCGACCTGTGGTTGTGCGGGACTGTTATGGTAGCGACAGGAGAAAATCCGGGGGTTTGTTTGTATGTGTTTAGTGGAGAGGAGATAGAGGGCGAGCTACTGTCATCCATAGAGGGTGCAGCTGAATGGGTCCGTTTTGAGGCGCTGGGAGGTTTGCCGGTTGTGGAAGATTTACCAATCCTGCTTAAGCGCATTTATCAAATGAAACGCGGTGATGATCCTTTTTCAGCACGTTCCTATTATGACGATCACGAAAAGTTGTCCGTCAAATTCTCAGATTAATTTTGAGAAGAGTTGCTAAATCTGCAAGCTAACACAGCAAGAAGGGGGTAAACCGCTTGCTATTACGAGGGGATGGATTGGATAAATAGTGGTTGGTTACATAAAACCCGAAACGAGAATATTAACCGCCTGGGGGAATTTTAATTCACTCTAAGTTATACGACTTCCAATCTTGCAAGCACATTGTGAATGTGCTACCTTTCCCAAGCTCGCTTTCCACTTCTAAGGTACCGTTATGTTGTTCTATGACCTGACGCGAGATTGCTAAGCCCAATCCAATGCCACCGAAAAGGGCGTCATCACTTTCATCAATATGAAAGAAACGCTCAAATATATGGGGACGTGCTTCCTCGGAAATTCCGATCCCGAAATCTTCGACAGTAATACAAACCTGCTCACCAACATTCTTAAGGTGAATTATCACTGTGCCACCATTTGGGCTAAACTTGATTGCGTTGTCAACAATTGCGCCTAACGCGTGCTCCAGCGATTTGGTATCTCCTGCTGCATGAGTAAGATTACGATCTTTGCTAAGGCTTAATCGAATGCCATTCTTCAAAGCTTTAGATTTGTAATCATCAATTATGCTTGTGGCCAATTTAGCCATATCTACCGGCTGAAATTCTGGTAGTACAAGATCCATTTCTTGAAGGAAAAGAATGTCGTTTACCAATGTAACAATTTGATGGACATTCCTTGAGATTACACTTAAGGCTTGATCTAATTTTTCTTGTTTGAGATTTGTCCCTTTTTGAAGAATTTGCAAATATCCACTGGCTGACATAAGGGGTGTCCGCAGCTCATGGGCTACATTGGTAAGGAATTCCCTCCGGGCCACCTCTTGTTCAGCTAATTTTTGGTAGGCTTGTGCTAATTCGCTGGCTCTTAATCTTAGATCTTCAATAGCCATCTCATCATTTTCGCGCAGGCGATTACTTATCTCTCGGACCATTGCCAATGCGATGCTGCTACTGCGTTTAAGTACACTATCAAAAGAATCCTTATCAAGTTCCAAAACAACTAGGTCTGATTTGGCAGTAACAGTGGCGGCACGAGGGGCATTGTGAATAATACCCATTTCCCCAAAAAAATCACCTGCCTCCAATGTTTGCAAGTGGCGCGTTTGTGATTGGTTAATTACCTTTGTAACATCAACCTCGCCTTCTAAGATCAGGTAAAAAGTAGTCTCGAAAGCATTTTCAAGGCAAAGTACCGTACCCGACTCGTACCTATTAACTTGACTATTGGAGACTAATTCTTGCACCTCATCGGGAGTTATGCCTGGAAAAGCTCGAGGGATGATGATAGCTGGAGCGCGTCTGGTTGTCATAAAATCACTTCTTTATTATCAACTGGAAACTAATACAACACCTACTTAAATATATTGAAAGAACAATATATTTATAATTACATTATATACACAAATATATTTATGTTGGTGCCCAATAAGGGCTAATCTGATAAAGTGAAAAATATAATTCCAGTTATTCCAGGTGTGAGAATAATTTTGTTATGTACTGTCAGTTATGCGATCAAAAAAGACCAGTAAGGTATTCCCGTATTTTCTTTCGTCAGTTTTTAAAAAATTATCATAATCTAAATCTTTATACTCTTTTGGAGCTATTTGCACTATCGCCAATCCAGAATCCTTTAACCAGCCTGGATTCCGATCGAGTATGGTCAGTGAACGAGACCATAATTCTTTAAATTGTGGAGGGGCTATAAAGATGAAATCAAATGCTTGGTTTGGATATTTTGACAGCATTGAGAATGCATCCCCTCTAATTATCTCGGCCTGGGAAGAAAATCTGCACAGGTCTATATTCCATTTGATAGTCTCAATGGGAGCTTTGTTTAAGTCGCTAAACCGAACTGAGGATGCGCCACGACTCAAAGCTTCGATTCCTACTGCACCGGTACCTGCGAATAAGTCCCACCAGGTTGATTCGACGGTTTCACCGGCCAATATATTGAACAACGCTTCTTTAACTTGGTCAGTGATTGGGCGAGTCGCATCGCCGGGTATAGACTTTAACTTTCGCCCGCGAGCGGTTCCCGGGATCACGCGAAGAGCCAAAATTATCCTCTTGATTTTCCTTTATGAGAAATAAAATTATGATTTAAAAGGGAGAATGTCAAATTATTTCTTTCGGATTTCACAATAAATGGCGCCATCTCGCTCAACTCGTAGAAAATAGGGCAACATATTTGGAAATGTATTCAGAACCGGATTAACCCGGGAATTATGCAAAATGTAATCTCCGGGTTGGACTAACTTCCTTTTATGGTCTAATACATTAACCTGGTCTTGCGCATAATATGCGGCAATCTGAAATTCACGCCGAACAAACAAATTAACTGGCTCGTCAATACTAGCCTCTAATTGTTCCACACTTTCTTTATAGCAGGTTAACCAATAATCGGTTTCAAACCTGAGCGCAGCATTGCCTGTACCGCCGACAAATTGGTTGTAATAAGTATATTGGTAAGGATGTAACTGGATACTAGGAAGTATGCCTGGGAGTATGAATAGGATTATTAAAACCCCTTGCAACCAGGCTTGCTTGATACGTTTAAATGCTGAATCCATTGCGAAGCCTGCCAAAACAAATATGGGCAGAATGATGAAAAGGAAATGTCTGAATCCATCATACATTGGTGGGCGCCGAAGCAGGACAAAAACTAACGGGACTACGAACCATCCAAGCGTGGGAAGCAAGCTACCGAGAGTAATTTCCTTACGGAATCCCTTTTTGATAGCGATAACAAATCCAATGATGGCCAAAGGCCAAACCGTCTCTGTAAGAGTAATGAACATAAGGGTAGGAAGATACCGAAGGGGTAGAGAATCTGCCTGGTACGAGGCACCGTAAAAATAAACTTGTAAAGTGGTTGGGTTGTCGACCATAAATTTTATAACTTGAACGAACTTTTCAAGCGGTGCATCCCAAAGAAAAGGCCAGGTGATTACCATGACCGCGTATGCAATTAATAAGTATGGCAGGTACCACCATATGCGAGTTTGTTTCTTTAGTGTGAGGAAATAAATTCCTGCTAATACCGCTGCCAAAGGACCCAATACCCGGATATTTGTCGTCAGTCCCAGAAAAATTGCCGGCAGAATAATAAATTTTAGTGTTTGAAATTTGGTTTCTCCATCCTGAGGCTTTGCCAGCTTTTCTGCCATGCGGAAGCCAAGTTCTAAGGTAATTAAGAAAAATACCAAAAACGGTGGATCTTTAGGGTTAATAAATGCGTGACCCCAAATCATAGGCTGGGAGGACAAAAGTGCTGCTGCACCGAACGCGGCCCAAGGTTGCATCCAACGTAGGCAAAGGACGTAAAAGAAAAATATCCCAACCTGAAAAGTAAGGAAGTTGATGAGATGCCAGGAAGAGGCGAAATCCAACCCAAGGGATTGCAAAAAACTGGCAGGAAATCGGGCAAAAAGAATATAACCTGGTCCGCGGTTGGCGTGATCACCTGGAGAAGGACCGTAGGCATTAATTAGGTCAAAATCTTCACCAAACCACTCGCTTGGCGAATAAGCGTACCCGATTGCCTCCGCATACCGATAAAAAAGGGGTTCATCCAGTGATAATCCAAAATCTTTATATGTGAATAAACCGATTGCCAAATTTATTACAAGCAGGAAAAGAATTGGTGTTTCAATAAATTTATGAATGTAAGATTTCAATTGATTAATTGCCATTATTTTTTTCTTCTCCACCCTGAAAGAATTATTTGTTAATAATATTTCTGGAAGAGTATGAATTTAGAGTTCAGGCCAATATTAGAAAATCGATCATAATCTATATAACGATTCTGAAGCTACAAGATTTTATCGAGTTTGATAATTATTTTCTCGTATTCGATTGTTTCTTTTTACTTTTCTTTTTCCCCAGAGATATTAATAATGAATTCAGTTCACTTTCTTCATCTTGCTGCTTATTTATATAGTCGGTTATGAAAGAAGAACGACGCAAGCGCAAAGACATAGGTGCCACTACTTTCAAGTCTTTTGTATTTACCTTTGTTCGACCATCTGCGGCTGCATATGCCCGCGCAGTTTCGAACCAGGTAATTTCGGCGCGAAGTGATTCGATACCCATTTTTTGGACTAATTTAATCGCAGGCATTGCGACAACGTCAGGAATAGTGACCGTGTGTAGGCGCTGGCGCGCGGCTTGAATCTCCTTGCTAGCTGCATGAATTTCGTTTGCAAATTGAGCAATCATTTGTCGGGGGTTGGTTTGGTAGGATTTTACTCGTCGGTAGGCGTCCAGACGCTCGTTTTGTAATTTCAGTCCCTTTACAATGACGCGCAATCCAAACCGGTCTAAAATCTGAGGCCGCAGTCGGCCTTCTTCTGGATTCATCGATCCGATTAACAAAAAACGTGCACGATACGTGGCTGAGATTGGTCCACGGCGGACGGTGTAGCGACCTTGTGCGGAGGCATCTAAGATGGCATCTACAATATTATCTGCAAGCATATTTACTTCATCGATGTAAAGTAGATTACGGTCGGCGCGTGCTAAAACTCCTCTCCTTACCCGCATGCGGTCATGGGGGACAGAGGTACGTTCATTAATTCCCCCAATGACGTCTTCAAGTTGTGAATTTAGCGGTAACTCTATCAATCGAACGCGGTCAGGGGATGTTAGGGATTCTCCTGCCGCGTATTTTTTGGCGCAATCCGGGCAAATGGCTGAGATACCGCCAAATTCAACTTCTTCCGGCAAGCAGCCGTAATGGCAATTGCTTCTTTCCACTTGTGGAAGTAAATCAAGCAGGCTTCGGACAGCGGTTGTTTTCGCAGTCCCTCGTGGGCCAATAAGTAATATTCCGCCTATATTAGGATTTACCAAGCCGAGCAATAATGCCAGCTTCATTTCGCGTTGGCCTACTATTGCCAGGAAAGGAAATGGCAGAGACTCTGCCAGACCACTGTCTTCTTGCGTTAGGTTAATTAGGGACTTACCTGATACAAAATCCACTAATTCGCGTAACGAACGGAAGGTGTCTGAAGTAGCGCCTTCTGACTCAGGGGCTTGAGGCTGCGTTACCGTTTTTTCAGAATCTACCGTGGAATTAGTCATGGTCAATTCTTGGAAAGTCGATGATTTTTACGGGCATTGGCGGCTTTCATCCGCTGCTTATCCTGATTTGTTTCAGCAACTAAGGTGGGCACAGGGGTCGGTTTCCCATTTTCGTCCAAAGCGACATAAACGAGATAAGCAGTATTAGTATGCGTGCTCTCGCCAGTAATTGGATTTTCAGCCGTTACTTGAACCTCGGATTCCATAGAGGTGCGCCCACTATAGGTCACTTCTGCTTTTAAGCTGACTACATCACCGATTCGTATGGGTTGCCTAAAAACCATTTGGTCTATTGCTACAGTAACCACACGGCGTTGGGAATGTCGCATACAAGCAAGGGCGCCAGCTTCATCAACCAATTTCATAATCCAACCCCCATGCACATTGCCCAAATTATTTGCATGTGCTGGTTGCATCAACATCGCAATTGTGACCTGGGAGGCTTTAATTGTCTTGGCTTTTGGCGCTTGGGGCATTCTTAATCCATATCCTTGCGAAATTCCCCACTGTCAATTGTGTGCAAGCGGTCGGGCTCATCAAGTAAGATGTCGATCTGTCCGTGGGATAATTCTCGGAACATTGGGGCCAATGGGACTGTTGCGGGAGGATAAAACTTTTCGGGTGCTGGAGGGGGTTTTACGTGTGGTTTGAGGGTATTAGTGGCCCGTTTGCCTACAATGCGATTGTCATCATTAAAAGTGCCAACATAATATCCAAATACGGTGTGGACATCCCTTTGGGGAGTGACAAATCCAATCCAATCCCCGAGGCGATTAAATATATATGGGTAAACTAGAAAACCTTCTGCATCCCCCTTGGATGTATAAATCGGGATATGTTTTTGTGCTGGAGATGCCATTTATTCTGCCTTTTGATAATTTCATTCTACATCATTATACGTCCAATACCGGTTCACCAAGAAATTCCATACCATTACAATTCCGACTGCAACAGCCAGCGTGATATTTTTTGCTATAAGCTCTGTTGTTAATCCCACGCTGATCCGCATGCTATCCAGAATGTTTTTAAAATATGGTTCTAGATAATGTAAAAGCGGCACACGAAAAACCAACCCCGTGATGTTTACAACGAAAAACATGGTCAATTGATGGGTAACAGCTCGCGAGCGGGAGTCAGGGTATGTCCAATATCTGTTCCATATAAAGTTGCTAATGATGGCACAAAGGAATGATATTATTCCAGCCCAGACCAGCCTCATATTTGCGATTTGTGTTAGCAGATTCATCATCCCAAAATCGATTATTGCACCAAACACGCCCACAGCGGCAAATTTTAAAAACCGAATACGCTCTTTGCCTTTGATCAAAATCATACAAGCCCCTGTTTTTCTTTGAAATATGGGATAGTTTTCTCGATCCCCTTCTCAAGACTATACTTTGGTTCCCAATCGAGAATGGTTCGCGCACGCGTGATATCGGGTTGGCGGCGCTGAGGATCGCGGATTGAACGGTCATCCGGCAAATAGGTGACGCCGGCTTTATTGCCAGTAATCTCATTAATTGCTTCAGCAAACTGTAAAATGGTTATCTCGTCCGGATTTCCTATATTTACAGGTAAATGCTGCTCTGAATGCAACAAGCGTACTATTCCATCAATAAGATCGTCCACATAACAAAAACTACGAGTTTGGGTGCCATCACCAAATATAGTAAGCGGTTGGCCAAGTAATGCTTGTTTGAGAAAATTTGGAAGCGCTCGCCCATCTTCTAAATCCATACGGGGTCCATATGTATTAAATATTCGTACAATGTGAGTATTTACCCCGTGTGTGCGGTGATATGCCATTGTTAATGCTTCTGCGAACCTTTTGGCTTCATCATAGACGGCGCGTTCACCAACTGGATCTACATTTCCGGCGTAATCTTCTGTTTGGGGATGAACTAGTGGGTCTCCATATATTTCACTAGTGGATGCAAGCAAGTAATTGGAATTATTCTCTTTGGCTACCCCTAATGTGTTGTGTGTGCCAAGGGCGCCAGCTTTCATCGTTTGAATAGGCAGATTAAAGTATCCCATAGGTGATTTTGGGTTCGGGCTGGCTGGGGAGGCAAAATGTAATACTGCCTCAACTTCACCGGGTAAGTAAATGTAGTTGGAGATATCATGTTTGTAAAATTTAAAATTTTCGTTGTCAGCAAGGTGGGCAATATTATCTTTACTTCCAGTAATAAAATTGTCCATACCGACAACTTTATGACCATCATTTAATAAACGATCTGAAAGGTGTGAGCCCAGAAATCCCGCGGCTCCTGTAATTAGAATGCGCATTTATCCTCTTTTTTTATTATGGTGCAGCTAGTATCCGCCCGGCGGTAATTTTCCTATAATAGATCATTTCCAGTCAACCTTGGTAATTAATCCGTCTCCAGTAACCTGGAAAGCCTGTCCGGTACCTGAGTCTACTAACCACAGATTCCCCTGGTAAGCGATAGCCAAAAAGTCGCCAGATTGCCCCTCTATTGGGTCTGGTGCCCAAATAGGGGTTTGAGGTTCTAGCCCGGGAGCATCTGAGGCAGGAAATATTATTCTCTGATTTGATCCGTCACGATCCATTACTACTAAACGATACCGGCTGGTTTCACTCTGCTCGGGGAATATTGCTTGTAAGAATGCTACTTGATAAGATTTTTCTTTTCCGCTCGGACGTAGGGCCGAGACCGAGGGGTATGCAAACATCCCAGTTTGCTGAATAAGCCTCATGGTTGCCTTATTAGATATGGAGGAGGCGGTCAGGTCAAAAAAGGGTGATTCTTCTGGGTTTACCAAATTAGGTGGAGGAGCATGTGTGATTACATAAAGTGTCTGGCTGTCCGCACCCCAGGCCATGCCAGGTACCCAAGCCCAATCACTGTGGGTTTGAAATGGAGTAATCTCAAATAAGGGCCTTAATTCGCCATCTTGTTGATCCACTAAGCCAATTTCATCTGCTCGGGCGTAACTCAGTATACCTTCGGGTGAATAATGCAGTTCCATTCCCCACCAGCCATAAATGCCACCGCTATTGGCCTCCAAAACTCGTTGGGGTGTGCCAGCCCACCCATTCCCAATTACAACTTTATAGATATCATTGTTAGCCTGCCATCCTGGGGCGGTTGAGCGTGGCTCTACGGTGGTGTAGGCTACATTAGCTGAGCTGGGAGTCCAGATTGCTGAATGAACAACGTTATTTACCCCAAGGCTGAATGGCGAAGCATTTGCACGTGACAAACTTATAACCTTGAGCGTATTGATTTCTACATCAGGAGATTTGCTCGATTTTTGTGAATAAAGCAACCATTTTCCGTTCGGAGAGACGGAAAATATGCGACCATCCAAATCACCAGATGTAATCAACGGGCGGCGGTTCGCAGTTGTTCCTTCCATTAGCCATGCATTTCCGCCGGCCAGATACACTAATTTGCCAGGAATAACCAGCGGCGCAAACACCGAGCGAACACCAACCATCATAATTTCTGGTAGGGCATCTTGCAGAGTAACAATTTTTACAGTTGAGCGGCTGATCTCCTGATCGTCTTCGTACAATATCCTGTAGGTCAGTTCTTGTTTGCCATTCACCCCAGGCTGTACAAGTCGGGTCTCACCTTCTGGAAGCGATTCGTTTCGAGCAATTTGCTGTTCAAAGGGAATTAACACTTCCTCGGTAATAAAGGCCTCTCGTACTTTTGTAACATGGATTTCTAGGCCCTCACTTAAAACTGTATAAACGGGAGGCTCGCTTTTATCCAAGTTTCCGACTTTCAGACCAACGGCCTCCAATGCCTGCCCAACGGTGCTTCCGGCCTGTATGGCGACTTGTTGAGAATTTCCGCCAGAAATGACGGTTACATTAATTAGTTCCTGCCCTAGCCTGGGGGAACGACAACTGGCCAGGATGAGGCAAAAAGCCATAACTAATGGTAGCAAATTGAACGGAGGCTTGAAGCGAGAGTGCATGTATTGCGGTATAATCCAAACGCTATTTAATTAGGCCTATAACGGTCATCATTCCATCAGCAATTGTGATGCTTTCAAGACGAAATCCAGTCGCGATCGGGCCTAGGGATCCAACAAAGGCTTCGGTGATGAGTGCTGTCATGCTATTTTTCAAACCGTCAGGCGCTGGAAATGGACCAAAATTGGCATTGGTAATTTCAATTATAGGATCACCCTGTTGGTCAATTGTTATTGTCAGCGAGATTAATATGTTGGCAATCAAGTATCCTCTAACAACCTTGCCATAAATATTCATATGCCCATTACGCAAATAAACCTGTGCATCTTGGAAAGCCGGGTTTTCTTCTTTTTCCATATTTACCGCAATAAAGGAAGTAAATTGTTCTTCAGTAATATGAAGGGTAATTACGCCTGTCTCGGCGCCAGCTAATAAGGCAGATTCAATTTGTGCCTTTAAATTATCTGCCGCACCTGTTGAAACAGGTATGGTTTCATTTGGAAAATCAGGCCCGCCGACAAATATTGTACACGCCAGGGTTGTAATTATCAGCACGGTTAAGGTTAGGAGAAATCGATGTCTGTTCATATTTTATTGATAGGAATTATAGTGCAAAAAGTTAATAAAACATGAACAAAAACTCCATAAAAACGGATCCGTCACTTGCCACTCGGATTGAGGCAATATTATTTGTAGCGGTTGAACCGGTCTCGCCAAAGCAAATATCTTCCGTATTAGATGCGACGTTGGTTGAGGTTAATCAAGCTGTAAAAGACTTGGAAGAATCTTATAAACAAAGCGGCTTGCGGCTGCAACATCATAGTGGCCGCATACAACTTACTACAGCCCCCGATACTTCTGAAGCTATTGAAAACTACCTGGGGTTGGAGGCAATAAGTCGCTTGAGTAGGGCTGCCTTAGAAACCCTGGCAATTATTGCTTATAAGCAGCCAGTCACACGGCCGCAAGTGGATTCAATTCGGGGAGTTAATAGTGATGGTGTTATGAGAAGTTTGTTAAGCAAAGGATTGATCCAGGAGGGAGGCCGAGCTGAAGGTCCTGGGCGACCGGTGTTATATAGTACGACACCTGACTTTTTGCAGCATTTTGGTTTGAATTCTTTAACAGAATTACCGCCACTAGATTACGACAAGATTGGTGGGCAAGCTCAATCCATGTTAAAGGGCTAACATGCCAGCCGAAAGATTGCAAAAGATTTTAGCGAAAGCTGGACAAGGTTCAAGGCGTACATGCGAAGAATATATTAAAGCTGGTCGTGTGCATGTGAATGGTCAGGTGGCGACATTGGGCCAAAAAGCTGAATTGGCGAAAGATAAAATTACCCTAGATGGTAAGCAGATTGTAGCAAACGTGGAGTATATATATTTGGCTTTACATAAACCACGTAATGTATTAACTACAGTTACACCTGAGAGAGGTGACAGTCGCAAAACAGTTCGCGATTTGATTGATTTGTCTGACCGAATCTATCCTGTAGGTCGCCTGGATTTTGATAGTGAGGGTTTAATTTTAATGACAAACGATGGTGATCTAACATATCAGCTAACTCATCCGCGCTATGGCCATCTAAAAGAGTATAAAGTTTTGTTGGCGATCAGGCCAAGTAATTCGCAATTACAGAATTGGAGAAAGGGGTTGTTGCTTGAAGATGGCCACCAAACACAGCCTGCGCAAGTTGATTTTATCTCTACATCAGGGAAGGGTGCCTGGATCCGAGTTGTAATGGGGGAAGGTCGAAAAAGGCAAATTCGTGAAATCGGTAAGCTATTGGGTTTGCCTATTGTCCGCATAATTAGAGTGCGATTTGGCTCTTTGCGGTTGGGCAACTTGAAACCTAGGCAGTGGCGCTACTTAACAGCGAAAGAAGTTACTGAATTGCGCCAACATAAAAAGAATGCCTGATTAATATTACTTGGATCACGTTATTTATTGCTTTTGGATAAATTAGTATGCCCAATATTAATGTCATAAAACCAGAATACTCTCATAACATGCGCATCATCGGCCATTCGGATCAAGGAGGTCGTTCGGATGGCGTGCAGGTAATGGTCAGCGACGGGTATGCTTATATCGGGCATGTATTCTCGGGTGGTTTCTCGGTGATTGATGTCCGTGATCCCACAAATCCGAAGTTTGTTAAGCACATTCCTCAGCCAGATCGTACCTGGAGCCAACACCTTCAAGTGCATGAGGACCTGCTTCTTATCGTTAACATGAAAGATATGTTGCAAGATGAAAATGTCGGATCCGGCGAATATTATTCTGGCTCAATAGGGGACAAGGTAGATATCTCAGGTTCTGATAAAAGCTTCTCTGCAGGAATGCGCATTTTTGATATAAAAGATCGCGCAAACCCACGCGAGATTGGATTTATGGAACTGGAAGGCCTCGGAGTGCACCGGATTTGGTATACCGGCGGCGACTGGGCTTATATCTCTGCACTGCCGCCTGGATTTAGCGACGACATTTTTATCATTATAGATATGTCTGATCCTGTAAACCCTGAGCCGGTTAGCCGCTTATGGCTTCCAGGGATGAATACCGAGGCGGGCGAGAAACCTACCTGGGATCCCAAATACCGCTATGCATTACATCATGCCATCGTAAAAGGTGACCTGGCTTGTGGTGCCTGGCGCGACGGTGGTGTCACGACAATGGATGTCAGTGACCGATATAACCCCAAGATTCTCGCGCACCGAAATTTTTCACCTCCATTTGCTGGAGGAACCCATAACACCTTACCCTTGCTCGACCGCAACCTGCTCGTTGTGGTCGAAGAGTCGGTACTTGATAATTTGGAAGATGGCATCAAACGCAATTGGGTGTTTGATATTCAGGACCCCAGCAACCCGATCAGTATTTCAACATTGCCAATTCCGGATGAAATCGATTATGGAAAGAAAGGTGGCCAATTTGGGCCCCACAATATTCATGAAAACCGACCGGGAAGTTTCCAAAGTTCAGAAATTATGTTTATCACATACCAAAATGCCGGCTTACGAGTCTACGATATCAAGGATCCCTTTCGGCCGATAGAGATCGCTGCCTTGGTGCCACCCCCACCGGACAAAATGATGGATTACCGTCCCAATCGACCCCAAGTTATTGATAGTACGGATGTCTTTGTGGATAAGAATGGTTTAATCTATTGCACCGACTCAAATGCTGGTCTTTATATTATGGAGATGACCATTTAATTAACGTTATGGATTCCCCAATTTTTGAGTAAAGAACAGTAATAATAATTCTCTGAAATAAAAAATGCAGCAAGTACTGGTTATCGGACAGATCCATGAGGCGGGACTGAAAATATTAAACGAGCATAAAGATTTGATTGTGGATATGTTTAGCGATCCCGATGTTGATATTCCGGTGGAAAAAATTGAGGCGGCTGCGGCAATATTGGTGCGTTATGGTGTCTTGACCGAAGCTGATATTGAAAATGCCAAGCGCTTGCGGGTGGTCTCTCGACACGGAGTAGGGATCGACAACCTACCCATGGCTGCCTTGACAGCGCGTGGAATTCCAGTTGCTATTGTCGGATCGGTCAATGCTGTCTCTGTGGCCGAGCAGGCCCTGGCAATGATTCTGGCGTTGTCAAAAAAAATTTTCCAGTACGACCAGGCAGTTCGAAATGAAAATTGGACAATCAGGGACAGTTTGGCCACCTCAGAACTGGTGCAAAAGACACTTTTGTTGCTTGGATTCGGTCGAATCGGGCGTGAAGTTGCCCTACGCGCCCAAGCCTTTGATATAAATGTACATATTTTTGATCCTTTTGTTTCCACTGGTGATGCCACGGATGCAGGCGTTGAGAAAGTTGAAGACTGGAAACAGATTCTTGGTCAAGTTGATATGCTCAGCCTTCATCTACCCTTAACCTCAGAAACCCAAAACCTTATCGATGCCGAAGTGCTTTCAAAAATGAAGCCAACTGCAATTTTGATTAATGTGGCCCGCGGTGGATTGGTTGATGAAACTGCCCTTTACAACGAATTAAGCACCCGTATGTCTGCCGGAGGTGCAGGTATTGACACGTTTGAAGAGGAGCCACTTAGTTTGAAATCTGCGCTTCTCAGCCTACCAAATGTGATCGTGAGTCCACATAGTGCTGCCCTGACAGAAGAAGCCTCAAAACGAATGGGTGTAGTGGCTGCTAATAACGTGATAGCAGGCCTAGAGGGGCATCTCGACCCGAGTTTGGTTATCAACCACGAGGAAATCGATAAATTGACCAGTTAATTCGCATCTCTATATGTATTCACTAGACTATTAATTAAAAATCCAATTAAGGGAATAATAGCCTGCATACGCAAACAAGCCCATCTTAATTAATTGACCTATCCAACAAGCAAATAGGAATCGAAGGATGGGGATTTTTGCAATTCCTGAGGCAACCCCAGCAATGTCGAAAAAGGGATTCGGTATAGCAGAAAGAACTAGGACTGTCCAAAGTCCATATTTATTAATCCAGGGGAAAATACGGTCGTATATCGCCGTTTTTTCGACAACGGCTTGACCACTAAAACCGGCCAAATATCCCGATAATTCCCCAATAGCACCACCCGTTCCAGCTGCAAATGCTACTCCGAGGGGATTAAAAATACTGCCTGAAGCGAATACGACCGCTACACCCGGAGCTGGAAGGAATACTGTGGCGTTCGCCAAAAGAGCAACAATGAATATACCTGGGTAACCAAAAGCTGAAAATTGCTCTATGCGATCACGAATGCTGAAAATAAAAATTGTGATCGCGACGACGATCAGCAAAGCAACAAACCGTAAAAATTTTGTTGATAATTTTGATTTTTTCTTTAAAAGCTCAACCTGTGGATTTTTAGCCGCTCTCTTCAATGGTCACTTTTACTATTTTGTTTCCAGGAATTCCTGGATTTCCTGGGTCTCTGGGCGGGATAGACATTAATACATCCATTCCCTCTTTGATCTGGCCAAATACACTATGCTTATTATCTAACCAGGGAGTTGGAATATGTGTTATGAAAAATTGGGAGCCGTTTGTATTTGGTCCAGCATTGGCCATAGAGAGGATACCCGGTTTATCGTGCACAAGGGATGGCTCGAATTCATCTTCAAATTTATATCCGGGGCCGCCGGTTCCCGTACCAGTAGGATCGCCTCCCTGCACCATGAAATTTTCGATGACACGATGAAAGATAATTCCATCAAAAAATCCTTGGCGAGCGAGGAAAATGAAATTGTTAACGGTCTTTGGTACTTTGTCTGCAAAAAGCTCTATAAGCATCTCGCCCAAGTCAGTATCAATACGAGCGGAGTACGATTTATTTGAGTCTATCTCCATTTCAGGAGCCCCATTCCATTTCTTTGTCATTTTTTCTCCTTTATTATTCATAATCATTTATTTAATAAAGATTCAATTCGTGCAACTACCATATCTAAGGCTGCAGTATTGAATCCTCCTTCGGGAATAATTACGTCTGCGTACCGTTTGGAAGGTTCAACGAATTCTAAATGCATAGGGCGGACGGTGTCTTGATATTGTTTGATTACACTTTCAATTGTTCGTCCCCTTTCGGTTAGATCTCGCTGCATACGTCTGATTAGGCGAATATCTGCATCCGTGTCTACAAAAATTTTCACATTGAAAAGCGAGCGCAGTGCCGCATCAACAAAAATAAGAATCCCTTCTACAACGATCACACCCCGAGGAAATACTTTTATTGTTTTATTTGTACGGATGTGTTTGGAAAAATCATAAATTGGGACATCTATAGATTTGCCTTGATTTAATTGGTCGAGGTGAGATATTAATAAATCGGTTTCTAAAGAATTTGGGTGATCAAAATTGACCTCGTTGCGTTGCGCAGGTGCCAAACCTGACAGGTCTTTGTAGTAGGAGTCATGCTGAACATATGCAATACGATCTGGCCCGACGCGTTGTAGGATCACCTTAGCAACGGTTGATTTGCCAGATCCAGAACCGCCTGCGATGCCGATCACAAGATGCGGGCCCTTAGCCATCGACAAATTATACCCGCTCCCTATTTTATTGCCATTTATGGGATTGAAATTCATATATACTGGCCATGGTATAATTTCTCTCAGCACATACATTGAGGAGCACGTATTGGCTTTAAACCCCATCAACTGGCTATTAGGCCTGTTCTCACTGGATATTGCGATTGATTTAGGCACAGCAAATACCCTTGTCAATGTTCGTGGCAAGGGTATTGTTATTAACGAACCTTCATGGGTTACGATTGACAAACGTCATCGCCAGCCTCTCGCAATAGGCCTCGAGGCTAAGGAAATGGTTGGACGTACCCCAGGAAATGTTGTGGTCGTTAGACCTTTACGCGATGGCGTAATTTCAGAGTTTGACGTAACACAAGTCATGCTGGAATATTTTATTGGCCGTGTCCATGAGCAAAGTATTGTCCCATTACCGCGCCCGCGGGTTGTAATTGGTATCCCTACAGGGGTAACTGAGGTAGAAAAACGGGCGGTATATGACGCTACCTTGGCAGCCGGCGCACGTCAGACATTTCTTTTGGAAGAGCCTATAGCTGCCGCTTTAGGAGCGGGATTGCCAATTGGCGAAGTTCGCGGCAGTATGGTTGTCGATATTGGAGGTGGGACAACAGAAGTTGCAATTATGACAATGAGTGGGGTCATTGCCTCGCGCTCGCTGCGTGTAGCCGGCGATGAAATGGATCAGGATATCGTCCAATACTTGCGTAACAAATACAATTTATTGGTTGGTGATGGCATTGCAGAACAAGTCAAATGGAAGATAGGATCGGCCCATCCCCTGCCTAAAGAAAGGACCATGGAAATTCGGGGTCGTAACCTAGTATCGGGATTGCCTGAGACGATAGAAGTCTCTTCTGTTGAAATTCGGGAAGCTCTCTCAGGATCTGTCCAGGTAATCGTGGATACCATTCGGGATGCTTTGGATGAAATCCCCCCTGAAATTATATCTGATTTAATGGATATCGGTATCTGTTTGTCCGGGGGCGGTGCTTTGTTAGCCGGGTTGGAAGATCGGTTGACAGACGAATTAAAACTACGCGTTTGGGTGGTAGAAGACCCTTTAACGTGCGTGGCTCGCGGCGCGATGATGATTTTTGAAGAATATGATACGTTAAGTAAATATTTGGTTGGGTTGGAGCGGGGAAGTACAAGCCATAAAAATTAATTTTGGTAATTTAAAATCAGGGGTATACACAGACCTTAAGCGATATTATCCCAAGGCCTAGCACCAGATGAAATCCTTAATTTTGGGTATGCATGTCTTTGAGTTTTACGAAGGCTAAATTCTGCAGAGAATGGAATTTTCATCGATTGGTATAATTTTAATTTGATGAGCTTAGTATAATAATTATTATTATGCGATAGTCGCTGTGAAAAAGTCGCATAGGTTAAATATTGTATATTATTGAAATGAAAAATTTAATTGAACGTTACCTGCAATCTACAATTGTCTTTTTCATTATATAGGGTGAATATCCTTTTACTTGGTGAAACAGTGGTAGACAAATACCCCGTGAGTGTAATAGCTTGACTTTATTGTATATCATATATGGTTGATTTGTAATGCGGTGGTTTATCCCTTGATTTTTTGAAAGGTTATTACACTACGCTAGCCACCGCCCCATTTATTGGGGCGGTGTGCTTTTAAA
>JASJYH010000031.1 GCA_030123675.1 Anaerolineae bacterium | reverse complement strand
AGGGGTTGTGAATGTGGTTCTCGATAATCGAATAAATCAAGAAATTAGGTTGAATGATCAGAAACTAAACCCCAAGCGCTTTAATAAAATAATCTGTCATTAATGCGGTCGCTCCCCATAATAATTCGCCATCGAAATTGTGATAGACGATCAAGCCCTGATCGCGCCCGGGTAGGTAAAATTCCCAACGGTTTTCTTTTTTGAACAACCACGAGAGAGGGATTGTGAACACTCGCGCCACTTCAGCATATTGGACCCGAAAAGCATAAGGCCACTTCAATACAGCGACTACCGGAGTCACCCGATAATTGGTTACCGTGATCATAGGCGTTATTCGCCCCAGCAGACGCACATCCTTCGGCTTTATTCCAATTTCTTCATCAGCCTCCCGTAAGGCAGTTTCTTCGGGAGTTTTTTCCTCGGGTTCGCATGCACCCCCAGGGAATGATACTTGGCCTTTGTGGGTATCTACATTATCTGCCCGGCGAGTAAATATCAAATGCCACTCGTCTCCAAATCTTACTAAGGGTATCAAGACAGCCGCGCATTTTGGTTCCTCATTAAAATCCCGGTCGGTATCGTTAAATATTTCAGAGTTTTGATTCTGCTCCCATGCATCCCGGAGCTTCTCCATAATAAATTTCTCTGAAAGGTTGGAAGGATTCATATTGGTTGGAGACCCTTAATTTATTTCAAACAGATAGTTCTCAAATAAAATATTGGAATAAGCTTGAGACAATCTAAGTCCATTAATTGATTGGCTAATATAATAATTTTGGAGCTCAATTGCGGCGGCCATGGCCGGAGCGAATTCTGCCTCGATGGGCTCGCATTGGTTGACGCCGGAAGGGACGCCGACGAAACATAATTGGCTCCTTAATCTTTGGCCTGCATGGCCTGCTCAGCCAATAAATCGAGGGCGCGTGGATCTTCGCTCGGTTCGATTCTGCGCCCGAAGATCAAAAATCCTGTATGCGCTACCATTCTATCAACAGGCCGTAAACGGTCTGGTTCTGGTTTGTAATATCTAAGTAATATTTCACACATTTCAAGAAAGGCAAATTTGTGCCGCCGTAGTACCCGAAGCAATATCTCCGCCTGGTTGACCGTTGGGACGATTGCGCAAAAGAATCCGCCGGGTTTCAGCGCGGCCCGCACCTGATCAATGTAATCGTATGGATTGTGAACGTCCAGGAATAGGGCATCGGCGTCAGTCTCGTCAAATCCTTCTTTAATGTCTCGCAACTTGAAGTCCACGCGCGAATCGAGCCCAATCCGTTGGATGTTCTTTCGGGCCAATTTTTGCATTTGTTCGCGCACTTCATAGGATATGATTCGGCCTTCTTCACCGACAGAATGTGCGAGCGCTATCATCATTGACCCGGAACCTGTTCCCGCTTCGATCACCTTTTGTCCCGGTCCGATACCCATGGTGATCAAAATAAAACCAATATCCTTCGGATAAAGAATTTGAGTATTGCGTTTTAAGTCCAGCAGCAGGTCTGCCAATGGGGGTTGAAGCATAAAAAATGAGGCCCCAAGATGACTGAATACCTGGGTACCCCATGCTTTTCCGATTAAATCATCGTGCTGGAGAATTCCGCGATGGGTGTGAAAATCACCCCCTGATTGAAGCGGAAATATATAACTCTTGTGCCGTAAGCCTACAAGTTGAACCAGGTCTCCAGCCTGCGTATGCGTAGATTTGATATTCCAGGCCATGGGAATATTTTACACCACTACCACTTCATCCTTATTCTCAGATCGGTGAAAATAACGGTTTATCAGGAATAATGCCACTACAATTATGCCCATTAATACCAAAAGTAATCCGACGCCAGCGATGGTCATAAGGGGCCCCACCAGATCAAACTCAGATGTGGATAGGCTAATTCGAAGACCGCCGGCAACCGTAAATACCGCCCCTGCGTTCCATAATCCATGCAGCACAATGGCCAGAATGGTCAAGCCAATTAATTTTAGATACTGTTTATCCAAACGGGCCGCTGCAATTCCCCAGCCGACAAGACCTGAGGCGAGCATATGCATACCGCTACTAATTCCACGCATTCCCAATGTGATCCCCCAAGTGTCATCGGGGGTTATGCTTGCGAATAGACTCTCAGTAAAGGCGAAACCTGCCCCACTTAACACGCCCAGGGCAAAGCCTTGTGCGTTAGATGTTATCCGATCGACTATCAGCAATACACCGATTGACTTTAGGATCTCTTCAATGACAGGGATTATAAAAGACAGAAAGGCTAAAGCAGCTAGGAGAGTCAAGGGGTTGTTTAGGTATGGACCGAGCAAAATAAGTGTCGATTCGATGTCTGGTGCCCTTTCAAGCTGAGCGACTAAGCTTTCAATTGCGGAAAAACTATTAGAATTTGTGCCTAAAAACACGGCAAAAATAATTACCCCAATAAGGATTAAACCAATCTCTACGATAGCAGCCAGTAACGGACTAAGGGTCATGCCAGTGCCAAACACGCTCCATGCGCGGTGACCGGATCCTAGTTGCAGTCGATTTGTGCCAATCCGAATGATGATATAAATTGGTAGGGCAATGGATAACAAATGAAGAAATGGCACATACCAAGCTGCACCAGGTGCGTCATAAAAAAGGGTGGCCAAAATGATCGAAAATAACCACAAGCCGGGAATAGTAATCCATACCCAGGTTTGAATGATCGGAAAGCTAACCGTTTTGAAATCCCGGCCACGCAAGCGTTGGATACTGAGCCAGGCGATTGGCAAGAGCAGCAAACCGATGCCTATCAAAGAACTTGCAAATAAAACCGTCGATAATTGTGAAGCCGTGGTCTCGAACAGTTCGTTTTCAATGATTAAGCTGAACAGTAGGATCCCGATTGCTGAGATGATGATCAGGAAAATAATCGTTAAACTAAAAATAAACAGTAGAATAGTGCGCCACTTTATACTACGTGGTAGCGAAGTCATTAGTTCTCCTCTATTGAAACCCTGATAAGCTTGTCTCCGGGAGCCAAGCTTAGGCCAGGTTGTGGGTTACGAGCAGTTAGCTTTTCAAGGACATCCATACCGCTCAATACTTTTCCAAAAATTGTGAAATTGCCGTCCAATTCAGGTGCCGGAGCATACGTGATGAAAAATTGACTGCCATTGGTATCCGGACCAGAATTGGCCATGGCTACCAAACCGGCCCGGTCAAAATTAAGTGTAGGGTGGCTTTCGTTATTAAATATATACCCAGGGTTGCCCTGACCAGTCCCACTGGGATCGCCAGTTTGAGCGACAAACCCCGGCAACACACGATGAAAGGTGATGTTATCAAACCAGCCGGCCTGCGCAAGGAATACGAAGGAGTTTACCGCCAATGGGGCTTTGTCTGGATAAAGGAGCAACACAAGCTCCCCCTTTTCGGTTTCGAGCTTGGCCAGGTACTGCTTTTCAGGATTGATCGTGAAGGGCGGACAATCTGTAAATTGTTGCTCGCCCAACGCAATTAGACTGATTACCTGACTTAATGGTTCAAAATTTGTGGGACCTTGATAAATTTGCCCATTTATTAAATAGAATGGGATCTGTGGAATCCCAATTTGTTCAGCTTCTTCCGCGGCTGATTTAACTTGCTCAATCGCACCTTTACTATTGAGATAGGTTGTGAATTGAGCCTTGTCTAGCTCGAGTGCTCCAGCCTGGGTTGTAAGCCAACGCTCAAAAGCATCCGGAGTTAAATCGACCCATTCGGCTTGCATCTCAAACAATATATCGTGCATTTCCCAAAACTTGCCCTGGTCCGCGGCGGCTTCTGCGGCCCGGGCTGCCATTTCACTTTTGTCGAAGAGCGCAGTATAAGAAAAATGCCGATAAACAAATCTGACATTTTTCGGATGGGTTTCGAGTAGTAGTTGTGATAAGCGCAAATAATTGCATTCCGTACATTGGAAGTCATCATAAATGACGATTGTAACCGCAGCATCTGCATTACCCCGAATATGATCCTTCTGGCTGACTGCGGGAAAAAGCGAGAGCGCATCTGGACCTGGAGTTGGTTCTAAATTTAGGTTGGTACAAGCTTGTTTTAGCGCAGGGGTCGGAATGACAAGGGCAGCAGTCGCAGGAAGCTCTTCGACGACTATAGAATTGGTCGTATTTGCACAAGCGCTAAGTAGGATCATATAAAATATTAACAAGAGGTATATAAGTTTCTGCATTGTCTAATGATTACCGGGGGCTTGCCTTATTGCAGCGCTGCTTGTAATTGTTCAAAATTTGTCATCCACGAAATCTGTTTTATGAAATCAGCCAGAGAATTACTTTGCGCGCGCAGCTCTCGCACTGCAGGACCAACAGGGTCTTGCCCAGCTGCACCCCCGGGCAGATCGGCATAGGCTCCATAAAATGCAAAATATGCTTGGTTCAACTTGCGGATCGAATAGCCGTTATCCCAAAATATTTCTCTGCGGGCTTCCATATATGCCTCGGCTTGTTCAATCTTACCTTCTGCCAACAACTCATCGGCCCTAACGCGGGTAGTGTGCATTTCTGCACGGTAATCAAATTCTGGGGGTTCCTCTTTCAGGCTGAATGAGATAAGTTGCGTGGAAGCAATTTGTGGGTCCGGGGGAGAGGCGTCAGCATGTTCTGGATAGTATCTTTGTAATACTAAGTTTCCAATTTCATCGCCTACAATCGAGGCAGCGGTCTCGTTCATAGTGCGTAGTTCAGAAGTGATATCGTATAAAAATCCAAGCGGCCTCAAGCTCAAAAAGTTGTGTGTCCACTCATGTGAAACGGTATTTAAAAGCCAGGAAAGATTGGTAGCGCGCATAATCATAGTAGGATATACACCCACCCCCCCGATAGGCACAACCAAACTTGATACATTTAATTCAGCATCAACCTTGGCCTCAAGTGCAACTTGTTGGTCTACGCTTAGATTAGGTTCGACGGAGATGTTGGTCAGCTGTTCAATTCTCTCGCGGGAGGAGACGATCAATCCCATGGGTACCGCGCTGGAATGATACAAAACGGGTGGTAGTGGTTGGCCACCGGATGTGAGATCCAATTCGGATAAGACTGTGCTGACTTGGCCTTGTAGGGCCGCTTCAGCAAAAGGCGCCAGCTGTTTCTGTCGTAAGTAAAGCCGCTCCATTTCGGCGCGCAAATGTTTCGATGCGGCATTATTATCTATGATCGAGGGGTCTGCGTATAAGCTGTTAAGCTGATCTTCTGCTTGCAAGATACGTTCGGTAACAAAAAGGTATTGCAAGACAACCTGTTTGCTGTTTTCAAAATCGAGATACCCAGGCAATCCAATGGCGCTGCTTTGTAATTTGAGGTATGCAGCTTCAATGCTCCAATTGACATAATCAAACTCTATCAGGCGTGTGTATGCCCGAGCCCGATCTTCTGGTTCCCCTGGTACTGGATTGCTGGCAGTCAATACGAGCATGCTGAGTATAAAATAAATGATAAGGTTGATGATCCGAAATATACGCTGAAGCATGGCAGAGATTATATCTATATTCGATAAATTCTAGCAACCATTAGACATTTCATTTCCGTGAAACGGAGGGACTGCCAATTCCGGGAGGAGGATAGCTGGAAGATTTAATTGGTGCCAATTGCAATAAGAATTGATTTGTCGAATGAAAATTCGTTATCTAATTAAAGACAACCCCGCAATTGATTTTTTTGCGGGGTTTTCTTTTGAAAAGTTAATTATTGTTGGTTCGGTTGTTGAAAATCTTGTAAATTAGGCGAGCCGGGTACACGCTCTACCCAGTAATCAAAAATCTCAATATCTGCTGCTTCCCGCAATTCCGCAATGAAATCGGAGAAGCGAGTAGTATGCTCAAGCGTTTGGATAATATGCCAGCCAAATTCTGACTCGACGGGATCACTAATCTCGCCATCCTCCAAAGTAAAGGCTACTGTCTCGAAGGGGGCCACCATTACTCCTCGACCAAACCAGCCTAAGTCACCCCCTTTCGCGCCACTTCCAGCGTCTTCGGAAAGCTCTATTGCCAACTCGGAAAAATCTTCTCCGTTGTTAATACGGTCTATTATTTCTAATGCAGTATTTTCATCCGCAACTAGGATATGACGCGCCAATATTCGCTCTTCCTCTGCAAGATTAATTTCTGTGACTGAATTGATAAGTTTTCTGCGTAGAAGGGAGGTTTCAAACTGCCGATAGAATTGTTGTTCAGTCAAGCCCTCTTCTTCCACGGTGGTTAAGACCTCTTCATAGAGGTTCTGGAATCCCTCCAATGTGTAGGGGGTCGCAGTAGGAGACGGGAATGGCGTCGGCGCGGGTGTGCTAGTGCCTTCTGATTCTAGCTCAGGATCCAGGGTAGCAGTTGGAGCTGGCGTAACGGTCGGCTCTTTTGTTGTAACTGACGTGGCCGTCACGAGTGCTAATTGTGTCGCAGAAAGAGTCGGATACGTAATTGTCACCTCTGTCGGCGTAATGGTTGGAGTGGGTGTTCCATCAGGATAGAAACCAAATTGCTCGTGCGTAAAGGTTTCCAATTCATCCTCACTTACCCTGATACCGCGTTGAGCTGCTTCTTGTCTGGTCAGGGCCTCGCCGATCATTATATCGAGCACTTGTTGCCCTATGATGAATGGTGTATTCAGGGCGGTTACGATTTGTTCTAGCTGGGCGGTGACATCCAAGCCGAATTGTTGTTGATATTGTGTGTATTGGAAATATTGTGTCAGCAGTTCGTTGCGCTGGAGAACCACCCGCGCTTGGAATTCCTTGGTGCTGATATTTTCGCCATTTACCACGGCAATTGGTTGTTGCAGTTGTAAATATTTAATATCAAGAATTCCATAGCCCACAACCAGAAATATCGCGGCAACAACCCCAATTGCGATGTAATTAACCAATCTGATTTGGCGCCGTTCTCTTTCGAGCCGGGCAATGTGTTTTTTGGTTGTCTTTTTAGGTCCACGTGCCATATATTAATTCCTTAACACTATCCAAGAGTTAGAAATACTAAGCCTCGGAGTGTTACTTTGCTGGGATTAGAGTTGGCCGCCCTCTTCCCAGTATTTTCCCGTAAATGGCAACAGGGCGACATGCCGGGCCCGCTTGATAGCTCTTGTCACCTCGCGCTGGTGCTTGGCACATGCGCCGGTCTGGCGCCGGGGGCGGATCTTGCCTTCATCTGTTATGTAGCGTTTAAGTAATTCAATATTTTTATAATTAATAACTTGCTCTTTATCTGAGCAGAACTGGCAAAACTTCGGGCGCGTGTAAAAGCGGCGCCGACCACCAGATCTATTTTGAGAACTCCGTTCTTCAGTCATTTTTACTCCAGTTTAATTATTCTTCCTAGTGCCCGGCATGTTGCCCGGATACTAAAAGGGAAAATCGTCCTCATCAGCAATTGGTTGTGATGATTCATCTTCCGCTTGCGTGTCGTCGGACTTTTTAGAATCACGACGCTCACCTAACATAGTCATTTCGTTAGCAACTACTTCTACTTTGGTATGTTTCTGGCCTTCTTTATCATCCCAATGACGGGTTTGTAAGCGGCCTTCAATATAAACTTGTTGTCCTTTGTGAAGATATTCTTTACATATCTCTGCCAGGTTACCCCAGGATACAATGTTAAACCATTCTGTTTCACTGCGGTGTTCCCCATTTGCTGTATTCCAAGTGCGGCTTACTGCGACAGTGAAGGTTGTCACCGGGCGACCTGAAGGCGTGTAGCGCATTTCAGGATCTCGTCCCAAATGTCCGATGATCATTACTTTATTCAAACCTCGGCTCATAGCTTTCTCCTTTTCTAAATCTTACTACGAAATCGAAGCAGCAATACCAGAGAACAAGAATACACCAATAATTAGGGTACAGTAGTTAACAAGTGACGCATCACAGGCTCCAAGAAGCGGATTTTGCGGTCCAGTTCTTGGATGGCTTCGGCCGGCAGACTAATGTTTAGGAGCAGATAGTGGCCTTCACTCTGTTTTCGAATCAAGTAAGCAAGTTTGCGCTTGCCCCATTCATCTTCGTTATCTACTTTGCCACCAGCCTCGGTGATCCAGCCTTTGACTTGGTCGATAGCCTCTTTTAAAGCGCTATCTTCCAGATCTGACTGGAAAATGCAAAGCATTTCATAATTACGCATATTGGGAACCTCCTTTCCATGGGTTTGCTCGCGTTCATCGCCGTGGGCGATTTGCAAGCGGAAAGGCACGATTGAACGCCCGTAAAGGGTAAAAACGTACCTGAGCGCGCGAAGTTTACCATATAAATGGACTTCGTGCGCTTCTTACCTGGATGAGAGTGCCTAAACCCAAAGACATAGTGTCATTCTCCCGAAAGACACCGGGACGGTGTGAACGACCATAGGGAGTGACACATGCACCTCACTGCGTTCGGCGCAGTGGCAGGTGAGAATCCCCCCGCTTTGCGCGGGACGTGTGCCCCACATGGGGTAGACCCTTCGTTACACTCAGGGTGACACATTTTTGTGTCATCAGTATTAGGCACTCCCACCTGGATTTTAGGTTGCTGCCGTTATCTCGATCAAAACATGGTTTAACGAAACCTAACGAAGGATCCAACCTTTTGTAAGGTTGATAATGACATTCATCTGACATATATCGGGTTGCTGAATATCCACCCCACTCGCCGCCCAAGGTAGTTTCTATAAGCCTCGACCCGGTAGATACCTGGCTGGGTGGTGATGTGTGTGCCGGTTTGTTTATTATTATATTCTCGGATCACAACTCCATCTTTAATCAACCGGCAATCTGCCAAAGCCGGCAGGCGAATTTGTAAGGTTACACCACCCTTAGCCGGGATTTCTTCTCCCATGATAACGGCTTTATCCCGTCCCTGTGCCTTAAAACGAAACCCTTTCGTTGAAGCGGGCAAATCATTACCAATGTATGCGCGTCCGTTTTGAAGCGCCTCATAAATTAGCCGGCGGTCTGTTGTTAATTCGCCAGTCATTGGCTCAGTGAGGAAAACGTGTGTATTAATTGTCTTGAAATGGAATTCGTAGGGGAATATCGTACGTCTGATAGGCCCCATGCTTTCCAGCAGGGCATGCGCATCTGAGCCGCCAATAGCGATAATGCGTTTGCCGTCCAGCAACAATTCATCCCATTTCTCAAGCACTTCTGGGATAGGTCCATGCGCTATGAATTGCGGGAGAAATGCATAGAAAATGCCATGCAGCTTGGTTTTGAGGAGCGATTTGAATTCGCTTAGCCCGTTCCATAACTCAAGACCAGTGAAGCCGGTCACATCCCAGGCCTCCCAGGAAATATCACCCTCATCGAAAGCTTGGGAGGCCAGATCACGCGGATGGGCAATAAAAGACATTCCACCTGCTTCGCGTACAGCATTAATCAATTTCTGTGGATCGTTTGCGAACGAAACTACCTCACGGTTGGCATTGAACACCAGCAGGTGGTTTTTTTGCGGGATGCGGTTCTGGTCATGGATTTCCTGTCCAACCAGCAGCAGGACCCGGTTTGGTCCGTTGCGGTAATATCCTTCTAGCCCCTGTACCAAAACATTGTGGTCTGTAACAATAACCGCGTCTAAGCCCGTCTTTATGGCGGCTTGTGCGATATCTTTATGCGTACCGCTACCATCCGAGTAGCGCGTGTGCATGTGCAAATTTACGACAATTTCGTGCATGCAGTTCCTTCAACGTTGACGATTCCCAACACTCACAGGTATAATTCCCCCGCAATTCTGCAGGAGGCTTACATATGGAACGATTTCTAGATGTTGCGCTGATTATAACCTCGGTGGCTTTGATCATCAGTGTCATCCTTCAAAGTAAGGGTGCTGGGTTAGGTGGATTAACTGGTGCTGATACAGGTGGTGTTTACACGGCTCGTCGTGGTATTGAGCGGGCACTCTTCTGGGTAACTATAATTCTAAGTGTGATCTTTTTTGGATTAACAATCACCATCTTATTACTTGGTTAGTGGGACACCTTCTCTGGGAAGGCTACTTCCAGCCATGGCATGAGTGCCTTGACTGGTTAAAGCCTTCCTTTTTTTTAGCATGAGACAATTACGCTGGCAAATCCTGGTTGTGCTTCTGACCCTCGTGGTTGTAGGAGTTCTGCTCTTGACTCAACAACCAATCGGGCCAACTCAGATATTTCCACAACCCACACAGGGAGGCGTGTACTCGGAAGGCTTGGTAGGCTCCCTGGGACGTTTAAATCCATTGTTGGATTGGAATAATCCCGCTGACCGCGATGTAAACCGTTTGTTGTTCAGTGGCCTGATTCGCTTTGATGAACGCGGTTTGCCACAGCCTGATTTGGCTGAATCCTGGGGTGTGAACGAAGAAGGCACGATCTATAATTTCACGCTCAAATCGAACGCAGTTTGGCACGACGGCGAACCGGTCACCAGCGATGATATCCTCTTTACGATTGATATGCTCAAAGGTAACGGCTCACTGATGCCTCAAGATATCAAAGAGTTGTGGGATAAAATTGAAGTTAAAAAGCTGAATGACAAAAATCTAAAGTTCACTATTCCCGAGCCTTTTGCACCCTTCCTTGACTATGTAACCTTTGGTGTGCTCCCGAAACATATCTTGGATGGATTGCCACCAGAAGGATTGGTTACAACCGATTTCAATATCAACCCAATTGGAAGCGGACCTTACCAATTTGATCACTTAATCTTGAATCAGGGTCAAATTACTGGGGTTGTGCTGACATCTTTCGAATCTTATTATGGCGAAGCGCCATTTATCCCCCAGGTAGTCTTTCAGTATTATCCTACATCTGCTGCGGCGTTTGATGCTTATAATCAGGGTGAGGTACTTGCAATTAGCCATGTGTCTAATGATGTGCTCGATGAAGCATTGGCTAGTCCCAATTTATCTATTTACACCAGCAGGATGCCGCAAATCAGCATGGTGCTGTTGAATCTTAACAATCCAGAAGTATCCTTTTTGCAGGAGCCAAATGTTCGCCGGGCTTTGTTACTTGGAATAAATCGCCAGCGCATGATTTCTACCTTGCTAAAAGGTCAGGCGATTATTGCTGATGGACCTGTCTTTCCAGGTTCGTGGGCCTATTACGATGGTATTGAACACCTGAATTATGATCCTGAAAGGGCTGTCACTATCTTGAAGGCAGAGGGGTATTTGATTCCGGCAGCAGGCGGAACGGTGCGTGCAAAGGAAGGTCAAGCATTGGAATTTACGATGCTGCATCCCGATGACGAATTGCACACGCAATTTGCCTTGAATATGCAGGCTAGCTGGGCGTTGATTGGTGTGCAAGTGAATTTGGAGCCGGTCCCGTATGATCGGATGGTTTTTGATTATCTTGGCCCACGCACATACCAGGCAGCCCTGGTAGACTTGAATTTGGCCCGCTCTCCTGACCCAGACCCGTACCCTTTTTGGCATCAGGCAGAAGCAACCGGCGGACAAAATTATTCACAGTGGGACAACCGCACCGCCAGCGAATATTTAGAACAAGCTCGCGTCAACACAGATTTTTCCGTACGAACAAGGCTATACCGTAATTTCCAGGTTGTGTTTGCGGATGAATTGCCAGCTTTGCTGCTATATTACCCGGTCTATTCCTTTGGAGTCGATGCACAAGTGTTGGGAGTACAAGTTGGGCCTTTATTTGACAAAAGTGATCGCTTTTCGGAGATGTCTGAATGGTATTTGGTGACTCGCCGTTCTTTGGAAACCTTGCCCTTAGCAACACAAAGCCCTTAGTATACGTGACAAAGGATAGGATTGGGAAGTATAAATGAGTGATACTCGTCAATTAGCGCTTGATTATGTGGGGAAGAAAAAAGAAAAGTATCTTTCCGAACTGAAAGAGCTTGTTGCGATCCCGTCTGTTTCGATGCAAGAAGAGCACGAAAAGGACACCCTTCAGGCGGCTGAATGGTTGGCCGCGCGCTTGACCAAGCTTGGCATGGAAAATGTGCAGCTGCTTCCCACGGGCTCACATCCAGTCGTATTTGGTGAATCGATAAAGGCCGGAAATGATGCCCCCACGGTGTTGGTTTATGGTCATTACGATGTGATGCCTATTGATCCACTCGATTTGTGGGATACAAACCCTTACGAGGCCAGTCAGAAGGGCGATCTTTTGTTCGGGCGTGGAACTTCCGATATGAAAGGACAGATAATTGCTTCCCTCGCGGCAGTTGAATCCATAATCCAAACTTCAGATTTACCGATTAATATCAAGTGGTTGTTTGAGGGTGAGGAAGAAATGGGATCTCCGAGCATGGAGTCTTTCCTGCCCCAACACAAGGATTTGTTTTCGGCCGATTTCTGCCTAAACCCGGATGCGGGAATGATTGCAGCTGACAAGCCCACGATCACTTATGGTCTGCGTGGTTTGGCATACTTTGACGTCTATGTTTGGGGACCGAACCAAGACTTACACTCTGGATTATATGGAGGCGTTGTCCATAACCCAGCACAAGCCTTAATTGAGTTGCTGGCAGGCATGCATGATGAAGATGGGGTCATTACCCTTCCGGGGTTTTATGACAGTGTGCAACGGATCAGTGCGGAAGAGCACGCGGATATGGAAAAGTTGCCTATGGATGAAGCCTTTTTCAAGGCCCAAACAGGCGTATCCGTATTGTGGGGCGAACCCGATTATTTACCGGTTGAGCGCGTTGGCGCCCGCCCAACACTTGAAGTTAACGGGATAATTTCAGGATATACAGAAGAAGGTTCAAAAACGGTTTTGCCAGCAAAAGCAATGGCCAAATTGTCATGTCGGCTTGTACCAGATCAAGATCCACATGAAGTCCATGAACAATTGCTCAAATATATGCGGGCGAAGGCCCCAAAAACGATCCGTTGGGAGCTCAAATTAATAAATGCTTCACCGCCAGCTATCACAAATCTTGATACACCCGCCATACAAGCAATGAGCAAGGCTATGCAATCTATTTGGGGAGTGAAACCGCTTTATAGACGAGAAGGTGGATCAATTCCCATAGTGTCATTTTTGAAAGATAGCATCAACGCAAATTCAATCCTTTGTGGATTCGGCCTGCCCGAAGATAATATACACTCGCCAAATGAGCGTTTGTATTTACCGACCTGGTATAAGGGTATAGATTCGTTGATTCATTTTTTTTACAATATAATGTAACGGTCTTGATCTTGATGAGGGCCCTGGTGATAGGTTGAGGTCAATATCCGGCTCTCGATTGCGGAATAAATAAAAAAAATTTAGGAGATAAATAGGAAATTATTTTATGGATGACAGAATTATTACATACGGTGGTCAGGCTGTTATTGAAGGCGTAATGATGCGTGGGAAGAAAGCATTCGCTATTGCCATGCGCGACCCGGATGGCGCCATAGTCCTACATAAGGAAAAGCTGGCAAAGGTCTACAGTTCAGGCATAATAAAAATTCCCTTTCTGCGCGGAATTATCCTTCTTTGGGATGCGCTTGGACTGGGAATGCGGGCACTGACGATCTCAGCCAATACTCAAACAGGTGAAGATGAACAACTAGAAGGCCCCGCGCTTTATTTGACAATGGGTATTTCTTTTACACTTGGAATAGGATTGTTCTTTTTGCTTCCGGCGGGTGTTGGCAGCTTGGCTGAAACTCTCTTGGGTTGGAACGTGTGGTGGAATAATTTGCTCGAAGGAATAATCCGCTTATTATTACTGGTTGGTTATATATGGGCAATCGGTTTCATGCCAGATATTGAGCGTCTGTTTGGGTATCATGGCGCTGAACATAAGACAATAAATGCATATGAGGCCGGCGCTGAATTGACGCCTAAATCGGTTGATAAATTCCCTATTGAGCATCCACGCTGTGGAACGGCATTTATTATGACACTGGTTTTGCTTTCCATTATTGTGTTTACGATATTAGGGCCGCTACCCATTATTTGGCGACTGATCAGTCGAGTGGTTTTTATTCCAATCTTAGCGGGTATTGCAGTCGAGTATATCCGTTGGACGGCAAATCATATTGATTCAAAATTTGTCCAATGGATAATTAAGCCAAATTTGGCTTTACAAGCTTTGACAACCCGTGAACCCGATCATTCTATGCTCGAAGTTGCTATCCAATCATTTGAAACGATGCGGCAAGCCGAGAAAGATTTCGAACTATAAATTTTGGGGCGGCCATTTGGCCGCCCCAGGAATCTTATCCATATGAACTAAATGGGGATTGTATAAAATTTATTCATGCTGTCCAAATTGAGACCACGCAAATCCTGGATAATCCGGGGGGCCACGTTACTTATAATCCTAGTATTCGTCTTTTATCTTATAACAATATCTGGCCGACCGGCACCTATCCCCTCCAAACAAACCTTGTTCGAGGGTGCTGTCACATATCATAGGCGGGTTTATTATTTTCCGAGACTTGTCATCGCACATGTTCTGGTGATCGACACAAAAACAAAAGGACTTCGAACGGTGGTAACACCCCCCGACAATAACAATAGCCGGCCTCTCAACGCCCGCACGGTAACCGGGTTTATGGATGATTTTGATGTACAAATTGCAATCAATGGTGACGGATTTTCCCCTTGGTGGTCCCGTGGTCCATTGGACTATTATCCTCAATTAACCGATCCGGTCACGCCAAATGGGTATGCCGCCTCAAAAGGAAACATTTATGCCTTGGGAGATGATCCTATTCTTTACATTAGCCGCCGGACCGGATTCTCTTTCCGCAAGCCAGGCAAGGTCTACAATGCGATCGCTGGGGACCGATACCTTGTCACGGGCGGAGATAAAGTTGATGGATTAGACGACAAGGAACGAGACCCGCGCACAGCGATTGGTTTCAACAAAAATGGACGTTGGTTGTATTTGGTTGTGGTAGATGGGAGGCAGCCCTTTTATAGCGCAGGCGCTACATTCGATGAACTGGCTGATATCCTAATCGCTCACGGCGCCCACTTTGGGATGAGTTTAGATGGCGGCGGATCCTCCATAATGGTTATCGAAAACGAAAGTGGCGAATCAATTATTCTTAATTCCCCAATTGACCAATATGTACCCGGCCGCGAACGCCCTGTGGGGAATCATTTCGGGATAACCCTAAACCGTTAGAATTCAATCTCACCGATCTGCTCGAAATTTAGGTCGAATAGTTCCTCAGCCTCCATTTCCACCTCGATCGATATCAAATCCCCAGCTTGGGTGCCGCGGTTGCAATACGAGCGATAGGGACAATAGGCGCACTTTTGACGGTCATCAGTTAGAGGGAAGGCGGACGCGGATTGACATTCCTCCGTCAGCTTGAGAAGTGCATTCCAGTCAAGTTTGTATTGCTTCTCATTGTAAGGGAACCGGGCTGGTTCATCTGGAAAATTTGAGAACCAGTAGACCATTTCACAATGCTCTGGTTTGTTGGGTTTGGCTGCAGTGAACTGGCTGCCTGCTTCTAAGAGCAGCGCACGGTATACACGCGTTTGCCAACGTGCGGATAACCATTCATCGCGTGGTCGTTTACGGTATGTCTTCCAATCGAAAATTATTAATTTGTTATCTTCGGTGACGGCGATTAAATCGTATTTGGCGACCAATCGAAATTTTCCCAAAGGCGCAGATAGGGTCACTTCTGGATATAAACTAGTAAAGCCATCCAGCTCCTTATGTGCAAAATTTAGAAAATTTTCCCACCAGCGTTGCAATTCAGGCGTGTTGGCAAGTCGCGATAATTTATCGATAGGAATGCCGAGCAAGTATTGCTGGGCCAAACGATGGAAATATTGGCCTTCTTGCAGGTGTCGTTCGTTTTCCACGGCTGGCTCTGCTTCGGCGGCAGGGTAGTTTAATTTATCAAGATATCTTAATTGGAACCGGCGTGCACAATCGGCATAATCTTGCAGAGTAGATTGAGAGAAATTGAAGTTATTCGGCAACATGCTTAAGGTAATTTTATCCCCTTTTTTGGCAGCATCTGATAATTCGACTTTATCCGAACCGAACACCCCACTATCCAGGTGTTATGGAGCTCGGGAGAATTAAGATTGGATTTTCTAAATTACTCTTCAAGCAGATCTTTCAAGGCTGAGAAGGAAGATTCTTCTGAGATGTTTTTGTGACCACAATCGATAGCATTCAAATCTTGACCGCATTCAAAGCACAGGCCTTTGCAATTATTTTTGCAAATAGGGTTAATTGGAATTTCGAGTAAGGCATATTCACGGAGAAGTGGTTGTAGATCAATTTGCGCATCCTCTCCCATAACAAGATCAGATTCACTGACAGATTTCTCATTAAATGCAAACAAATCTGTCAGCTCCCAGCTTAGGTTATGTTTAAGCTCTTTGAGACAACGGACGCATTCAAGAGTGGATTCCCCAGAGAAAGTTCCCTGCACAAGCAGGCCTTGCGGAGTCCGGCTGATAATTGCAACGCCCTTAAAGTTCCGTATTTCCAGATCATCCGAAATCTGATATTTTTCAATCTCAAAGGGGATTTCGTGTTTGTAGCCAACTTCTTGATGGACAATGAAGCCAAGGTTTAAACGAAATGGATGAGGCGTATTTCTCACGATTTCACACTGTTAATCGATATTACAACTCCCTATTTAAGGAGAGTATAGCGGTTAAAATTTTTCGATCCAAATTATATCAGGGAAAAAAACCGGACTATATTTCTCGATCTACAACATATCTTGCCAAATCTTCAAGGGCATTTTTTTCAATACTCGAATGATAAGGCGCTAATTGCTCCAGTGCGCGGTTGATAAAATCTTCCGCCTCTCGCTTCGATTTCTGGATAGCATCACTCTCGCGAATTAATTCAATTAATCGTTGCATCTGATCTTGATCGGTCCAACTAGCCTCAATCAGTAGTTTTAGGTTAACATCCTCAGGGTGAGTTTCGGCGTAATAAATACAAGGAAGAGTAACTATTCCATGCAACAAATCGGAGCCTATCGGCTTGCCAACTGAAGATTGTTCTCCAGTGAAATCGAGAATATCATCCATGATCTGGAACGCCATACCCATTTCATAGCCAAATATGCGGAAGGCCTCTACAGTTTCATCATCAGTGGCGCTGATCATCGCGGCCGACTGCGCGGACATTTCAAAAAGGGAAGCCGTCTTGGCATAAATCCGCTGGTAATAATTCTCTCTGCTAATAAGCACCTGGCTGGCGAATAATTGGTCCAATTCTCCATTAACCATGACCGCCAAAGTATCGGCGAACAAGATCATCACTGGCATATGATCTGCTTCAGCAGCCAACCCAGCAGCCCGCGCGAATAGAAAATCGCCCGTCAAGACCGTTGCAGCCGGAGACCAAAGTGCATTCAAGGTTGGATTACCCCTACGCAAATGGGAAATGTCAATTAGATCATCATGTACGAGCGTAGCAGTATGTAACATTTCTACAGCTGCACCCAAGGAAACTAATTTATCTTCTGGCCCCCCAAGCATATCGCCGATTAATAATACGACCGAAGGTCGAACACGTTTGCCACCCGCTGCAAGTAATTGTTCGAGCGCAGCATATAAATCCGGATGATTGTCCTGCGCTTGTGCGAGAATCTGGTCCTCAACAAGCGAGATCTTCTCCTGAATTGGGTTATCGAAGGATACTATACTCAATGAATTTCTCCCCAGGAAAATAGACTAGCAGCATTGCTTGTAGTTATAGCTGCGACATCATCCTGGCTACTGGTTTTTATCTGCCCAATTTTATCAGCAATTTCCCTTACGTAAGAGGGTTCATTGCGTTTCCCGCGATATGGATGTGGGGCCAAATAGGGCGCATCCGTTTCGATTAGCAGACTCTCCAACGGTAACTCGGCTATCATTTCCTGTTTCTTTTTGGCATTCTTGAATGTAATTGGGCCGGTAACACCGATGAAAAAATTGAGTGCGATAGCCCGCTCGGCAATTTCTACCGAACTTGAAAATGAGTGCAGCACCCCCGGATATTTTCTAAGCGCATCTCCTTGTGACCCTAGGCTTGCTACCCAATCTTTCAAAATTTCAATCGCATCTTCACTGCATGGTCCGTGATCAGCGTCCTCTTTTTCCCGCAGATGAATGACAACCGGGAGCCCCAATTCTGCAGCAAGATCAAGTTGTTCTCGAAAGATGTGTTGCTGGTGGTCACTTGGGGCAGCCTCCCAGTAATAATCCAGACCGATCTCTCCAATGGCGACCACGTTGATATTTACTGACAATTCGCGTAATGCTAAAATACTGCTATTATTCCATGTCATTGATTCGTTCGGATGTACACCAACCGCCGCAAACATCATTGAATGCTCCTCAGCCAATTTGATAGCCGCCGAGCTCGACGAGACAGAAATACCCGGAATTAACATCCGTTTGACACCTACCTGCTTGGCCCGTTCAATGACAGCCGCACGATCCTGGTCAAACAATTGAAAATCTAAGTGACAGTGAGTATCTGTAAGCATTGTTAAAATTATATTAATCCGGCTATTTTCATTCCATCTTGTAAAATAGCGGCCACCTTATCACCATGGGTTGTTTCACAGTAGACGCGCATGATCGGCTCAGTTCCACTGAAGCGAATTAACAACCAGCCGTCATCCTCAAGCCGGAATTGGTAACCATCAATCGTTATCAACTCAGTAACCTTAAGACCCCCAATCGATTCGGGGTTGGCAGCCAAAATGCGGTCTATTTTTTCAGCCTTATCACCCTTGAATGGCGTATCAATCCGGTCATAAAAGTGTTCCCCGCCTACCTTATCAAAAAGGTTCTGCAGCAATTCCGTCGGTTTTTTTCCGGTGCGTACCATTAGGTCAAGCATATACAATCCGGCCAATATCCCGTCTCGTTCTGGGACATTGCCTCGAAAGGCAAATCCGCCACTTTCTTCGCCTCCGATAAGGGCATCCAACTCGACCATTTTAGGAGCCACGTATTTAAATCCTACGCCGGTCTCGACCACTTCCACCTTATAAATTTTGCCCAGTTTGTTGAGCATAGTTGTGGTGGAAAGCGTCTTGACGATCGGGCCGCGCTCACCACGAACTTCGAGGAGATAATACGCCAGGAGACCAAAGGCCCGAAGCTGGTCAATAAATTTTCCGTTTTCATCCCCAAAGCCGACCCGGTCTGCATCTCCATCGTTTATTATCAATATATCCGCACCGTTTTCAACGGTAGCTTGTAGACCAACATCCACATTGGGTTGGATTGGTTCAGGACGGATCATTTCCGGAAAAGATGGATTGCGCTCGTTATGAATTTCGATTACTTTGGTTTTATCACCCCCGATTAATCGCGGAAACCAACCTGCACCGTTGCCCCACATAGCATCTACCATAACGGTTAGGCCGGCCTCTCTGATGGGTTGCAAATCGATTAGCGTATTGATATGTTTGATATATGCAAGGGAGGCGTCGAATTTAGTAATCGACCCTTGGGAAACTCCGATTTTATATGCAATCCGTTTAACATTTGCGATATCTTCGGGAATTTTTGCTTCGATTTGCTTTAAACCATCCGGGTCGATCGCGCCGCCATTCTCATCACGTACTTTAAATCCATTGTCCGTGGGCGGATTATGTGAAGCCGTAATGTTGACCGCACCCGCTGCGTTTTTGTCCACCGCGGCATAAGAAATAACAGGTGTGGGTGTGGGCCCATCCGTCAGCCAGACTTTAAAGCCATTGCCCGCCAACACTTCAGCCACTGCTGCCGCAAAATCTTCTGCGCTAAAACGTTTATCGTGGCCCACAATGACGGATTGACCCCCTTTCCCAATTTGGTTCAAATAATCAGCAAAACCTTGTGTGCAACGTCGTACATTGTCAAATGTGTAATCCTCAGCAACGATGCCACGCCAACCATCTGTGCCAAATATAATTTTGTTATTCATCCACATGGCTCCTTGTGAAATTTGTTACAAACGAATTATATCAGAGAATTCAATCTTTTTCCAGAATAGATAGTTTCTCCCGTAGAAACTTCTCGATAGTAATGAGTACATCACTCTTGCCAGAATCGAACCAGTAGATATTTGGATCACTTTGTTTGAACCAATTTGCTTGCCGGCGGACAAAGATCCGAGTAGCGCGTCGAATCTCAATTTTGGCCTGCTGCTCGCTCAACTCACCCTTGACTACCTTGATGCCTTCTCGATACCCAATCGCGGACATGCTCGGAAGCCTGGAGGAGTACCCTTTTTCTAGCAAGTCTCGGACTTCTTCGAGTAAACCCGCCTCGAACATGGCTTCAATACGCTCATCCACCCGTGCATACAATTCTTCTCGTGAACGGGTTAAACCAACCATCAGCAGCTCGAAAGGTGATTTCCGTTTCCGACGTTGTTGAGAAAAGAGTTTTCCGGTAGTCAGGATCACCTCCATTGCGCGGATTGTTCGCCTGACATTTCGGGCATCAATATTTTTGGCGGATATAGGATCAACCGCTCTCAAACCTTCGTGTAGCCATTTATGCCCGTTGTTTTTTACCAATCCCTCTAACACATGTCGCAGACGTGGATCGGGTTCAACTTCTGGGGGAGCCCAACCTTCTGTCACTGCGCGGATGTATTGCCCGGTACCCCCTACTAGAAATGGAGTTTTGCGCCTGGTATGAATTTCTCCTATGATATTTGTGGCGGCTTTCTGATAAATAGCCAAAGACCAAACATCATCCGGCTCAGCCACATCGATTAAGTGGTGGGGCACTCGTTGTCGGTCTGTGGAGGAAGGTTTGGCTGTACCGATATCCATGCCGCGGTAAAGCAAGCGTGAATCAGCTGAGACGATTTCGCCGTTGAAACGCTCAGCCAATTGGATAGCGAGCTCGGTTTTACCAACTGCCGTCGGGCCTATTATTAGGATGAGCTCGGGTTTATTCAAGCGCTTTCTCGAAATGTGAGATTTGTGGTTCGCTTCCTACTTTGCCCTCCACCGCAATAACATCTATTTGCCAATGGTCAATCTCATGTAGGGTTGCATAGTGTTCTGCCGCAGCCAGCATATGTTCCTGTTTGCGCAATGTGACCGCGATTTCCGGTGGTCCGTAGCGAGCCGATGTGCGAGTTTTAACTTCGACAAAAATTGTAATATCATCTTTCTGAGCCACTATGTCGATCTCCCCATACGGTGTGCGCACATTGCGTTCCAACACAACGTGCTCTTTTTCTTCTAGATATTTTGCGGCCTGGTCTTCGCCCCAGTTCCCGACTTGCTTATTTCGGGTGTTCATGCAATGAGTATCTTGGAATCGTATATGACAAAATATTTTTTGCTAAAGTCTAATATATTTGTGTTGCCAGAAATGTAATGCTTATATACTCGTGCCACCATATCGATCTGGATGGGTCCACCTCTCTGTAGAATCGGACGGCATGGAGAAACCCAGGCGTGACATTTTAAAATGTACATTGCGTCCTTTTCAAGCAGATTTATATTCACAGGGCGTGACGGCTTCAGTTGTAATTACAAAGTCATGCAAACGGCCTAGGCCGGATAGGCCAACCTGATAGGTGGCGTTTAATAAATACTTGGATTGAGCAAGCAACTCTAATGCAGCCTGCTTAGTTATACTCTGTAAAAAGCGTTAGGGGCTGATTCCCACCCAACGGCCAAACAGCCGCTGGATATGGTATTCTCCTAGACCAACTCGAACCGAAGATCTTACCCGGTTCAGGCTGTATATGTGCATTTTATCAAGATATAGGATAGGTTGCTCGATGGATTGATAATCTTCAGAAATTTTTCGATGCTTTGTGACAGGCACAAGCATGTGTTCACTCCTTTACACAAATTGTAGCATTCGCCAAATATCCGTCACAACGAGACACCCGATTCTTGCTCAGTGAGTTATAAATAAAAAATTAGGCATGCATAGCATGCCTAATAATACTTATTAAAATCTACTAGAGAGACCTATTGTTATTCCAGAAATTGAATTGGATTCGATCAAAAGGCTCGATAGGAACCTTTGTCAAAGGTAACCCCGCCAGTGCCGTGTGTTGCTAAGTTTTGAACCTGCTTTCGCAGGCTGACCCCGACCCAGAAACTCCGCCTTGGCTCAGGCCTATCGCGTTATTTCTGTGAGATAAGGGTCCAATAGATAGAGTGTTGGCTCAAAACTAATGGTGCAACATCACAAACGTAGCAGGGCCAACTTTCTTATACCATAAACCTAATAGGGTGGGTAGGGAATTATTAACAACAACATTGATAGCCAAATTTAGGCCGATGACTTTCTCCGCATTTATTATGGGTACACCCTCTTGATCGTCCTTGGAAAGGGGATCGCCTCGCGGATGTGCTCAATCCCACAGATCCACGCTACTACCCTTTCTACCCCCATCCCAAAGCCTGAATGGGTCACAGATCCAAATTGGCGTAGTTCCAAATACCACTTGAAGGCCTCTACTGGCAAATCATGCTCATGGATCCGTTTGAGTAACAAATCGGGGTCTGAAATCCGCTCTGAGCCGCCACAAATCTCGCCATAGCCTTCTGGGGCCAGCAAGTCAACAGACTTGCTAACTTCAGGTCTATCAGGCCATGGTTCCATATAGAAGGCCTTTACTTCTGTTGGGTACCCATAAATAAATAGCGGTTGATCGTAGTGGGCCATAAGTTCAGTCTCGTGTGGCGCTCCAAAATCCATGCCCCATTCGAAGTCCAAAAGCTCCTTCTTTTCTCGGTCCATTTCTTTTTCGCGGATATCGGCTAATGTTTTGACAGCCTCATCATACGAGATCCGTGGGAAGGGTGGCTTGATTTTCTGTAACTTTTCAGTATCACGCTCAAGTGATTTCAACTCAGCGGAACGGTCTTTTAAGACCCGCTGGATGATGTGGGTGATCATCTGTTCTTCGATTTCCATCAACTGATCAAGGTCGCAAAAAGCGATTTCAGGTTCGACCATCCAAAATTCAGTCAGGTGCCGGCGTGTCTTTGATTTTTCGGCCCGGAATGTGGGTCCGAAGCAATATACCTTTCCAAAAGCGAAGATATTGGCTTCGTTGTAAAGCTGACCGGTTTGGGCCAAATAGGCTTTGCCCTCGTCAAAATATTCGGTCTCGAAGAGCGTGGTCGTACCTTCGGCAGCCACGGGTGTCAATATGGGCGTATCCATGGCGATAAACCCGTTTGTGTCCAACCACTCGCGCACAGCCGACATGACAGTTGCCCGAATGCGCAAAATCGCCCACTGACTTGGCATTCGGATCCAGAGATGACGGTTGTCGAGCGCAAAATCCACACCGTGCTCTTTGAGTGACATGGGATATTCCTGCCCCGCTTCCTGCAAGATTTCAACCTGTTTTACCCCAATTTCGTAGCCACCCGGGACCCCCGGCGCACGCTTATCCGCACGCACCGATCCGGTAATGACAACGGAGGATTCTTGGGGCAGGCGTATTAATTGGTCAAACATTGATTCTTCAATATCGTCTTTAAATGCCACGCATTGAACAAACCCACTGCCATCCCGCACCAAAAGAAATACAAGTTTCCCTTTATGGGTGCGGTTATAGACCCACCCTTTAACAGTTACCTCCTGCCCTTCATATTGAGCAATATCTGCTACACGGATGCTATCTGGCATGATTTCTCCTTTGGGGTAGGGCGTAGAGAACAGGCACTTCTTCCAACTCTAATAAACTAATCTCGAATTATCTAAAAACTAATCTCTACTCTCTTAATTTTATATGCAAATCTTTCAGCTGTTGTTCTTCAACTTTCGTAGGCGCATTGGCCATAATGTCTTTGGCAGACTGATTTTTCGGAAAAGCGATGACCTCCCGAATATTGGGCTCATCGGCTAATATCATCACGATCCGGTCGATCCCAAGCGCGATGCCCCCATGCGGGGGCGTGCCGTACTCAAAAGCCTCCAGCATGTGGCCAAATCTTTCCTGGGCAACTTCTGGATCAAGCCCAATTAATTTGAATACCTGCTCTTGCAAGCTGCGATCATGGATCCTAATTGACCCGCCACCAACCTCATAATTGTTTAGCACCATATCATATTGCATCCCGCGCGCCTTACCCGGATCGGTGCCTAAAATAGAAATGTCATCCGGCATCGGCGCTGTAAATAGATGATGGCTGGGATCCCAGCGTTTTTCATCTGCATTCCAAACCACGAATGGAAAATCGAGTACCCAGCAAAATCCTAACACGTCCTTATCGCGCAAGCCAAGACGATCTCCCAAAAGCACACGCAGCCGTCCTAACGAGTCAAAGACGATGGATGGTTTGTCGGCCACGAATAGCAACAGATCTCCATTTTCCGCTTCCATTCTGGATAGCAAGGCCTGCTTCCGTTCATCAGATAAGAACTTGGCGAAGGAGGACCTCATTTCCCCTTCTTTGGTCAGCGCAATATAAGCCAGACCTTTTGCGCCCAAATCCTGGACGAAGGCTGTAAGCTCATCAATTTGTTTGCGAGTGTAATCACCCAATCCTTTGGCGTTTATCGCCCGGACTTCACCACCAGCCTTGACGGCGTTCTCGAATACGCCGAAGCCAGAATCGGCTGCCATATCGGTAACATCCACCAATTCCAGCCCGAAGCGAATGTCGGGATTGTCCTTTCCATAGCGCTCCATTGCCTCCTCATATTTCAATCGCGGCCATGGAGACTTAAACAAGCGTTTACCTGGAGCTACTTTTGCTACCATCTTCGTGAACAAATCCTCGATCAGATCCAAAATATCCTTGCGTTCTATAAAGGACATTTCCAAATCAAGCTGGGTAAACTCCGGTTGGCGGTCACCGCGTTGATCCTCATCACGGAAACAGCGCGCGATTTGGAAGTAGCGTTCTATGCCCCCTACCATCAGTAATTGTTTTAATTGCTGTGGAGATTGGGGCAATGCGTAGAATTGACCGGGATGTAGACGGGAGGGGACCAGGTAATCGCGTGCGCCCTCGGGGGTCGCTTTGAAGAGGATTGGGGTTTCGATTTCCAGGAAATCCTGGTCATCGAGATAATCTCGGAAAAATTTAATCGTCTTATGCCGGAGTTCCAGGTTGGTACGCATCTTTTCACGGCGCAAATCGAGATAGCGGTATTTCAGTCGAATGCTCTCTTCCGGCAACTTAGCATCATCGTTCAAGACAAAAGGAAGTTTCTTGGATGGGTTAAGAACTTTAAGCTCTTCGACAATAATTTCGATTTCACCGGTGGGAAGCTTGTTGTTAATCATACCGGCCGGCCGATTTTGTACCAAGCCTATGATTTGTAAGACCCATTCGGAGCGCACCTCCGCGACCAATTCGAGGGTTTCTTTCGGCAGGTCAAGCCTGAAAACAACCTGAACAAGTCCGAAGCGATCGCGCAGGTCAATAAAGGTTACGCCTTTATGGTCACGTAGGCGATGCACCCAGCCTGCCAATGTAACTTTTTGATCTGAGTCTGCGGCTCTCAATTCGCCACAAGTATGTGTTTTGTACATTACCCTACCTCCGGATTATTTTGTCATAGTGATAAAGCAAAAGGTGATGCTGCAATGACATCAATTAGTATATAAAAAACAAATCGCCCTTCGCTGCTGCGTTGGGCGATTTGTATGTAGAAATGCTTTCGTTACCTGATTATGCTTCGCCCGATGGGTAGTTGGCGATCATTATTGTTGTTATTGTCATTGTTTACGAAGCTCTGGTTGTGTTTCATTATTTTGCGTATTATAGCATAATTATTTCATGCGGTTTGTGTTATTGGTTACGCCATTTCCGCATATATCCCATTTAACTAAGCCAGTGCCTGCACCCACTTAATGGCCCAAGCTATAACATATATCCCCCCAACAACTACATAAATTACAAGGAAAATTATTCCAACCCTTTTTTGTTTCCTTCTTCCTGATGCGAGTAAAGCGCCAATCAGGATCCAAAGCGCCATGTAAGTAACCGCGGATGCTTCATATAACCGTTCAAATGAAAAAGATATAGAGTGGTTTGATAATGTATTTGATTTATCTACAGATAAAAAAGATGACGAGAA
>JASJYH010000030.1 GCA_030123675.1 Anaerolineae bacterium | reverse complement strand
CTTTTTAAAGGGTGGCTGCTTGTAAGTCAACCTCCTGGTTGTACAAGTAACCTCACCTCGTTTCCCACTTAGCATAGATTTGAGGACCTTAGCCGATGATCTGGGCTCTTTCCCTCTCGACTACGAAACTCAGCTCCCGTAGTCCGACTGCCATATTCTGGAGTACCGGCATTCGGAGTTTGATTGGGTTCGGTAAGCGGTAAGCCCCCTAGCCCATTCAGTGCTCTACCTCCGGTACTTAACATATGACGCTAGCCCTAAAGCTATTTCGGGGAGAACCAGCTATATCCAGGTTCGTTTGGCATATCACCTCTACCCACAGCTCATCCCAAGATTTTGCAACATCTAAAGGTTCGGGCCTCCACGAGTGTTTAGACTCGCTTCACCCTGGCCATGGGTAGCTCACCTGGTTTCGGGTCTAATCCCAGCGACTATACGCCCTATTAAGACTCGCTTTCGCTACGGCTTCGGGTGTCACTCCCTTAACCTTGCCACTGAGATTAACTCACAGGCTCATTCTCCAAAAGGCACGCCGTCAGGCATAGCACCGCGCACATGATTTCTCAATAGCACCGACATGCTGTTAGCCCTCCGACTGATTGTAAGCTTACGGTTTCAGGTTCTATTTCACTCCCCTAACAGGGGGACTTTTCACCTTTCCCTCACGGTACTTGTTCACTATCGGTCGCCAAGTGTATTTAGCCTTGGAGAGTGGACTCCCCAGATTCCTACCGGATTAGCGTGCCCGGCAGTACTCAGGAACCCAGCAGGAGATATTCGATTTTCGCGTACGGGGCTATCACCCTCTTTGGCAGGCTTTCCCACACCATTCTGCTAATCAAATATTTTGTAACTCCTATGTGCCAGGCCCTACAACCCCGCCCCTGCAAGCAGGGACGGTTTGGGCTTCTTCCCGTTCGCTCGCCACTACTAGGGAAATCATTTCTTTTCCTCCGGGTACTTAGATGTTTCAGTTCCCCGGGTTACCTTCAACTGGTCTATGTGTTCAACCAGCGATACTGCGGGTTCGCCGCAGTGGGTTTCCCCATTCGGAAATCCCCGGATCAGCGCTTGTTCACAGCTTCCCGAGGCTTATCGCAGTGTCCCACGTCCTTCATCGGCACTTGGCGCCAAGGCATCCACCGTAAGCCCTTAGTAGCTTCTCCACGTGATACGGAGAAATTGATACTCTTTCGGCCTACATAATATCTTACGATATTCTTTAGGATTATTAATTTACTCATCAGTTAATATTCAGTTGGTAAAGTGCTAGATCGCCAAATTGACGATTTCACCGTTGACCGGTGAGCGATACCATCAACTGCTGTTGAGAGCATCGCTTACCCTTCAAGCTACTCTATTTTTCGACAAAAATACCCGGCTCATCGCCGGGCATATGATAGCCTCACTAATGAACCAAAATGTGTATTATGTCAAAAGAATAGTATTCAACAAGTTTTGTATCTCTCCGTACTATCTTCAACTCAAGTGGAGATGACGGGATTCGAACCCGTGGCCCCTGCCTTGCAAAGGCAGTGCTCTCCCGCTGAGCTACATCCCCAAGACAATTTTCTTGGTTAGTGGGCTTGACAGGATTCGAACCTGTGACCCCTGCGTTATCAGCACAGTGCTCTAACCATCTGAGCTACAAGCCCAAATACTGTCCCTTGACAACTAAGTAGTGATAGGTAGCAATTCTTTCCTTTATCCAACACTTCAACACCGTTGAAGCAATTTGGTTTAGAGCGCCAGTCTCTCGAAAGAAACCTTTGCTCAATTCTCTAGAAAGGAGGTGATCCAGGCGCACCTTCCGGTACACCTACCTTGTTACGACTTCATCCCAGTCACCAGCCCCACCTTCGACGGCGCCTTCCTTGCGGTTAAGCTACCGGCTTCAGGTATTGCCAGCTCCCATGATGTGACGGGCGGTGTGTACAAGGCCCGAGAACGTATTCAACGCGCTATAGCTGACGCACGTTTACTAGCAACTCCGGCTTCATGCAGGCGAGTTGCAGCCTGCAATCTGAACTGAGGCCGATTTTGGGGGATTGGCTCCACCTCGCGGTTTAGCAACCCGTTGTACCGACCATTGTAGCGTGTGTGTAGCCCCGGACATAAAGGCCATGCTGACTTGACGTCATCCCCACCTTCCTCCGGCTTGATACCGGCGGTCCCGCGTGACACGTATAACACACGGCGAGGGTTGCGCTCGTTAGCGGACTTAACCGAACATCTCACGACACGAGCTGACGACAGCCATGCAACACCTGTGGCGATGTCCCTTGCGGGAGCCTCATGCTTTCGCAATCGTTCATCGTCATGTCAAGCCCGGGTAAGGTTCTTCGTGTAGCATCGAATTAAACCACACGCTCCGCTGCTTGTGCGGGCCCCCGTCAATTCCTTTGAGTTTTAATCTTGCGATCGTAGTCCCCAGGCGGTGAACTTATCGCGTTAGCTACGGCACTGATGAGGTTTAATTCACCAACGCCAAGTTCACATCGTTTACGGCTAGGACTACCGGGGTCTCTAATCCCGTTTGCTACCCTAGCTTTCGCGTCTGAGCGTCAGAAACGATCCAGAAAATCGCCTTCGCCACTGGTGTTCCTCCCGGTATCTACGCATTTCACCACTACTCCGGGAATTCCATTTTCCTCTATCGCTCTCTAGTTTGGTAGTTTTGGACGACCTCTCCCAGTTGAGCCGGGAGCTTTCACGCCCAACTTACCAAACCGCCTACACGCGCTTTACGCCCAGTGAATCCGGATAACGCTCGCCTCCTACGTTTTACCGCGGCTGCTGGCACGTAGTTAGCCGAGACTTATTCCTGGGATACTGTCCATTCTCATCTCCCAGAAAAGTGCTTTACGACCCGAGGGCCTTCATCGCACACGCGGCGTTGCTGCATCAGGCTTTCGCCCATTGTGCAATATTCCCTACTGCTGCCACCCGTAGGTGTATGGACCGTGTTTCAGTTCCATTGTGGGGGGTCACCCTCTCAGGTCCCCTACCCGTCGTAGCCTTGGTAAGCCATTACCTTACCAACTAGCTGATGGGACGCAGGCCCCTCCCAAAGCGAATAAATCCTTTAGACATCGGTTTCTAAATCCGATGACCACATTCGGTATTAGCCCCAGTTTCCCGGGGTTATCCCAAACTTCGGGGTAGGTCACCAACGCGTTACTCACCCGTTCGCCACTAGGACACCTTCATATAAATACAAAGGGCCTCGTTCGACTTGCATGTATTAGGCACGCCGCCAGCGTTCATCCTGAGCCAGGATCAAACTCTCCGCAAAAAATTTAAAAACACTCTTTCGAGTGGGTGTTACGGAGTTTCACTGGATTGACGGAAGTTGTTGCTTCCTATCACTATTTAGTTGTCAAGGTTCTGTTTTCGAAGCGGACGGATTTTACTTGTATCGCTTCGCTCTGTCAAGCCATAGACAGTTTAAAAGACCGATGTATCTATATATCTACATCGGCATGCCAGATCGCTAAACCTTTCGGCTTGTTTCTGACGTGTAATGTACTTCAGTTGTCATGGATCTGTCTTGGGGAGACGAGATCTGTTTGAAAGTACTGGCAATGGAGGATTATACGGGTTTCCCAATCTTTGTCAAGGAAAATCCGGTTAAAACCGAAAAGTCACCCTATAACAGCCCAACCTAACCCATTCGCCCAATTAAATTAGGAGATTATTATGAGGAATCCCCTGCCGTAAGCTAATCCATCTCCTGTCGCCCAGACAAGGCCCGCAATAATGTATTTTGGTCAGCGTATTCCAGATCGCCGCCAACTGGCAAGCCGCGTGCCAAACGAGTAATGCGCAAATTGTAGGGTTCCAGTAGTTGCTGGATATACAAAGCTGTTGTATCCCCTTCCATACTTGGATTGGTCGCCATTATGATTTCTTTAATTTCGCCCTTTTTCACTCGCTCTACCAAAGGCCCAATTTTAATGTCTTCCGGCCCAATTCCTTCAATTGGTGAGAGCACCCCATGCAACACATGATATTTCCCAAAATAACCCCCCGTGCGTTCCAAGGCCAAAACATCAAGGGCTTCCTCTACAATGCAAATTACGTCATCATCCCGTTCCGGCGATTCACATACTTCGCACAGTTTGCGTCCCGCCATTGTAATGTTAAAACATTCTTCACAAAAAGAAACTTTGTTTTTTAGGTCCGTCAGTGCCTCTGCAAGATCATCCGAGAAGGAGGCCTCAGCCCGTAAGAGGAAGAAAGCCAAACGGGAAGCAGACTTAGGGCCTATGCCTGGCAACCGTTCGAACGCATTGATAAGTTTTTGAATTGGCTCAGGCAGAAGCATAGGCTAAAGAGTAGGGGGCTAGATGATTGGAAAGTTGTCAAGTACTAAAATGGCAAACCACCAGCCAATGGGCCAAGACGTTTTTCGGCCAACTGACGAGATTTATCTAATGCCAAATTTACCGCTGAACGCACCAGCTCTTGGACCTTTTCAGCGTCGGCGTCCTTTAACAATTCTGGGTCAATGATTACTTCATGGCATTTTTGGACGCCCGTCATGGTTACCGTGACAGCGCCCCCACCGGTTGTAACGGTCACAGTTTCATTTTCTAATCCAGCTTGCGTTTCAGCCAGTTTCTGCTGCATTCGCTTTAATTGGGCCAGCATACCTTTTTGCTGGTCTTCCCCTGTAGGATTCTCGGTTTCTTTAGACATAATATAGATCGTAAATGGTTATTCTTGCGTATCCACAATTTCGCCACCATTCTGAATTGCAGTTGCTACCATCCCATTTGGGTCGATATCTGCTGGAAGATCACCTTTGGCATTTGTAACTACACACTGGATATGCAAATCTACACCCAGGATTTCTTTTAAGGCCTCATTTGCGACTTGAACTTTTTCCGGCATATCCATTAATGAACGCACGGTTTCAGACTGGAAGCCCAAAGTTAATTCATCTCCAAGCACATCCAAGGGTTTGCAGGAGTTGAGCAAGGCTTCGATTCCGGGATGATCTGGCTTGATGGCTGCCCGAACCTCGCGCCAAACCTTCAGTACTTCTTTTAGTTCAATAACTGGAGCGTCATTTTTTGGTTTGGATTTGGATTTTTTAGCAGGTTTCTTTTCAGGTTTGGCATTTTCCTCCGGAGGCTGCGCCTGTTGGGTCTCAAGCGCCTTTTCTTCCTGTTTTTTCGAACCAGTTTCCATTGGCGTTACCAACATCTCTGCCACGGCCAACTCCAAACCCAGGCTGGGTTGCCAAGAACCGCGCGCATCGGTGGCTGCAGCGTTAAAGGCTTTCATCATACGCAGGACATCTTTTGTTGAAAAGGCTTTGGCATGCTCCGCCATGGCGGTCTTAATATCTTTGGTTACCTCGATCTGATCTTCATTGTCCATTTGGAACAGGATCAGTCCGCGTAAATAATCAACAATCTGGCGGGCCAACGATCGCGGATCGGCACCGGCATCCAGGGCCCGCTGGATCGAATACATAGCGGTAGCAGGCAGTTGGTCTTTGATCGATGCGATCAGATCCAAAACTGTTTGGGATGCAGCCGTACCCAAAACCGTCTGGGTAAGAGCCAAATCAATTTTCTGTCCTGTTGAGGCAAGCTGGTCGAGCAATGAAATCGCATCCCGCATGCCTCCTGCAGATTGACGTGCGATGAATTTCAAGGCCTCATCTTCGGCTTTTATCTTTTCGTCTTTGGCAATATGCTTTAGGTACCCAACAATATCATCCATGGGAACCCGGCGAAATTCGTGGCGCTGACAGCGTGAAAGCACCGTGACCGGGATTTTATGAATTTCAGTGGTAGCAAGCACGAAGATAGCATGCGGAGGCGGCTCCTCTAGGGTTTTAAGCAGGGCGTTGAATGCCGCGGTCGATAGCATGTGGACTTCATCGATAATGTAAATTTTATACTTCCCCTGAGAAGGAGAGTAGTTAATTTTTTCGCGCAGATCACGCACATTGTCTACGCTGGTATTGGAGGCCGCATCGATTTCAATCAGATCGAGAAAGCGATTCTCATTGACAGCAACACAATGCGCACACTCGTTGCATGGGCGTTTGTCACGCTTATCATTAAGACAGTTGACTGCTTTTGCAAGTAAGCGTGCGATAGTCGTTTTGCCAGTACCACGCGGACCTGCAAATAAGTACGCATGCCGGACACGATCTGCAAGGATAGCATTCGTAAGTGGTTGAACAATATGCTGTTGTCCAACCACTTGATCCCATTTTAGAGGGCGCCATTTACGATAGAGGGCTTGAGACATATTTAATTTAGTTTAATTTCCTCGCCAATTTTTGATGAATTCAACATTCCCTATTATAGCTCAGGCCGTCTTGCCGCCCAGCTCTGCGTCCTTCTTGCGCCTTCTGCGTCTTCTGCGTCTTCGCGCAGCGAGCGGTGCGGGGCCAAAAGGGACTCAGGTGGTGTAATTATAGGGCACCAAATTTATTGTCTACTTTACCACCACAATGTTATGGGACGCGATAAATCGCACGCAAATTATTTTGGGGGTCAAAAAGCTTTGAAACTTCTCCTGATTCCCAAATGGGTTCACGCCGACCAATGAACAGGTCAACAATTGTGTCTGTCCCGGATGAAGTGTGAACCTGCACTGCACCACCTGTATATAGTGTCAATTTCGGGAAGGTGAATGTATTGCCATCCTCGTCCTTGATTTGCCAATTTGCCAGCTCTAGTTCACCTTCTCCAAGGTAGCGTACAAGCACAACTTCAGCTCCTAACGTCCCGGCACCTACAACGCTAACAATTTCAACTGGGATTTCTGTGTCGGGCGAAAGTGTTTCAAATGGTTGCGCCGACAGACCGTTTCCGGATGAGGCAACTACCTGCTGCACAGGTGCCAGCGAGGCCCTGTAATTTCGATCATACCAAAACAAAACCGCACCTGTAACACAAGCCGAGACAAAAACATTCAAGAGCAAATACAGGTACAGTTTGCGACGATCCATGCTAACTTATGATAGCACAAAGTTCCAAATGCAGGATATTTTTTAAGAACCCAAGACAGCTTATCAAGCAACAAACTATCTATTTACCATGTTAGAATACCAAACTCAAGATTAAGTTTTATGGAAGAGAAAAATGAACAATACTGACTCAGGAATCTTTTGTAAGGCTTGTAAGATGAAAAACGAGATAGGGGCGATTATTTGTACATATTGCAATACACCCTTTGATAAAAACAATCAGAATACATTATCGCTACATAAGATACCAGAGCAAACAGGCACACTGCCGGAATATTTCGACGACATACTGGATGCCCCGATATATAATCCTGATCGCTTCATGGATTTTGAGATCCCTGATAAAGGTATCGTTCTCATTAATATCGAAACTGGGCAGCCCATCACTATGCAAGAAGAAAAAGCTTTTATATTGGGACGCACCGCTATCGATAATAAACCCAAGGAATATCTTGTAGATCTAACTCCGCTGGACGCTATAAATTTGGGGATCTCAAGAGTGCATGCGATGATTCGCGAGACAAAAGACGGGTACCAAATTATTGATATGGAGAGCAGCAACGGCACCTGGCTCGAAAATGAACGACTAGTCCCCAAAAAGATTTACCCACTAGAAAGCGGCAGCCGCATTCGCCTGGGTCGTTTGAATATCTTAGTATTCTATCCTTAAGAGTCCTAACCCGGACGAGCCCGGAACCAAAATGGTTTTCACCACACCGTGAAGTGCGCACGACACTTTGCAAAGACACGAAGGCCACGAAGCAATACCTTGTGGTCACGAAGAAAACCTTTGTGCGCTATGTGCCTTGGTTGTGGATTTTATTGCTTTTTGCACCGTGCCAGTATGGTATACAAGAATTTCACTGACAAGGTACTAACTTTTCACGAAAGACAAGCCGACCCAATCCTCTATTTGATTACGCTCGCTCAAATCCAAACCTTTGGCTTGCCCGGCCTCAAGCAGGGCTGGCTCTTGCTCCAGCAGGATTCCGCTTAAAATCACCCTTCCGCCTGGTTCCGCTAAGTCGGCCAGTCCATCCTCAAACAAACGGATGATTATCGGTGCCAGAATATTCGCCACCACGAGCGGTGCACGTTTAATATGGAATTTGTTTTCCAGCACTTCCTTCACAGATCCTTGACCGACAATAAACTCATCCCCAATTCCGTTATTTTTCGCGTTTTCACTTGCGTTCTTAACTGATTCGAGATCTATGTCCACGCCCAGGGCAGTTTGCGCACCGAGCTTTAGGGCGGCTATCGAGAGAATTCCAGACCCACAGCCAACGTCTATCACAATGGACGGTGGACTACTAAAGACATTTTCCATGAGGACAAGTGCCATCTGTGTGGATGGATGCGTGCCCGTCCCAAAGGCCATTCCAGGATCTATTTTTATAGGGATCCGGTTCGGTTTCGGCGATTCCAACCAGACCGGCACAATGATGAGGCGCTTGCCAACAGGGATTGGCTTATAGTGTTGCTTCCAAGCTTCCATCCAGTTTTGATCTGCGATTTTTTTATAAGTAGGCTTTGGGAGCGGTTGGATCATCCCCAAATAAAAAAGTGATTCTTCAAGTTTTTGCTGCGTATCTTCAAGCTGTTCGTTCATTTCCAAATACGCACGCACAATTATCGGACCACTCGGCATGCCTTGTCCCTCGTCATCCACATAATCGGCCCCTTGTTCGGTCAATACACCGTTGGGCGCAAAGCGTGCTAGCACATCAGCAACGGCTTCGGCTTGTTCACCATCTACGCTTAGGGAGACTTCAAGCCATGTTTTCATAAACCTAATAAGGGATTTTTTCTAAAGTAATTGACTTGGTAATTTGCTCAATTAAGGTCTTCTCTGTTCGCAACAGGTCTGGCAAATCATGCCTTGAAAAGAACTCTACATGTGAGATTTCAGGTGAGGGCTTAAAATTCCCTGAAACAATTCTACACAAATAAATCAAGCTGATCTGGTGATCATCTTTCACGCTAACCGCGTTTAACAACTTAATCACTTCGATATCACAGTCTGTCTCTTCCAGCAACTCACGCACAATGGCCTTGTTAGGATCTTCCCCATATTCAAGACTGCCAGCCAGCAAGTCCCATGGATGGTTTTTACGATATGTATGTTTTCCGAGCAAGATCTTCCCGTCATCATTGAAAATGACGGCGACGACACCAACCCGATATTTTGGTCGAAGCATCCGAGAGGTAAACACTTTAACCCAAAGAGGCATTTGCTTCCAGGATTGAAGTAATAGTGTTTTCATGTGAGATAAATTATTAAACAAATGGGCGGACATTTCATCCGCCCACCAGATACGATCTCATTTATCAGGTCAATATAATATTTATTATATTGCTAACCCCCAAAGGACTCATTCAGCCAATCTAAAAAGCCTTTTTCCTGTGGTTTGACCGTGGTACCGAGTGAGTCAGCCAGTTGTTCAAATAGCTCACGCTGCTCTTTGCTCAGCTTTTTGGGTATAGCCACATTGACGATCACCAACTGTTCGCCACTTCCATTGCGACGCAAATATGGTACTCCTTTGCCTCTGAGTTTAAAGATTTTTCCGGGCTGCGTTCCAGATGGGATTTTAAGTTTCGCATTTCCATTAAGCGTTGGGACATCGATATCTGCACCCAATGTAGCCTGCGCTAAATTGATATCCAGATTGAGCAAGATATCGTTTTCGCGGCGTTTGAAAAACTTGTGCGGCTTTACATCGAGCACCAAAAACAGACTACCATGCGGGCCACCGTTGACACCAGGCTGACCTTCGCCTGCCAATCGGATTTGAGTTCCACCATCAACACCCGCAGGGATTTGTACTTTCTTTTTGACAGTTTTACGCTCAAGCCCACCCCCTCGACAAGTTTTGCATGGTGACGAAATAATTTCACCACGCCCATTGCAGGTGGGGCATGTAGCTGTTTGAACCATTTGGCCCAAGAAGCTTTGGCGTACCTGACGCACTTCACCTTGTCCGTTACAAGTACTACAACGAGTTGGCGTTGTACCTGGTTCTGCGCCCGAGCCGTTACATCTCGAGCAGGTTATTTCGTGCTGAAACTCAATTTCCCTCTCAACTCCAAAAACTGCTTCTTCGAAAGTCAGGGTTATGGCCATTTGCAAGTCCCGCCCGCGTCTGGGTGAATTTCGCGAACGACGTCCGGTGGAGAAGCCAAACCCGCCTAAGATTTCTTCGAAAATATCACCAAAATCCATTGTGGCAAAATCAGGCATACCGCCCAGATCACCCAATCCGGCTTTGCCAAAGCGGTCGTATTGTGTGCGCTTTTGTTGATCAGAAAGGACGCCGTAGGCTTCGTTTATCTCTTTAAATTTTTCTTCGGCATCTGCTGCTTTGCTTACATCAGGATGATACTGGCGCGCCAATTTGCGGAACGCTGCCTTGATCTCGTCATCAGAGGCGCCCTTATGAATACCCAGGCTTTCGTAATAATCGCGATTGCTCATAATTTTGCTAAGAGAAAATAGCAGACCCTTTGAGAGAAGTAGATCTGGACTAGCTAATCAACTACTCTCTGTTCTCTAATCTCTTCCTTATTCCTTTTCCTTTCCATCAACAACGCCTTCCTCACTACTTTCCTCGGTAGAAGTTTCTTTGACTTCTCCATCAATAACATTTTCTTCTTCACTTTCTTCCCCGCTTGCCTCTGTCGAGCCGTCTGTTTCAGCGTCTGATTCGTCATTTCCTTCATCTTGTTCTTGATATGCACTGGCGCCAATCTTCTGAATAATTTGGCCCAATTCCTCTGTAACGGTTTTCATGGCTTGGGTGTCTTCAGCCTCAATGGTTTTACGGACATCGGCTACTTTCTCTTCTATTTCGGTCTTAAGTTCATCAGGTACTTTCTCACCGAATTCCTTCAAAGCTTTTTCTGCAGCGTAAGCTGTATTGTCACCATAATTGCGTGCTTCGATCAAATCTTTTCGCTTAAGATCGTCCTCGGCGTGCTCTTCAGCATCCTTCTTCATCTGTTCCACTTCCTCTTCGGACAATCCCGACGAAGCGGTAATAGTAATATGCTGACTCCGACCTGTGGCTTTATCTGCAGCGGTAACTTTCAAAATGCCGTTGGCGTCAATGTCAAAGGTCACTTCGATCTGAGGAACTCCTCTTGGTGCAGGCGGAATACCGTCTAAAACGAAATTTCCTAATGACTTGTTGTCTGCAGCCATAGGTCGCTCACCTTGAAGCACATGGATTTCAACCTGCGACTGATTATCTGAGGCTGTCGAGAAAACCTGACTGCGACGAGTCGGTATGGTTGTGTTTCGTTCTATCTGCGGGGTGGATACACTCCCAAGTGTCTCTATCGATAGTGAAAGTGGGGTTACATCGAGCAATAATATATCTTTGACATCACCGCCCAAAACGCCACCTTGAATGGCCGCACCAAGTGCGACGACCTCATCAGGATTTACTCCTTTGTGGGGGTCCTTACCAAAGAAAGCTTGCACGCGATCTATCACGGCTGGCATACGAGTCATACCGCCAACCAATATAATCTCGTTGATCTCATCAGCCTTTAAGCCAGCATCTGACATTGCCTGTTTAAGGGGAGCAATTGTCCGGTCGACCAGATCGGCAGTGAGTTGTTCTAGCTTGGAGCGAGTCAATGTGATCACTAAATGCTTAGGCCCGCTAGCGTCTGCCGTCAAATAAGGCAGATTTATTTCTGTTTGCATGACGGTTGAAAGTTCGATCTTGGCTTTCTCGGCCGCTTCCTTCAAGCGTTGCAGGGCCTGACGGTCAGCCGAAAGGTCTATCGTGTTATCTTTCTTGAATTCTTCGATCAGGTGATCAATAATCCGTTGATCAAAATCGTCTCCGCCGAGAAATGTGTCGCCGCTCGTGGATCGAACCTGAAAGACGCCATCACCCACATCCAATATTGATATGTCAAATGTGCCACCACCGAGATCGTAAACAGCGATGATCTCATTTGTTTTCTTTTCCAGGCCATAAGCCAACGACGATGCGGTTGGTTCATTGATAATGCGTAAGACTTCAAGACCGGCGATCTTACCCGCATCTTTGGTGGCATTGCGCTGGGAATCGTTAAAATACGCCGGCACAGTAATCACTGCTTGCGTGATGGTTTCGCCTAGGTAAGCTTCTGCATCTACTTTAATTTTTGCCAAAATCATGGCCGAAATCTCAGGCGGGCTGTACTCTTTACCGTCCATTTCTACACGTACATCTCCGTTTTCGGATTCAACAATTTTATAAGGCACTCGCTTTTTGATGAGCTTCACTTCCTTGTCTTTGAACTTGCTGCCCATCAGGCGTTTTATTGAGAAAATTGTATTCTCTGGATTGGTGATGGCTTGGTTGCGGGCCACACGTCCCACCAGACGCTCATGATTTTTATTAACTGCCACAATTGACGGAACCAGCCGCTCGCCTTCTGCCGACGGAATAATAACCGGTTCACCACCGCTCATTACAGCTGCTGCCGAATTGGTTGTGCCTAAGTCAATGCCGATGATCTTACCCATTAAATAAGTTCTCCTTTGGATTGACAATGGACAGGGGACCATAGACGATGATAAAACACAGTCCTTGGTCTATCGTCCACCGTCTTATTCTGCCACCCTTACTATCGCTGGCTGAATGACTCTTTCACCCAACAAATATCCCTGCTGCACAACCTCGATCACATGGCCGCTTTCTATTTCATCATTTGGTTCGTTAGAAATCGCTTCATGGAAGTTCGGATCAAAAGGCTGTCCCGCAGCCCCAATCCGTTTTAGTCCCTCGGCTTCCAAAATTTTCTCGAACTTACGGGCGATCAATTCAATTCCATTAGACCACGAATTGTCTTCCGGGCGTTTCTCCAGAGCAATTTCCAGATCAACCAAAATGGGCAGCACCAATTTGATGATGTCACCCTTCATAGACGCATAGTCTAGCTCCCTATCGCGCTGAATGCGGTTTTTGTAGTTGACAAACTCTGCCTGGGAACGCTGCCATCCATCCAGGTTCTCAGCAACTTTGGCCTGAGCTTGTTCAAGCTGATTTTGCAACTCCTGGATCTCAGATTTAACTTGGTTGTCGGCTTCAGGCCCTTCACCATTTCCCGAAGCTTCCCCCTTCGGGGAAGATTTCTGAGCTTCTACGGGAGTATCAATACCTTCCCCATTATTTTCATTTTCTTTTTTATTTTTCTTTTCTTTTTCAGTCATACCCCTACTCTCCTACATTAGATTCGTTTACTAAATCACTCAACAATCCGGCCACAAACCGAACTGTTGGAATGGTCTTTGCATAGGACATACGCATTGGTCCAAGTACGGCCAACATGCCTGTAGCCAGCCCTGGCACCCCATATCGCGCGAGTACCATCGAATATTGACGCAGCTCTTCCCAGCGGCCCTCCCCGCCAATCAATACTTGCAACCCGCCCACCATGCTGCCAGCGGATGTACGGGCTAGCAAATCTTGCAAGGTCGAGGGCTCTTCGAACAATCGTAAGGTGCGGCGGGCATCGTCTGAATCAGCGAATTCGGGTTCGGATAAAACATTGGTCAGGCCATCAGTATAAATGTTGTCAGAAACACTATCCGTTGCCCGATTCATGTCTTGTTCGATCATGGTCAAAAAATCTTGATCGATTTTTTCAGAAGGGGTTGGGAGTGCAGAAATCGCATCCACCTTTAGGCTATTTAAAAGATCATTAAGCCGCGCTGCTGATTGGCTTAATTGATCTTGCGTAACCGGTTCGGTCAAGGTTAAAATCTGCTGCAAGACCTCCCCGCCAGCCAATACTATTACCATTAATACCTGACGGCCCTGCGTGGAAATTAGTTCCACATGTTTGAATATTGCTTGATCGGCATGTGGTGCTGTGACAACCGACACACCCTGCGATTGATAGGCAAGGACAGAAGCGGCCAGGGTCATCCATTGCTCAACATCAGGATGCGCTTGATAAAACTGATGAGTAATCGTGTGCTGCACAGCTTCGGTTAATTGAGCTTGAGGCATCATCTGTCTCACAAAGAAACGATATCCTTCTTCTGTAGGGATGCGCCCTGCAGAAGTGTGTGGCTGCCGTAATAAACCTTTTGTGTCCAGCGCAGACAATTCGTTTCGGACAGTAGCAGAACTCAAGTCCAGATGGTAGCGCGTAACGATAGATTGAGAGCCAACAGGCTGCACAGTCTCGATATAGTCTCGGACGACCAGCATTAGGATGGTTTTCTGTCGTTCAGTCAGATCAGACATGATTCTCACAAATTTTAGCACTCTCGCTATGAGAGTGCTAAAATAATAACTTAAATGATAACATGCCTAAAAATGATCGTCAATAAGAGGAGTATAAGAAATTCCTTTTTAATAGGTTGTATGGTGAGTCATTATAATAAAGACAGCTCTTACCTCAACCAGGCCTACAACATTACACTCCCACAGTGTTTCTTATCTAAATTAGCCTGCATGGATAAGCGTTCATTCAAAGCTCCCCAAGCATTCACATAAGGCTATAATATGCTTAATGACATCAATTCCGATTTCGATAGGATCGTCTTCTGCTGGAAATTCAAGACCACTCAATATTCTGAAGGACTTGCCACGTGTGGCAGACCTGATTGAGATGTGTTTTGCAAAAAATATGGACAGAGAAGGTCGATCTTACATCCGGCAATTGCGCATCGCCAGTCAAGATGGCTCCATTATGCGTTGGGCGACCAAAGCATTTGAAAGTGCCTCAATGCCGCTTTCTGGATTTGTCTGGGAGCAGGGCAATCAAATAATCGGAAATGCTAGCCTAGTACCTTTCCGCCATAAAGGCAAACTTATCTACTTGATCGCAAATGTTGCAACTCATCCCTCGCATCGCCGAAAGGGTATTGCGCGGTCATTAACCGAGAAAATTATTGATCATGCAAATCAACGGGCTGCGCGTGAAATATGGCTACACGTGCGCACAGATACTCTGGGGGCCGTTCAAATGTATTCAGATCTGGGTTTTGTAGAACGGGCCCGCCGTAACACCTGGCACATGGAAAATGATGCCCAACATTCAACATCTATTAATTCTCACAGGGCTAGCTCATCTGGAACAGTAACTATTACCAAACGGTTTTCCCGCTTTTGGCCCCAGCAATTAATCTGGCTCAATCAGGTCCATCCTATTGAAGTTGAATGGTATCGAAACATCAAATGGAGAAGCCTCAATCCCGGATTATGGAATTGGCTTTATCGCCTTTTTATTGAGATTGATCTGCGTCAATGGGCTGTACAAAAGGATGGACATTTAGAAGGTGTACTTACCTGGTTGCCAACGATGCGCAATTCGGCTTTGTGGCTGGCTTGTAACCCAAATGCTGATCCTGAATCAATTGCATTATTGTTGAATAAAGCTCATCATAATTTGGGAGTTCATAAAAGGTTAACTTTAGAACATCCTGCTGGCGTTCAAGAGAACCCTATACAAGCAGCGGGCTTCAAAAAATTTCGAACATTGATCTGGATGTGTAAAGTTCGTGCAACTTAGCCAGTGTTAACTCGTACTATTAATAAAAAGGAGAATTAAATGACCAAATTTATCTTGCGTTTGACAATCAACGCAATTGGGCTATTCTTAGCAGTGTATATCGTTCGCGGGGTAACCTTGGAAGACGACAACTGGGTATCAATTATTTGGTTGGCGCTGATATTCGGGTTTATCAACGCCTTTTTACGTCCGTTGCTAAAATTGTTGACTTGCCCGCTCATAATCCTGACGCTGGGCCTGTTCACACTGCTAATCAACACTTTCTTGTTCTGGCTCACCAGCCAGATCGGGCAGGCCTTCGGTATCGGTTTTACTATCGATGGGTTCCTGGCTGCGTTCTTAGGCGGCTTAGTAGTATCTGTCGTTAGCGTAGTGCTGAGTTTAATATTAAAAGACGAACTCAAAGGAAAGCATTAAATCCCACATAAATATTGCTCCTTGCATAAAACTCTAAACTTGATTATTCGGGTTGACTCTAATAGAACAGAATTTTGTTTCAGCTATTTACGCAGCACTCTGTAATGGGTAGGCAACAGTCCCCTACATTTGATTCAGCCCCGGCAAATTACCAGCCGGGGCTGCTTTTTGAGCAGCCCTTAGAATAGCCTTTTCCATAACATCCGCTGCAAATGCGCCGACAGTAGTTGGGTCGGATTTTTTCTTGCCGGTCGCTACTGTGAAAATGGTATCACCATCCAACATGGTATGCGCCGGGCGAATCGCACGTGCCAACCCATCTTGGGCCATTTGTGCTACCTTGGTCGCTTCGGATTTGGTCAATTTGGCATTGGTGGCAATTACTCCGATAACGGTGTTAGCCTTCGTGGCAAATTTTAATACCGTATCACCTAGTTGGGTTTTCATTATCTCCAAAGTATCTGCAAAGTAGCCTGCCTGTCCCAATTTTATTGGTCCAAGATTTGTAGAACGCGCTCCGGCTACAATCTCTCCGGATCGGGGATCGATCACATCCCCAAAAGAATTTAAAGCCACAATTGCACCCACAACCAAACCACGGGCCCTCATGCTGGCTGTGCCGAGCCCAGTTTTCATCGCGCTTTTCGGACCAAAAATCTTCCCAACTGATGCACCGGTACCTGCACCGACATTGCCCTCTTCGGGCGCAGCAGATGATGCATCAGTTGCTGCCCGAAAACCCATCGCGGCATCTGGCCAAACCTTCGGGTTGCCTACTCCTAAATCAAAAAGTATCGCCGCTGGGACAATGGGTACTTTGCCAACTCCCGTATCGAATCCGATGCCATGTTCATTAAGATAATGCGTCACACCGGAAGCCGCATCCAATCCAAAGGCCGAGCCACCCGCTAAGACTATGGCGTGCACTTTTTCAACAAGGCTGACTGGATTAAGTAAATCCGTTTCACGGGTTCCGGGTGCACCCCCGCGGACATCCACACCTGCAACTGCGCCCTTGCGACATATGATAACTGTGCAACCAGTCAGAGCCTTATGGTCCTGCGCGTGTCCAACTTCGATCCCAGTTACATCCGTGATCGAATTATTCATTTTCACAGGTACAAATTATTCAATACTTTTAACCAATTCGATGAACTCATCCCATTCTTCTGAAAAAAAGTGAAGCGTGGCATTGTTGAGTTCAATATGGTAAGTCGTTTCCCCATCAGGCTCGTCAGCCTTCCAGATCATGTAATTATCGGTCTCTCCCAATGTATTTGTTTCTGGTTGTTTTCCATTGGTTGTCATAATTGTCCTCCGTCAAATAATTTATCAACCCTTTAATCGTTTCAGTCAGATTGAAAAGGGAACCACTATTTTTTTTTGCGTCGTGGCCAGCGTATTCTCCCAAGAAGACGTTTTACAAGTCCAGCCCATGGAAGGGGCGCTGGTGGCTTAACCCGTTTCTCAGGCCAGGGGTCCTGGTCAAATATCTTGCGTAGTGTGTACCGTCCAAACAAAATAATTGTCGCCAACATAGGTGCTGCAATAATGATTCCCAGCACGCCTAGCAAATCTGCAAAGACCAGTGCAGAAACCAATACCGCAGCTGGATGCACACTAAGCGCTTGTGCCATAATTCGAGGTGTGATTAAGCCATCCAAGAGTTGATCAAATACCAGGGCAACACCGAAGACCGTCAGTGTATATACCAAGGGACTCATATCAAAAAGTTTGAAAGGCTGAAAGTAACTGACAATCCCAAGAGTGATCCAGACTATAGCCGGACCAATATAAGGCAAGAATTTGGAGACTCCCGCAAGGAGAGCCAAACCAAGTGCATATCGCACACCTAAGACTGAGAGTACGATTAAGTAAAAAATAAAAGCAAGACTGAAAACGATCATTTGGCCGCGTAAGAATGCGTTCCAAATTCGTTTAAGCTCCTTCCCCAAACGCTCGAAATCTTGTGTGTAGCCGGGGACATCGATTTTAATTAGATTTCCTCTCAGCCCGCCGCTTTCCGTCATAATAAAGTACGAAACGATAATAATGAAAGCTCCCCAACCCAAGAAACCAGCAGCACCGCTGGCAGCTGCGCCTAGCAGCTGGCCGGTATTCCCAAGCAATGGCTGGACATAGGATAACAATTGTTGCACGATGTCATCATAATTTATCGCGCTGAAATCGATTGGGATTGGGGAGTTTTCGCCAACCCAGAGGACGGCTTGATCCAGTAGCGACGGAATTTCTTCAATACTGCTTTCCACTAGTTTGATCAGGCTTTGAAATTGAGAGATAAGGCCGTACCCGCTTAAGGTTAACAAAGAACCAATAATGGTAATCAGAACGATATACATCAGACTAACCGACATGCGCCATGAGAAACGGGGGATCCGATCCAAAAGGGTCGGTATTGGATAGAAGAGGTATGCCAAGACAAAAGCCAGCATCAATGGAATGATAATAGCTTGAAAGCGCACCAATAATGCAGCAACAATGATCATTAAGATTAACGAAATTACTAGCTTGGTCGAAGCTCCCCAACGCTGAGATGAAATTGATTCAGTTTGCGACATAGCAATTTCCCGATCAGTTCTAATATAAATTATGAGCTATTAAAATTCAGGAACGGTAATATTGTATCTAACGAAAATGCCCCCGCAAGCACGTACCTTGCGGGGGCATTATTATTCTTTTTAATTAACAACCACCTAAGAAGGTGAAGAAAGTACACCATAAAAAATTAGAATCGACGTACCAGAAAAAACCGATACAAGCACAGACCAATACGACCGCACCTATAATTATAGCAATGGGTACGGGATTTAATTTCTTGCCAGACCCGGCTTCCGCAGGATCTTCTGGGACGTCACCGGCATAATCTTGTGGCGCAGGTGGCGGCGTAGCGGCTGAACGTGATACTACGGGTTTCTTTTTTTTCTTAGTGACTACCGTTGCGCCCGGATCTGAATCAATGGCCTCGTAGACGAACACAATTTGTTCGCCAAGAGAAATCACATCTCCTGATTTCAAGACATGTTGCCCGGTCAGTCGCTGACCATTTACAAAAGTGCCATTTGTGGATCCCAAATCTTCTAGAACATATTTGCCTCCCTGAGAAGATAAGCGGGAATGACGACGTGAGATCTCAGCATCATTTACTGGAATTTCATTAGACGAATCGCGCCCAATACTGATCTGATCGCCATCCAGTTCGAAAACCGTATCAGGGTTTGGGCCTGATCGCATTGTGAGTTGAAATTGACTGGGCATAATTTCCTCCATACTATGTGTAGTAAATAGGTTGTGCTTAGTGTACAGGGTTCGGGCAAAAAAGTCAATTACTCATATTATCTAATTTAGATATCCAAAAACTTCTGAGAATGATTGAATAATCTTATCTTTTACAACCTTCATCTCATTCGGCGTCGGAGTTAAATCATCAAGGCAAGCAATTGGAGTTTCGGATAAACCGCAAGCCTGAATGCCTTCCCAATATTTCATATCTGGATTGACATTCAATGCAAAGCCATGCCGTGACACCCCGCGCGCATCCACTTTGATTCCAATTGCTGCGATTTTAGCAGGTTTCTTTTTGTGCTCTGGTTTGCATCGCGGGCAACGCGCCCAAACATCCGCCTGGACCCAAACACCGGTCAAACCGGACCGTTGGCGTGCTACTAACCCCAGGCGTGCTAACGCACGAATGAGCGATTTTTCTAGTTTGCGGATGAAGCCGACATAATCTGCTCGAGGAATTCGGCTGGAAGAATCTACTTTTCCCAATGGCCACAACGGATACCCCACTAACTGCCCCGGACCGTGATAGGTTACATCACCACCTCGATCCACCCAGTGAACATCAATTTCCATTTCTTCAAGTTGAGATTTAGACCAGAGCAGATTTTCCGTTCGTCCTTTCCGCCCAAAAGTATAAACATGGGGATGTTCTAACAAAAGCAGGGTTGGTAGCCGTTTGCCAACAGCGATTTCTGCAGTGTACTCATCCTGTAATTTCCAGGCTTTTTTGTAATCGATCAGGCCTAAATCTTCAACCACAAATTCCATATTTTATCTGCTGGCTAATGCTGTAGGGAAATCCCAGGAAAATCAAAACTATTCAAAAATTCTACGATACAAATCTGATTCCAACAATCCGTTCGGATCGCAGCGTTTCTTCATTTTCTTAAACTTTTCTACAGTTTCTTGGCCTAAAAAGGCTAGGGTTGTTTGGGAAGACGTCTCACTATTTTTTGCAAAATAGAACCGGCCGCCTGCCTTGATCACCATCTGGTCAAACTCAGTCAGCATAGCGCTTAAACGGGAACGATTGCGGTCAGTAACTTTGAAATCGAGCGCAAGCGAAAATCCATCCACAGAATGGGAGAGCAGAAATTTGTCAGGGCGATGTCTTTTGGTCACACCCAGGTAGGGCGGAAGACCATTTCGTTTCGCGGTAGCAAGCATCTCGGTCCATATTTGAAGCGCTGGTTCCTTTGGGAGAAATGACTGATGCTGAATCAGTCCATTGCGTCCATAAGATCGTTCCCAATTGGGTATGTAATCCAAATAGAAGTTAAACGCGGTATGGCTCTGGCGAAAACTGTGTCTGCGCTGACTTAAGATATATTTGGCTGAATTGATTCCAAAGGTGCCCAAATTGTTCACAAATGGTTTCATGAAATAATGCATGATCGATTTAGGCAACACGCCAAATAAGCGAGGTGGCAGAGTTTGGTATTTAACTTGCAGGGTCTTTCTCGGCTGCAGGTCCTGGCTTTCGTTCAGGTAATTTGCGGCGTGAATTTGTCCATGCCCAACTGTGATCGTATCCAACCATCCAACGATGTAATCATATTTTGGGGCAGCCTCTAATAAGCTTTTGAGTTGTTCCTCAAGTGTACGTGTGGGCCAAGCACGAACATTTAACAACCCAGAATAAACCTTCTTCATTTGAAGCGCCACAGATGTGAACACCCCCAATAATCCCAAGCCGCTGATCAAACTGTAGAACAGGTCGCGGTTTTTCTGAGGGGAACATGTAATTTTTGCACCGGTGGGAAGCAGAGCGGTGAATTCTAAAACATGTTCACCAAATGGGCCCATTAGAAAGTTATTCTTTCCATGGATGTTTGTACTTAGGGCACCCCCCATCGTGGTAGCCATTGTGCCAGAAACAACCGGTGGCCACCAACCATCTGGCAAAATAGTTTGCCATAATTTCTCTATCGTGACCCCTGGTTCGCAGCGGACTACGCCTGTACTTGGATCCCATGCGAGGATTTTGTCCATACCCGTCATATCAAGAATAATACCGCCGCCATTAAGTGCAGCGTCATTGTAGCTGCGACCGGCACCCCGCGTAGAAACGGTAAGCCCAGTTTTCTTGGCTAACTGAAACACCTCATAAATTTCTTCAGGCGTCTTAGGGTATTTGCAATAAGAGGCTGCGCTTAATGAGTGCCCAAAGTTGTCAAGTCTTTTAAATGTTTGGTTTAAGGAACTCATCGATGTTTAGGAATATTAGATTTTTAATAACAAATATCTAATGGTTGCAGGCTAAAAATTTAATCGCCTGAAAATTACTGAAGGAATATTGGTAAGCACCAGCATAACCCAGCGCCAAAGACCAGAGATATAAACCACTTGTTTGCGTTTTTTAATGGCCTTCAAAATTCCATCCGCTGCTTGTTCAGGTGTGACTGCCAACATAGGTTCGGGGGCACCGGGAAGGTTTAGCATTTGGGTTTTGACCATGCCCGGCTTAATAGTGATTACATTTACACCATGTCGGGTCAAGCGATTGCGAAGAGCTTCAAGGTAATTGGTGAAACCAGCCTTGGAGGAGTTATAGCCGGGATTACTGACTCGTCCTCGATCGCCGGCTACTGAAGAAACACCTACGATTTGCCCGCCCTGCATACTTTGAAAAACAGGTGCTACCTGACTCATCCAAGCCATTGGACCCAGCAAGTTGACTTCGACCATTTTATGGTCTTCATCAAAGTTGAATTCATCCAGGGCAGGAAAGTAGATTGCACCAGCAACATAAATGAACAGATCAAGTCCGCCTATGTCTGCGACAACTTTCCGAAAGAGATCAGGTACTTTCTTATATTCAGTGACGTTATGTTTAAAAGGAATTGCTCGGTTTTCCCCATGGGTTTTGTTAATTTCATTGCACAAACTTTTAAGGGGTCCATCGCTGTAGTCAATAAGGGCCAATATATAACCTTCCGCTGCCAGGCGACGAACGATCGCGGAACCAATTCCACCGGAAGCTCCTACTATTATTGCCTTCAAGCTTGGCTTCAATGGTGTGGCACGCGGTATCACATTTTGAGATTCAGGCACATCAGCCTCCAAATTTTTATCAAATCGCGAATTTATCATCGCCCCGAACATGGGTAATGTGACACAAAATTCGCAAAGTAAGAATTTTTTATGAGTGTCAAGAATTTTAACACAGTCCCGTAAGCCAATGATATGGAACCCATTTCTCCGGGATCATAAAAGTGCCAGGCTTCAATAAAGGCCTGGCACTCACTTAATGCCGAGAAAAATTATAATCCGGCAGCTTTTTGCAGAGCTTTCGCTTTATCTGTTCGTTCCCAGGTAAATTCAACATCTTCGCGGCCGAAGTGGCCGTATGCAGCAGTTTTGCGATAAATCGGTTTCCGCAAATCCAAGTCTCGAATGATCGCTCCCGGCCGCAGGTCGAAATGCTCGTTGATCAAGTCTGAAATCTTTTCATCGGAAATCTTGCCAGTGCCAAACGTTTCAACATTGATCGAAAGCGGATAGGCAACACCAATCGCGTACGCCAATTGGATTTCACAGCGCTCAGCCAAGCCTGCAGCGACTATATTTTTGGCGGCCCAGCGTGCAGCGTAAGCGCCAGAACGATCTACCTTTGTGGGATCTTTTCCAGAAAAAGCACCACCGCCATGACGGCCCATGCCACCATAAGTGTCTACAATAATTTTGCGACCGGTAACGCCTGCATCTCCTTGAGGACCGCCAATAACAAAGCGGCCTGTGGGATTAACATAAATTTTCAAATCATCATCTACCAAATCTGCAGGTAAGGTAGGATTAATGACATGCTCAATGATAGCTTCACGGATATTTTCTTGCGAGATTTCTGGTGCGTGCTGCGTGGAGATCAAGACAGTGTCAACCCGTTTGGGTTTTCCAAATGCGTATTCAATCGTAACCTGACTCTTGCCATCGGGGCGTAACCAATCGAGCGTCTTGTTCTTACCCAGTTCTGTTAAACGCATCACGAGTTTATGGGCCAGGTAAATTGGCATAGGCATCAGGGTCGGAGTTTCATTGCATGCAAACCCAAACATCATCCCTTGATCGCCGGCACCCACAGCATCGATATCCTCTTCAGACATCTCGCCGGATTTTGCCTCGAGCGCTTTATCCACCCCCAAGGCAATATCAGGGCTTTGACTGGCGATTGCAGAAAGCACACCACAGGTATGACCATCAAATCCTTTCTTGGCTCGGTCGTATCCAATTTCAACAACCACCTTGCGTACCAATTCATCGAAGTTGACAAATGCCTTAGTGGTTATTTCACCAAATAACATAACGTATCCAGTTTTCGTAACAGTTTCACAGGCAACACGTGAATATGGATCCTGTTCAAGGCAGGCATCTAAGACTGCATCACTAATCTGGTCACACATTTTATCGGGGTGACCCTCCGTCACAGATTCGGATGTAAACATCAGTTTTGGGGATGTCATAAACGTTGTACTCATAAAATACACCTCGTTAAGAATAAAATTGCCCTTTTCTATTATCAAAGAAAGGGCAATAACTTAAATTATTTTACGCCCTCTCATCTTCCAGAATATCCATCTGCCGGAGTTAGCACCTTTTCTATGCTGAAAGGTTGCTGAGGCTTCATAGGGCCGGTCCCTCTGCCTCTCTGGATAAGAGCGCCGAATGGGCTATTTGAATGTGGCGGGATAATACCACATGCGAATTAATGCGTCAATTTCAATTAAAATAGAAACTGGCGCCAGATTTAACCAGCAGCTGTTATCTCCTTGTTGGACTAATTATCAGATACGCAGCGGAATCCAATTCTGGGTGAGGCATCGCCCAGGTAGGCACTGCTGCCAAATTCCGCTTCAAAATTTGGACCTAATACCGAAGCGCGGTTTGTCAAACGGATATCAACTTCTGCATCTGCAAATGAGCCACCCCTGACAACACGATTAAAGTATGCAGACCGTACGAGTGGACCTACGGGATTGTTGGCAGGCCCATTGGCATAATAATCGCTATCATAATAGTCATTGCCCATTCATTAACATTTCCTGCCATGTCCAAAACCCCAAATGGACTTTGTCCCAATGGGTAGGCACCAACACGATTTGTGTCCCCAAGCATGTAATTAAAATTGGCGCGGGTACCATCCGGCTTATCTTCGCCCCATGGATAGGTGTTAATTGTACTGCCCCGGGCCGCGTATTCCCATTCCGCTTCAGTCGGCAATCGCCGCCCAGCCCATCCACAATACTGCCTGGCGTTGTCCCATGGTACAGATGTGACCGGGAAATCGTTAAACTCAGGATTGTTAAAGTAGTATGTTCGAGCTTCCGACGTAGTGTTTTGTGGTGGTCTACATACTCCAGCTTGGATACAGAGCAAGAACATTGCGTTCGTGACTTCTACTTTATCGATCCAATAGGCATTCAAATCTACCTTGTGAACTGGTTTTTCATCTGTAGATGCACGCGGATCTAAGCCCCCCATTTGAAACGCACCTTGTGGGATATAGATCTGAACCATGCCATCTGCAGAAGATACCCGTTCAGAACCAGCTGCCACGTTGCCAGCTCCTGCTTCGGTTGTTGGGTTGAGAGGAATAGGTGTAAGGGTTGGGCCAGCGGTTGGCAGTGCAATTGCGGTAGGTTCTGCCTGTCCGCCTACCCAATTGACAAGCTGTGCTCAAAAGGGGTACTGCCAGCATAATTAGAATTTGTTTTTTCATAATTGGTAATCCTCCTGATGTTGACTTCAAAACTCAGTATAAGCGGGGTTTGATTTTTGATATATCACCCATTGGTAACACAATGGTACTATTTTGTGACTTATTGTTACCCTTTTCCGAAATCTTGAATATAATATTGGTTACAATCGACTTAGAGATATTCGAAAGTTAAATTTATGACAAAATCTGAGCCACTCAACCTTCCAGTTTCCTTGCGAGTCTTCATTATTTGTGACCAGACTGATACCGCTCCTATTTGGGGATATATAATCCGGGAAAAAGGGCTTGTGGCAATTATTGAAACCTCTGTACAACGTGCCATGAGTAGGACCTTAGAAGATATTCCTGATCTCATCATCATCGATGTAAACGCCTCACACAAGGATCGGATAGCGTTATGCAAAAAATTCCGAGCCATTTGTTCTTGCCCGATTTTGCTTTTCTTGCCAACAAATAACGAAGTAGAGATTTTGGAAGCTTATACTGCGGGTGTGGATGAGTGTATGATCAAGCCAATAAGCCCGTCCATTTTTCTCGCAAAAATCGCAGCCTGGTCGCGTCGCAGCTGGACCGAGCCCATGTCTCCACGCCGGACGAACAAGTTGCGCCTTGATCCATCTCGGCGCGCTGCGGTCGCTGAAAATGGGGAAGATGTACGCTTGACCAACCTGGAATTTCGCTTACTGCATTTGCTAATGAGCCGGCCGGGATACGTCTTCAAGGGCAAAGAAATCATCCAGACAGTTTGGGGATCTCAGCGGGAGCAAGATCAGTCCCTGCTTAAGAATATGGTCTATAGATTACGCAAGAAATTGGACGAAGAAGCCGGTGAGACGAATCTTATCCAAACCTGGCCAGGGGGATACAGCTTCCAGGAAGATTAAGAGCGATATGCTAGCGATAATGCCGTGTTAATAATGTCGAGTTAATAACGGCTCCGCTATTCTTATCAAACCTGTCAGACACGCTCTTGTCTAGATTGGTAATATCGGGTAGGATAGGGCAACTA